>CAZKLN010000012.1:25499-28654 GCA_964553765.1 uncultured Thermofilaceae archaeon
GAATAGATTATGTCTCTCAAGGTAGCAAAGGCATTGCCACAAGTCTCTATGCTGAACATGAAAAGTTTGAAATTAGTAATGAGTTGTCCAGCTCAGGCTTCACGGTATATGTATTAAGATTAGATACTTCCGCATCAGATGTAAGCGGTGAGGCAAGCATTTATTACTGGGGTCCTAACGTTAGTGAAAATTTTACTATAGACAAAGCATCACAGGTGAAATATTAGCTAACTCCGGCTAAGCCCTAAGCAAGCTTAACTTATATTTTGAGGAATTAATTTACTTAAATAGGGGATTGTCATAGGTTCCTTACCTATTATCAGGAAACCTCTCAATGAGCCCATAAAGTCGTATGCTCCTGGAAGTAAAGAGAGAGAATGTCTGAAGAAAAAGCTTGAGGAGTTGAAAAACAGGAGTTTAGAGATACCTCTCATAATAAACGGTAAGGAAGTTAAGACAGAGTATTTAGCTGAATGCAGATGTCCTCATGATAAGAGTAAGTCCTTAGCAAGGTATTACTTAGCTGGTGAAAATGAGGTAAGAGAGGCGATAGAGTCCGCGTTAAGGGCATGGGATAAATGGAGCAATACCGAATGGCATCATCGTGCTAGCATCTTCCTTAAAGCCGCTGAGCTACTTGCAGGTCCTTACAGGATAGAGACTATAGCTGCTATAATGTTATGTCAAAGCAAGACACCTTACGAGGCTGAAATAGATCTAGCAGAACTCGTCGATTTCTGGAGGTTTAACGCCTACTATATGAGATGGATCTACTCTCAGCAACCTGAGCAAGCCTCTGAGGAGGTTAACAGGGTTGACTGGAGACCATTGGAAGGATTTGTCCTTGCTATAACTCCTTTTAACTTCTTTTCAATAGGGGGTAACCTACCTACGGCTCCAGCTATGATGGGAAATGTGGTCGTGTGGAAACCAAGTAGATCTGTTGTCTTCTCCAATTTTTACATAATGAAGATTCTCATCAACGCGGGTTTGCCAGCTGGGGTCATAAATTTTGTTCCCGCAACAGGAGAAGTCATATCCAAGGTAGCCTTGACACGTCCTGAGCTTGCAGGAATTCATTTTACAGGAAGTACATTCACGCTGAAGAAAATGTGGAAGACAGTAGGAGAGAACATCGATAAATACAAGAATTTCCCAAGGGTTGTCGGAGAAACAGGCGGTAAGGACTTCGTGTTCGTTCACAATTCAGCTGACGTAGACGAGGTTGTTACAGCTCTTATAAGAGGAGCGTTTGAGTACCAAGGCCAGAAGTGTTCTGCAGCCTCTAGAGCGTACATACCTCAATCACTCTGGCCCAAGATGAGGGAAAGGCTAACTGGGGAGCTTTCTAAAATAAAGTATGGTCCTGTAGAGGACTTTACAGTATTCATGGGAGCTCTGATAGATGAGCAGGCATATAGGAAAGTCGTAAGCTACATAGATTATGCTAAAGCTAACCCAAAGGAGTATGAAATAATCTATGGTGGGAACTACAGCGATGAGAAAGGATGGTTCGTTCAGCCGACCCTTATTCTCTCGAGAAATCCTAAAGGTAAGCTAATGACGGAGGAAATATTCGGACCTGTGCTTACGATATATGTTTATCCAGACGATGAATATGAGGAGACATTAAAGCTTTGTAACGAAACCTCACCTTATGGACTTACTGGCTCAATATTCGCTAAGGATAGGAACGCCATAGTTCTCGCAGAGAGGATTCTAAGACATGCGGCTGGAAACTTCTATATAAATGATAAGCCTACAGGATCCATAGTTTCTAGACAACCATTTGGAGGCTCGAGAATGTCAGGTACGAACGATAAAGCAGGGTGGTGGCTAAACCTACTTAGATGGGTGACTCCGAGAAGTATAAAGGAGAACCTACTTCCACCCAAAGAGTGGACTAGACCTTATATGGGCTAAAAACTTTAATGTAATTCGCCTATAAAGTGATACGTTAGAAACGGCAATGAGGTCCTCATAATGGCAAGAAAGCTTAACTTTTAAGTTCTCAGAAGGTAGTCACGCTTTTTGAGGTGTTTTTAGAACTAGGAACGTTCGGAGTTTTCCCAATGAGCACAGTGAGAAGATCGCTGACTAGTATGATGCTTGATCCTTTCCCCTTTAAAGTTGAGGAGTTCGCTGACTGGTATAGGGAGCTGGGGAACCTAAAGATCTTCTGGGCTAAGCCGCTAAAGGAGTTAAAGATCCTTATGGGAGAGGATTCTCATCTAATTAAGGTTGAGTGGAACGTTAGGAGAGGGGTTAAAAGGGGGATAATATGTATAGCTAAGGCACTTGATGAGGCACTTAAGGAGATTAAAAGGTTTAAAGGGAAAGGCGTAAGCCTGATAATGTTGGTCCCTGAAGACCAGGCAGTAGAGGATGTTGTTAAACGTATAGCCTCAGCCAGGTCGATACTTTACTTTTGGGATGTTAACGCTAAGACGCTAACTCCTAATATGGAGGTTAATGTCGTAGCGTTGCGTGACTGGAACGAGGGTGATGAGTTTAAGAGCGTGCAGAGGAGGAGCTGGGGTTTTTATATACCTCCTGTGAAAGGCAAGCATATTGTTCTTTTAGCCACATTTAAGGGGAAAGTAGTAGGATTAACCTATTTAAACTTAAAAACGTTTAACCTTGACTTCGGAATTCACGTCGTTAAGGAATTTTGGAGGAGGAGAATAGGGACAAGACTGCTGTCTGAGTCCCTTAAACTCGCAAGGGAACATGGTGGAAGGCTTATAAGCGTGGTCAGAGTTTTAAGATCTATGAGATGGACTTCCTCGGATAGAAGAGCCTTAGGCTTCTATAGGGCTAACATGCCTAAGCTCAAGTTCTTAGTAATGAGGTTAAAGCTTTAGCAAGTCAGCTATAGAGCCTAACGCTTGAGACCTGGCCTCTTCAGGCCTGATGATGCCGATCTCACTCGCTATTAACGTTATCAGCTCGGCTGGTGTACTGTCAAAGACTATATACCTTCTAAAGTCATGCTCAGATACCTCTCTAAGGCCTGGGAAAGAGTCATTGATGTCAACCTTAAGTAGCTCATAGTGTGCCACATTAGAATGAGGTGAAGACGAACTAAACCTAAAACCTTTAACAGGGAGTTAGTCTCTTCCTCATTAGCTATGCGTATCGTTAACATCTATTGG
>CAZKLN010000013.1:0-27758 GCA_964553765.1 uncultured Thermofilaceae archaeon
AGTTATGAGACAGCAATGATGCATGCTATAAAACCTGAATTAGTAAAAAAGGATTTATATGAAAGTTCACAAATTATACTTCATGACATAGGTATAATTTCATATCCTCTTCCTGGAACGGTGATAAATTATTCTGAAGAGGAAGGAAACATTATATTTGCTGAACTAGGGAAAAGTCGTAGGTATTTCGAAGAAGTTACTAATGCAATAGTTAGGCTTATTGAGGAACTATTACTTAAAATCAATAAAAATCTTGCTAGACATTAGCTAGTAAGAAAGATATTAAGGGAGATAAGAATAATATTATGTTGTTAATTACCAGCTGTGATTAAAATGTCACAAAGTTCCAGGATCTTAGCTCTAATAGTTTTCATAGCTTTAATAACGAATTTACACATGGTCATAAGTGAAGGTTATAAGAATGTTGTTATAATGTGGGACACTGTAGTTAAAGGAAGCTATAGATATAGGATTGAAATAGCATGGAAGGGAACAGGCGTTACCCGGGAACTTATGGCATCATCAGGATATAGCCATTTTTATGGTATGGTGTTTTTTAACAGGACAGAAAACATAAACAAGAATGTCTCTGTTAGCGTAGTTATAAACTCTACGGCGATCTATGATTATATGGGTTTTGGAGGAAGGGCAAAAATGAGGGAAGAGTACGCTAACAATGGACAACATAGCTCAGTAGGTATATCTTTTGATGTGGAGACCATAAATTTTAAGGAAAAGTCAGAGGTGAGTCTTTTTATACCTCCAAAAGGAAAAGGCTGTCCTATCTCGAAGATAGAATATATAACTAGTACAGCAGGTATAGGAGAAATATCAATAGGAAGTATATGGTACTGGCAGTTTCCTGATCCATCAATGTTATTCTATAGGAAAGCTACAGCTAGTGGAAGATTCGAAATATATACCTCTATAATATTTAAGGACAGATTTATTTTAGAGGAGGTAGATGCATACTTAGCACCTGCACATCCTATATCTCCTTAACACCTGTTAAATGCCTGTAAAAAATAGGTTTATAAGTAAGAAAGTGCTTAGCAGGGTTGTTGCTACATCCCTTGTTTTCCGGTGCTAACCTATGTTTAAGATCGTCGAGTTCGATGATGTGGTTCGTGTACCCCCCTCTCTATTTAATAAACCTCTTAAAGAGGCGGTTATGGAGGTTTTGAGGGGGAGTTATGAGGGACAAATAATATCTGATATTGGACTTATCATAAGTATACTTGATGCAGAAGCCTCTGAGTATGGAGAAGTGGTTTTTAATGACGGAGCACTTTATCATAGAACTAAATTTAAAGCACTAGTTTATACGCCGATGCTTCATGAAGTAGTTGAAGGAGAAATAATCCTTGTGGAAGAGTTTGGAATGTTAGTTAGACTAGGACCTATTGATGGATTTATACATAAGAGCCAGATATTTGATGATTACTTTTCTTATAGTAGGGATCAAGACATGCTTTTAGGATCAAAAACTGGAAGAATTATCAGAAAAGGAGATAAGGTTAGGGCTCGAATAGTTAGTATAAGTTACGGTCATAGAAGAAGAGCATTAAGAATAGGGTTAACCATGAGACAGCCCTATCTAGGTAAAATTGAATGGATAGAAGAGGAGATAAAGGGAATTAAACGTGAGACGGAAAGCGCTACCTCTTAAAGCATGTGTTAATTGTAAGATGTTAGTCTCCCTTAAAGTTGAGATCTGTCCCAATTGCGGATCAAGAGACTTTACTGAAGATTGGGAAGGAATAGTTATAATACTTAACCCCGAAAAATCAGAACTTGCAAAGGCTATGGGTAAAGATAAACCTGGAAGATATGCGTTGAAGGTTCGGTAGCCTAAGTTGAAAGGAGTAAAGGATCTTATTATTAGCGAAGAGGGTAGGAAAATACTTTCTATGCCTATAGGCATTGTCATATATAAAGAGCCATCAGATGCTTTAGAAATACTTAGAGATTTAGTAGATAACTACAACCCCCCTTTAATTATAACAGTAGGTGATGTTGTAACTGGGAACCTACTTAAAAGAAAATTTAAAGTAAATATAGCTATTTTAGATGGAAAAACTCTTAGAAAAGAAATTATAGAGTATAAATATATTATTGATACTTTTGATATAAAAATTAAATGTAAGAACCCCTCAGGCTTCCTAAGGAGTGAAGCCTTATTCTCCGTAAAAAAGGCAATTCAAAAGGCAAAGGAAGGCAATTCCGTGGTAATAGTGGTAGAAGGAGAGGAAGATCTGCTTGGAGTACCTGCTCTTTTATATTCACCTAAAAAAACTATGATTATCTATGGTTACTGGAAAGGAGGAATTGCTATTATATTTTCATGTAAATATTTAAGAAAATCGTTTAACAAATTACTTAAAAAATATTTCGTAAAAGTTAACTTGTAGAGACTAAACTTATGTGGTACAGATGCTGATAGAATACACTTAGTAAAGGAAGGTATCCCAGCATCCGTGATATCTGTGCGCTCGCAAGATATATACGTTCATCTTCCTCCATAGCTAGAGTTTCCGATATGAGTTACATATCCTAATATTGAAGAATAGATTAATCTTAAACTCTACTGAGGAAGTGGCCAAAACTGCTAGCTGGAAATATAATATGTTGAAATATATTTATAATAGACTTAGACGGAATTAATCCTTACAGAATCTAATTTATTTTAAGTTAAAACCACCACTCTCTTAAAATTCTAGGAGTACCTGATTGAGAGAATATCTGGGGATTAACTCTTACTATTACTAATTGACCTTTAAATCTTTTTAAGCTTCTTATTCTTTTAGAAATATCCTCAAGTATAACTAATGGATTTTTATTTATAAGTTTAGCTATCTTTGATGGCTCATTAATTGACAGAGAAAATTTGTATATCGAAGACTTTATAATATTTTCAGCTAACAGATTGGTAAAACATACTTCATTATTCCTTATAAGAGAGGAAATTGTATACCTATAAAGTTCTTTGTAATATTTTATTTTCGGTATTATAGGTTTCACTTTTTGATCAACTTTTGTATTCTCTTTCTCTACTTCCTCCTTAAGTACGAGTTTAACTCTTTGTCTCCACTTCCAAAGCCATACATCAAACCATTCACCGGTAACTCCAAGAAACTCAGCTGGTTTTTCATCTATTATCCTTTCTATGTATTCCCTAGTTATCTCCTCTGCATCTTCATAATCTTCAAATCCTAGCTTAAGAATAAGATAATTAATTAGGTCCGCGGAGGCTACTGATGCCATGACTTGTTTTTCTCCCGGAGTAACCTTTTCAATGCGTCTCTCTATCATCCTTTGTAATACAAGAGCTAAAGGATCAGCCCCGAAATTTCTCCTGTATCTCAGCATTCTACCCATATACCTCGCTTACTTTTCTTATATTAACTTTACCGTATCTTTTAGCTTCCTCTGTAAAACGATTAAATATAATTAACTATTTTAGGTTATTAAGTTAAAATAATTTATTATATAGTTGTTAATGAATGAAAATATTTTATCTTTTACTTTATTTTGATTGTTATTATATGCCTCTTCTCTCCCTCTTTATTCTTTGTATAGATACTATATGTTCCGGTCTTATCACTGATATCCCTGTGATATTCCCTATTATTTCTATCAAAATTATCTTATCCGGTTTCTCCAGACTGACCTTATTACTTATATTAGGAGCTATAACAGATATTAAATCCTCAGCCTTCATCTCTGTTAGCCTTTTTCTTATCAATATTTTGTAACTTTCCTCTTTGTTTATGTTTTCATTAGCTAACGTTAAAGCATTCTCTTTTATGATATTAATATCTGTTTTAACAGTAACCTGAATGGGTACGATTTTTAATAAATATCTAAAGTACCATGGTTGCTTATATGCTTCAGATCTTATTTCCTCAACGACACTAAATGGATCTAAACACGTTTTAGCTACTAATAATCCAGGCAATCCTGTAAAGCTAAACTCTGTCTTGGAGTCTCCAAGATCCTTTAAAAAATACCATAGTTCTGATACACAGTCGTTCTCTCTACCCCTATATGTTGAGATAACTAGGTTAAAATCATTTATCATTCTGATACCTCTTCAGTAATTTTCACGTAATAATACTCTTTTAGTACCTCCTTCTGCTGTCTATCAAGCCATGAACCCTCTTTATTAGCTCTGGGCCTATACGTTTCGGGATCCCGTCTAAATGTAATGCCAACATCCTTTAAAAACATGTTCATACCTTCTCTTAACCCCATAGGCGTGTACCCTTCTCCTTTTAAGCCTGGAATACCTCTAAATACCATTAATGATGTGGATAAGAAATCCTGTGCTACTATATCATGCTCAACCACAAAAGTAGCTACTCCCCGCTCATTTGTCAGCCTTTTAATAACCCTGGCTACTGCATACCTTTGTTCTATATCCAAATAAGCCATAGGCTCATCTAAGAGATATACGTCTGCCTCTTTTCCTAAAGTAGCAGCTATAGCCGCTCTTTGTAGTTCACCACCACTTAGCTCTTCTACATACCTATCCATTAAAGATTCAAGCTTTAATGGTCTTATGAGCTCAGTTTGTACAAAACTAGAGCTTGTGTTAACACCCGCCTCTTTAAGAAACTCTTTTAATGTACCTGAATAATCTATTTTTGAGATAAACTGAGGTTTATAGCTAAGTTTAAGATTACCTACAGAGTGTATTGTTCCATCATCAGGTTTAAGAATACCCACTAACATTCTAACAAAGGTTGTCTTACCTATACCATTTGGTCCTAAAATTCCTATTACCTCACCCCTATGTATTTCTCCGGCCATCACACTAAGTTGAAAGTTACCTAAGTTTTTCCTCAAATCGCTCCACTCTAACATCTTATCTTCAGGTCTCCATCTAAGAGGAGTAGGTCTAGCCCTGAACTCTATTTTATAATTTCTTATTCTAACATTCTCCTCCCTTAGGAACCCCTCTATATATGCATTTATACCCCCTCTTACTCCTCTAGGTAGACTGACTATACCATAAACTCCTGGCTCACCATAAAGTATGTGAATCAGATCGGAAAGATAATCAAGTACTGCCAGGTCATGCTCAACAACTATTACGTACTTGCCTTCCTCAGCAAGTCTCCTTATAATCTTAGCTACTCTTAGCCTCTCTTTAACATCAAGATAACTTGAAGGCTCATCTATTAGGTAAATATCCGCATCTTTAACCATCATAGCTGCTATAGCCAGTTTCTGTAGCTCTCCTCCACTTAGCATGTTAATTTTCCTATTCCAAAACTTCTCCATTTCTAGCTCTTCTTTAAGGTCCTTCGCTATTCCTTTCTCATCTATCCTGGAAATTACCTCCTTAACATTACCCTTAACATACTTAACTATCTTATCAACAGCTTGAGGTTTATAGATGGCCCTTATTTTACCTGAAGATAATTTCTCGAAATAAGGTTGTAGCTCTGAACCTCTAAAATTGAGTATTATCTTATCCCATTCAGGCTCTGAGGAGTAATCACCCAGGTTAGGCTTTATCTCCCCAGATAAGATCCTTAAGGAAGTTGTTTTACCTACCCCGTTACTACCAATAAGACCAACAACTTTTCCTTGTTTAGGTATAGGAAGTCTAAACAATTCAAATGAATTAGGTCCATACCTATGCACCAGATCTTCCTTGAGTTTCTCAGGAAGATTTATTATGCTTATTGCATTAAATGGACATTTTTTAACACATATACCGCATGACACACATAGCTGCTCGGATATTCTGGCCTTGTTTACTTCCTCATCTATCCAAACGCATTTAGCACCAGATCTATTTATAGGACAAAATCTAACACATTCCTGGTGACATTTATTAGGTTTACATAAGCTAGGCTCTACTACAGCTACTCTCATACGTAATTCTCCTCAATTAATCTTTTTCACTTAAAGCTGAGGTTATCTCATTCCTCTCCTGATTCTTCTTCCATGGTATCTAAGAATATTTCATAATACTCTTGCAAAAGCTCTCTCTCCTCTTCAAGCTTTTCCTTACCTCGCTTTTCAGTCCTCTCTAAGACTAACACCTTTACCTTTCTCTCATCTGATATTTTCTCTCTTCTTTTATAACTTGAAACATCCTTGGCTAATTTAGAAAATCCACACCTATTACAGACTAAGTATGTCTCATTGTTTTTCCTGCTGGGCACTAGGATTGAGCCGCACTTTGGACAGAATTCTACCACAAAACCACCATATAGACTTAAATGTCTGACAACTAGATGTATATTAATATTTCTAACTAACCTTAGAAAGCTAGATTTTAGATAAACACTGTTTAAGGTACCTCACTAATAGGGGGGCTATACTAAGTTTAGATATTGGCGAAGGTAAAGTATCCGTGGCTACAACTTCTAGAACACCATTCTGATATATTCTGTCTAAAGCGTTTTCAACCAGCACTGCATGTGTGCAAGCGACATAGATTTTCTTCGCATTTTTTTCTTTTAAATTTCTAGCAGCTAAGGCTATAGTTCTTCCTGTACTTATTATGTCATCCACTATTAATACATCTTTATCAGAGACATCTAATTCCTTAGGTAAAGCCTTAATCTCTCCAGTCGTCCTGTCTCTCTTTTTCTCTATATAGTCATATCTTAATCCAAGTTTTTCAGCTACACTTTTAGCTCTCCATAAAGCTCCTTTATCAGGTGCTAAAACTATAGAATTTGAACTAAGTCTATCCTTAAAATACTCAGCTATAATCTCTGTCGGAAGAATATTGATTCCATTGTCACCCATAAACTTTTTAAACTGTTTTTCATTGTGGACGTCAACAGTTAATACTTTTGAGACACCAAGGCCTCTTAATGTATCCAGGACAACCTTAAGAGTTATGGGCTCCCCTGTTAAGAACCTTTTATCCTGTCTCGCATAAGCCAAGTATGGTATAACAGCTATAACATCATTGACATTTAATCCTTTAAGTGAATCAACTATCAGAAATAACTCCATCAAGCTTCTATCTTGAGGCGGCGTAAGGGATTGAACTACTATGGCTCTTTCTTCAGGCTCTGAAGATATCCTAACATATAGTTCTCCATCAGGAAATATCTTTCTCTCAATCATTACAAGTTTCTCATTTAATTCCCTAGATATGATAGCAGCCATACCCTGTGAGTTAGACCCAGCTACTATCATAAGACTCTTGTTTAAGCTTAATCCTATTATTTATTTTTAAAACCTAATTTATTTAAAGATTTTTATATTTATAAATATAAAAAACAATCATATTATACAACTTTAACTATCTTTTCCATATTATAGTCCACTATAACCCTTAAATACCCTCTAAACTTTTTATCTAAATCTGGATATCCTGTATCAACTCTAAGAACAGGAGTTTCGGTAAGCTTTCCACGTGTAGCAACAACTATTAACTCTTTTTTAGTTATTTTCCGTAAGACCTCAGGACCTATTTGCTGATTACCTCTACCTAATATAAAGCCTTGCTTACCTATTGGTGAGATCACCATGAAAGTCTTGGGATATCTTTTCATAGCCTTTATGATTTCGTCTTCCCCTACATCCTTTCTCAGTAGTTTCCCCTCGGCATAGAGATCTACTCCAAGTAATGTTTTATTAATACCTAGTCTATCTCCTATTTTCTTAACAGTGGACCCCGGACCTAACACATATAGAGCCTTAGGATCCATATTCTCAACAATGTAATTAGCGATCGCCTCTTTATTCTCTTCATCATATACTCCATGAAAGGTAGCTTTTGAGGGTTGAAGTAGGTTACTATAGGTAGGAGTTAAAGCATAGCCATAGATTTTTATACTCATCCTATCACTTCTTACACTTTCCTCATCTATATCTACTATCTCCCTTAGTGATATAGAGGCGACTCCTCTAACAAACGCCTTTAAAATGTTCGCAGAATCACGTGGTGTATTACCAAATACACTGCTATAAACTTTAACTCCTGCAGGGACACCTAGTATGGGTATATCAACTTTGAGATCCTTTATAGCGCTTAATACATCTCTCGCTGTGCCGTCTCCTCCTACAAAAACTATAAGTTTTCCATGAGAAAGAATAGCCTTCTTCACAACACTTATCGTATCTTCAGCTGTTGATGGCTTACTACTCTTATGAACTATCTCATAGTTAGCTCCTATTTCTGAAAGATAGTCCTCTCCCATTTTATTATCTGCCGTAAGGAAAAGTACCTTATCTAAGATGTCTCGAGATAGTTTAGAAAGAAAGGTCTTAGCTTTAATAGGAGAAAGAGGCGTCCCTCCCTTTTTAATAGCCTCTTCAACTACGTTATCGCTTCCTTTTAATCCAGGTCTTCCTCCAATTCCTGCGATAGGATTAACTAAAAAACAGATCTTTAAATATGGAGGCATTAGCTTTTCTCTTCGAGGAGAACCTTTATGTCTATGGCTAATCCTCCCTTACCTTTTTCATAAACGAAGAAGGGATTGATGTCTAACTCCTTTACTTCCTTAAAGTCTTCTGCAAGCTTAGCTACTCTCAATATAACATCTTTAACGACTTCCATGTCTCCTTCTGGTTCTCCTCTAAAGCCCTTTAGCATTTTATAGGCTTTTGTTTCCTTAATCATCTCATTAACGTCTTCTATCGATAATGGAGTAACCCTGAACGATACATCTCTAATAAGTTCCACCATTATACCTCCAGAACCGAACGCAATTAAAGGACCAAATATAGGATCCTTACTCATACCTATCAGTACCTCTCTTCCCTTCTCAGCCATTTTCCTCACTATTATTCCCTCTATTTTAGCTCCAGGCACTTTCGACTTAATATTTTCAAGCATTCTCTGATATTCCCTTTCAAGCTCTTCCCTAGAATTAATATTAAGAACTATTCCACCTACCTCAGTCTTATGAATTATCTGAGGAGACTCTATCTCCAAAGCCACAGGATATCCTATTCTTCCGGCTATCTTTATAGCCTCTTCAACATTATGTGTTAGAGGTTTCTCTAATACAGGTATACCATAAGCCTTAGCAAGTTCTGCAGCTTCCTTAGGTGTAAGGGCTGTTCTACCTTCATCTAAAGCCCTAGCTATTATTTTTCTAGCCCTGTCTTTATTAACTACAATTTTGGGAAGTGTTCTCGACCTAAGCCTCTCTATTCCTCTCTTATAAGCATACAATGCTCCTAAGGCTGAGACGGCTTTTTCAGGGGATTCATAGCATGGTACTCCGTTTTCTATTAACCTAGTGCATTCTTCTGCGCACTCTATTCCTCCTATAAGTGACACGACTACAGGTTTATTAGAATTAGCCTCTTTTATTGCTTGAAGTACAGCATCACCTATCTTCCTGGGATCAGTGACAGCCGTGTGGCAGTATAGTACTATGACTGAGCTAACCCTTGGATCCTTTAAAGCCTCTAATATAGCATTCTTATACCATTCCTCGTTAGCCATACCAGTTAGATCTATAGGATTTAGCACGCTTCCGAAAGGAGGCATGCATTTCCTGAATTTCTCAGCTAGATCAGGAGGTATATCCATTAGCTTAAGACCACACTCCTCTGAGAAATCTGTTGCTACAACGCCTGCACCGCCCCCATTGGTTATAATGACTACGTTATCTCCTTCCGGTATAGGAAGCTTAGAGAGAGCTATAGCCCAATCAAAAAGGTCAAGAAATGTTCTAGCTCTTAAAACACCGGTCTGTTTAAAAGCGGCATTATACGCTATATCTGATCCAGCTAAGGAACCGGTATGAGACTTTATAGCGCTAACCGTTCTCTCTGCTTTCCCTGCTTTAAGCACTATTATTGGCTTCTTAAATGAGACTTTTCTAGCCACTTCGATGAATTTTCTCCCATTATCTATACCTTCTAGATACGCTATTATTACTTTAGTACTATCATCCGTTCCGAAGAACTCAATTAAGTCTGTTTCATCTATATCTGCTTTATTACCTATGCTAACTAAATCCGAGAGACCTATACTCTTAAGTTTGGTCCACCCAACAAGGGCTATCGCTAGTGCGCCGCTTTGTGTTATGAATGCGACATCCCCGGGTAATGGAAGACCTTGACAGAAACTTGCATTAACACCTTTAACTGTATCACATAGTCCCACTATATTAGGGCCTAGTATTCTAAATCCTCCTTCTTTAGCTATTTTAACAAGCTCTAACTCGGCTTCAACATTTCCAACCTCTTTAAAACCACTAGTTATTATTGCTACGGCTTTAACCCTCTTTTCAGCACAGTCTCTTAATACTTGAGGAACTATCCTAGCTGGTACTGTCACTATAACTAGATCTATCTCTTCAGGTACATCCTTAACAGAGGGATAACATCGCAGTCCAAGTATTTCCTGTGCTTTAGGATTAACAGGAAATACTTTATCTCGAGGGAATCCAGCCTCTAAGATGTTTCTAAGCACCTGGTGTCCTATCTTAGTAGGCTCTCTAGCAGCTCCTATAACAGCTATTGTATTTGGTCTTAATAATCTAGATATATGGTTGTTCAAGCTCACTTATTCACCCTTTTCAGTAATAACTAAGCTAATTTATCCTTAGCGCTAACTATGCTAGGTGTTTTCTGAATCTTTTTAATAAATAAAATTGAACATAAACTACTTTTTTCTAAAGGATCTATAAAGCCTATCTCTAAATTATTTTTATATTTTTAAGAGCAAAAACAGAATAAAAACTATAGGATACGTCATTTAATTAACAGTGGGGAATCCTTTGAACCAAGAAACGAATCCTTATGAAATGGCTGTAAAGCAGCTTGAAAGCGTAGCTAGGCTCATGAATCTTGATGAAGGGTTGTTAGAGATACTTAAAAAGCCTAAGAGAGAATTGATAGTTCATTTACCTGTAAAAATGGATAATGGAGAGATAGCCGTATTCACTGGGTATAGAGTTCAACATAATGATGCTAGAGGCCCCTTCAAAGGAGGAATAAGATACCATCCTAGTGTAAACTTAGATGAGGTTAGAGCGTTAGCTATGTGGATGACCTGGAAGACGGCGGTGATGAATTTACCCTATGGAGGAGCAAAAGGAGGTATAAGGTGTAACCCTAAAAACATGAGTGAAAGCGAATTAGAGAGATTAACTAGGAGGTACACATACGCTATAAGAGAGTTTATAGGCCCTTACGTAGATATACCTGCACCGGATGTCTACACGAATGAGAGGACCATGGCATGGATAATGGATACTTACTCTGTTCTAACTGGAAGAATGGAGCCTGGTGTGGTTACAGCAAAACCGACTTCTCTTCAGGGATCTTACGGTAGAACAGAGGCAACGGGCTTTGGAGTAATGGTTGTTGCTAGAGAAGCCGTTAAAAAGCTAAAAATTAACGATGAGATTACAGTCGCTGTCCAGGGATACGGTAACGTGAGTTACTGGGCAGCTCACTTTGCTCACAAATGGGGGTTTAAGTTAGTAGCCGCAAGTGATACTAAAGGAGGAGTATATAATCCAGAAGGGTTAAATCCTGATAAACTTTTGGAACATAAGAGGAAAACAGGCTCAGTCATTAACTTTCCAGGAGCTAAAACCATAAGTAATGAGGAACTATTGGAGCTTCCTGTCACCATACTTGTGCCAGGAGCGATAGAGGAGGTAATAACTGATAAAAATGCAGATAGGATACAAGCCAGAATAATCTCTGAAGGAGCGAACGGACCTACTACTCCAGAAGCTGATAAGGTGCTTTACGAGAGAAACATACTTGTGATACCTGATATACTCGCTAATGCTGGAGGGGTAACGACAAGTTACCTAGAGTGGGTCCAGAACCTTAACAGACTTTATTGGAAGAAAGAAGAGGTACTTTCTATGCTAGAAAAAAGGATGATAGAGGCTTTTAACGACGTATATTCACTGAGTGAAAGCAAAAAGGTTGATATGAGAACTGCCGCTTATATAATGGCTATTTCTCGTGTAGTTGAAGCTATGGAAATAAGAGGTATATGGCCTTAAAAGCCTTCATTTTTATTATAATCACTTTATTATCACTAAGTAATAATTTTTATTCATACTCATCTTCCAATAATTATTATTATAGTAAAAATTTACTCAATTACTATAATATCTACATAGATTTTTATCCTAAGAAACGACTTATTATTGGAACAGAAACTTTATTATTGAAGTGGAGGTGGGAAATTGGTTGCGACAAGTTATACTTTCACTTTTATCCTAATAATCCTTGGTTTAGGGAAAAAGACGGTTACGGGGAAATACTAGTAGTATATGTTAACGGTAGTAAAGCTATATTTCTTTTTGAAAACTTGGAGAAAGATATTTTTTCAGTGATGCTTCCTAAAACAATTCATAGAAATATGTTAATTAATATAACTCTAATTTTTAAAGTAAAGATACCCCTAACTAAAGATAGATTTGGCTCCTCGGAAAAGAACTATGCTTTAGGGAACTGGTACCCAATATTAGCGGTTTTTGATGGAAAGAAATGGCATGTAAATCCTTACTTTAATTATGGTGAAAGTTTTTACTCAAATGTTGCTTTCTATAACGTCACTATAAGAGCTCCTAGTAACTATGTTATTGTTACAACAGGAGTTAAGAAACATGAGATAAACGATGGAAAAATTACATTAACTAAGTGGTTTACTCCCCTACCTGTTAGGGATTTTGCATGGGTAGCTAGCAAGTATTACAAATACACTATGGATACTATTTTAATAGAGGATAAAGAAGTAAAAGTGTACTCGTACTATTTTCCAGAACATGAAGACAAAGGTCTTAAGGCTCTTAACTTTGCTAAGAATGCTATTAAAATCTTTAGCAAGCTTTTTGGAAGATACGTGTATTCTGAGCTTAAAATCTGTGAGGTCGAGGGTTGGTTCCTTGGCATGGAATATCCTACAATTATCATGATGACTTCTAAAGCTTACCTCTCTAATACTTCAATATTAGAGATGGTAATAGCTCACGAAGTGGCTCACCAATGGTGGTATGCAATGATAGGCAATGATCAGGCTTCCGAGCCATTTTTGGACGAATCCTTAGCCTCCTATAGCCAAGCTCTCTACCTGGAACATACATATGGATATGATAGGTTTATAAGCGAAGTAAGAAGGATGCAAACTACTTATTTTGCTCACCTTAGGACTAGAGATAGTGATTATGCGCTTTCATCAAGTGTGTGGGATTTTAATTCGACAAATGAGTATTTACTTACTTTCTATTATAAAGGCCCTTTGTTGCTTCATTATCTTAGATGGAGTTTAGGAGATGAAAAATTCTTTCTTATTTTAAAGGAAATGTACAAGAGATTTCTATTCTCGGAAGTTAGTATAGAAAAACTTTTAGAGATAATAAGGGAGATAGCCGGATCTAATTTTTCAGACATCTTTGAAAGATATTTTGAATCGAAAAACATACCTTATGTTAATATTACTGTTAATTGTAAAATAATAGATAATAATAAATATAAAATATTAATATATAATAATAGTTCATTAAATAATTTAATAATACCTATAAAAATAAGAGAAAATGAGAAGTCTGAATTTTTTAAATTAGAGAAATATATAGTATATATAACTAATAATCTACCTATTGAAATAAAAATTGATCCTCATTATGTGATATTAGGAAAATTAAATAAAAGAATTATTATAATTAATGTAAATGAATGTAATAATTAAAGAAATAAATAGAAGAAAGAGTTAAATAAAGTTTTAAGCAATTTTCAAGGAATACTATGTTCATGCTTGTATTAGCTATAATAGTTGGAGTAATGTTTGGTTATATCGTTGAGAGAAAGCTTAGGTTTGATAATTTATTCTCTCTTTTAATATATATTTTACTCTTTATCCTAGGAACAAGTATTAAAATAAAAGACTTAGGTAAACCATTATTATCATCTTTAATGATAGCTATACTATCTTCCTTTATAAGTGTATTAGTTGCAGTCTTAATTGAAAAGGTGAAATAATGAATAGTCATTTTGCCCTTTTATTTTTCATAATAGGAGTTGTTAGTAGTATGCTTTTTAATATTGATCTTTCACAATACCTGGATATACCGCTTATTCTCCTTCTATTTTTAGTAGGGTATGATATAGCTTCTAATGTAAACTTAAAAGAAGTAAAGATCTATACTTTGAGAGCTACTATCGTAGTTTTCTCTACAGTAATAGGTAGTATGATAGGTGGTTTGATTGCCTCAACATTGCTAAATATGAGTTTACGAGAAGGAGTAGCGGCTGCGCTAGGAATGGGTTGGTATACGATGACCGCACCCTTACTACTCGAGAAAATAGGTTCTTCGGCGGCTTTTATTGGGTTTGCATCCAATTTTCTCAGAGAGGTAATAAGTCTTCTAACTTATCCCCATCTCTCCAAGGTTGTTGGTGCTACTCCTGCAATTGCAATGGCAGGAGCTACGTCAATGGATACGACATTGCCTGTTATATCTAAATATGGAGGTAAAGAAAACACCATTATAGCACTTATACATGGAAGCTTAGTTACAATGCTAGCTCCGATACTTGTTCAGATAGCTTTAAACATTTTCTAGGGAGAAAACACATCTATAATAAACCTGTGATTAGAGCTTTCTACGTTAGCTCCGTTTTTTATTAGAAGCATTCCTTCAGCTTTCCCGCGTTTTAGAGCTTTAGGCCCATTCAGCGGAATCTCAAGAATCATACTCTGTCTAGGCTCTAAAGGTTTAACAAGGGCAACTCTCCCTCTTAACTCAGTAGAGTTTTGTACAACTACAACTTCTATGGCTCCATTAAATGACTTAGTTCCCTCATTCATTACTGCTATATATAATCTACCATCTATTATCGTGGGTGCTGGACATAGAGTTATTGACGAGTCTCCACTTTTTGAATTAACAGGGTTTATTATCCATGTCGAAAATATAGCACCCATGAAGAGTACAGAGATGAGAGTAAAATAGGTAATGCCTGATCTCTCCATTATACTCACCTATCAGAAATGGGAACTAATTTATAAATAAAGGAAGAAGGTTATTAGGGGGGAGAGGGGGTAATATTTATAGGAAGAGAATTATTTAGAATATATTTTTAACTTTATTTCTTAATATTATTGAGAAAATCTTCTATAACATCCTCTAATGAAGGCTCGTTTACCTCCTTTATCTCATAACTTACTTTTACAACGGGTTTATTTATTTTAAGGTATTTACTTATATCTGAAGGAGTTCCCAATACAATAACGTCAGCAGGAACCTTGTTTATTATTTCTTCAAGCTCCTTCATTTGTTTCCGTCCATATCCAAGAGCAGGTAAAACGGTACCTATATGATCATATTTGTCATATATTTCCTTTATAGATCCAAAAACGTAGTTTCTCGGATCTATTATCTCAGCACCATATTTCTTAGCAGCTATATAACCAGCTGCGTAGCCTAGGCTTCCATGGGTCACAGTAGGCCCGTCTTCAATAATAAGAGCTCTCTTTCCTTTTAAAAGCTCTGGTTTATCAGCTGTTACCTCAGACGCTGCCATTATTATCTTAGCTTTTTTATTGATTTTATTAACATTTGATACAACACTTTTAATAGATTCTTCACTTGCTACATTAACCTTATTCACTATTATTACATCAGCTAACAAAAGGTTAACAAGTCCTGGAAAAGATCTAATCTCATGCCCTGGTCTGAGAGGATCTATAACCGTTATGTATAAGTTTGGCTTATAGAAAGGCCAGTCATTATTTCCCCCGTCCCATAATATCAATTCATATTTTTCCTTTTCAATATCTTTAAGTATTTTCTCGTAATCTACTCCTGCGTAAACTACGTTACCTTCAGCTATATGAGTCTCGTACTCCTCTCTTTCCTCTATCGTGCATCCATAGAACGCAAGATCCTCTATTTTTGAGAACTTCTGAATGACGCTTTTCCTAAGATCCCCATAAGGCATAGGGTGTCTTACCACAGCGAATTTAACTCCTTTATCTCTAAGGATCCTTGCTATCTTTTTTGATACTGTGCTTTTACCCGCACCAGTTCTTGAGGCTGTTACAGCTATAACAGGTATTTCTGTTTTTAACATAGTATCTCTAATACCTAATATCCTGAAATTAGCCCCAGAGGCTAAAACTTTGGAAATTTTTTCTAGAACATCATCTGAAACTAAGTCACTATATGCGAGAACAACCTCATCTATCTTGTATTTTTTTATTAAATCTTCAAGGTGTTCTTCTGGATATATTGGTATCCCCTTAGGATAGAACTTGCCTGCGAGCTCTGGGGGATAAGTTCTGTTAGAGATATTAGGTATCTGAGAAGCCGTAAACGCAACAACCTCGTACTCGGGGTTATCCCGGAAGAAAATATTAAAGTTATGAAAGTCTCTTCCAGCAGCACCCATTATGATTACTCTAGTTGCCTTGCTATTTCTCATATGCTTCCTTCTACTATTACTTAAGGTTATTCTTAATGGTTTTGTGCTTTTTCTTTAAACATGGATGCCTTTTAATATAAAGATTCGAAACATATTAACATAAAGATCTTAAATATGCTAAAGAAATACTTCGTTATGAATAGCCATTCAGAAATTAAACACAAGGTAATATTAGATACAAGTATACTAATGTATTCAGTTAACTTGAAGCTAGATCTGGTTATAGAGATTAAAGAGCTACTGGAAGGTACTCAAAAGCTTATAGTACCTTCAATGGTCATCGACGAGTTAAGAAGTATAGCTTCTCATTTAGGGAAAAGAGGTAGTGAAGCTAAAATCACTCTTAAATTAGTAGAGGAGTTATTGAGTAAAGGAACTTTTCACATGCTTGATGTTAAGGCGGATAATATAAATGATATTGACAGATTATTATTAAACTTATGCGAAAGGATGGGTGCATACTTAGCTACAGCCGATCTTAGGCTTAAGAAGAAAGCTATTAAAAGAGGAATAAAGGTTATATATCCTAGGAAATCCAAAAGGAAATTAATGATAAGCTAGCTTATTGATACTCTCTCCATACATATCCGCATTTAATACACTTAAAAAACCTTGTAGCAGGCTCATCCGCACTTCTAGTTTGTATCTCCCAATAGTAAGCAGTATCGTTACCACATTTAGGACATGTTATCTTTGTCTTAGGTAAAATCTCAACCTTAGTTTCTCCTATAACAGTTATTTTATCAAGAGGTCTTCGTTCTATGGTTTTATGTACTATATATCCTGACTCCTTCTCTACTTTACTCTCTAAAACATATCCACACGTTCTACATCTAAGATACATACCCTTCTCTGTCTTAAAGGGTAGCATTAGTCCTCCGCACTTCGGGCAGAACCTCAAAATGCTGCACCTTAGTTAGTAAGTGAAAAAAGGTAGCTATTTAAGTATTCTCATTGTTATATTGAAAGATAACATGTCATCAAAAGGAGAAAGTTTAAGCTACTATGATTATGAGAAGTTATTAGAAAGAGCGTACGCTAATTTGCCTAAGAAAGCTTTCCTAGAAAGAAAGGAAAGATTTAGAGTGCCCCCTCCAGAGGTCCTAATATCAGGCAAGAGAACCTTCATAACTAATTTTAAGCATATAGCTGACATGCTTAACAGAGAGCCTAGGTTACTTCTCAGGTATCTTCTTAAAGAACTCGCTGCACCAGGGGAATTAACTGAAGATTCTGCAGTAATACAAGGTGAAATAGCGCCTAGAACAATAGCGTCTTTACTTAATAGATTCGTTAAAAGCTACGTAATATGTCCTGTATGTAGAAGTCCTGACACGCTCTTAATTAAGGAGAGGAAAATAATGTACCTTAAGTGTATGGCTTGCGGGGCTACCTCACCTGTGAGACCTTTCTAGTTGCTTTATATTTAATATTGACAAAGGAATAAGTTTCAAAATAAGCTATAGTATTCAGTAAACTTTATATATGCATTTACCATGAAAGAGCTACGACACTATATTTTTAGGGGGTAGATATTGGCTAGAAAAATTAATATTCTCGAACATAAACTTGTGCCTCAACATATATTATTATCTGAAGATGAAGCAAAGGAGATACTTAAGAGAATGGGACTTAAGAAGCGGGAACTTCCCTGGATATTAGCTTCAGACCCTGCTGCTAAGGCTCTGAATGCAAAACCAGGAGATGTAATTATGATTATTAGGAAAAGTCCCACGGCAGGTAAATCTATAGCATTTAGGTATGTGATGCCGGGTTAGAGAGAATGTCAGACGATTCCTTACCAAAGGATTTTCCTTGGATTTTAATAAACTCTTTTATTAAAGAGAAAGGGCTTGTAAGGCAGCATCTAGATTCATACAATAGGTTTATTGAAAAGACTCTTCAGGAAATAATAGATGAGACAGAGATAGTGGAAACTGATAGCAGAGGAATAAAGGTAAAGTTCGGTCGAGTGGAGGTTGGTGAACCTAAGTTTAGAGAAGCTGATGGATCAGAAAGCAGCATAACTCCCATGATAGCTAGAGTAAGAAACCTGACCTACTCAGCTCCAATGTATCTAGAGATGACACTAATAATCAACGGTGAGGAAAGAGATACAGCTAGAGTATACATAGGAGAAATGCCTATAATGGTAAGATCTTTAAAGTGTGTACTTTCAAGGATGAGCGAGGAAGAGCTTATTAAAAGTGGCGAAGACCCTAGAGATCCTGGAGGATACTTCATAGTCAACGGCTCTGAGAGAGTTTTAGTGATACAAGAAGATCTAGCTGTTAATAGAGTCTTAGTAGACGTAGGTGGGGCATCATCCTCGATAACCCATGTAGCCAAGGTATTCTCATCCACACCCGCATATAGGATACAAACTGTAGTAAGCAGAACAAGAGACGGCATGCTTTACGTTACTATACCTGCTGTTCCTACGAGGTTACCTTTAATAGTCGTTATGAGAGCCTTAGGACTCAAGAGTGACAAAGATATCGTGAATGCGATAACGGATAACTATAGAGAAGATATAATAAATGAGTTAATGCCGTCTTTACTGGAGCAAAGTAGAATAGCTCCTACTGTAGAAGCTGCGCTTGACTACATAGGTTCAAGGGTAGCAGTAGGTCATCCTAAGAAGGAGAGAATAGAGAGAGCCCTTCAAATCCTTGATAACTTTTTCCTACCACACATAGGTAATAGACCGGAAAATAGGAAGGAAAAAGCTTACTTCATAGGACAGATGGTTGAGAGGTTGCTTGAGTTAGTACTTGGATATAGAGAGCCTGATGATAAAGACCATTACGCTAACAAAAGGCTTAAGGTTGCTGGAGATCTAATGGCTATGGCTTTTAGGCAGGCTTTTAAGCAGTTTGTAAAGGATCTTAAGTATCAGCTTGAGAGATACAGGAGTAGGAGTAGAGAGATAAATCTAGTTACGTTAGCGAGGGCTGACGTAATAACAGATAAGATAAGGCATAACATAGCTACGGGAAACTGGATAGGAGGTAGAACTGGTGTTAGCCAGATACTTGACAGAACAAACTATATAGCTACACTTAGCCATCTTAGACGAGTAGTCTCGCCTTTAAGCAGAACACAGCCACACTTCGAGGCTAGAGAATTACATCCTACTCAATGGGGAAGACTATGTCCTGTAGAAAGCCCTGAGGGACAAAACTGTGGTTTAGTTAAGAACCTAGCACTGCTAGCCACGCTTTCAATAGGTATAGACGAAAGAGGAGTACACGATCTCTTAATCTATAGACTTAATGTAGTACCTATATGGGACGCTCGAGAAAAGGGTATGAGAGGTTCGAAGGTATACTTAAACGGAAGGTTAATTGGTATACATAAGGATGGAGAAGAGCTTGCTAGGACTATAAGAAACCTAAGACGTCGAGGTAAAATACATCACGAGGTTAACGTAGCTCACTATAAAACTGAATATATTGATGAAGTCTATATAAACTGTGATGCAGGAAGGCTTAGAAGACCTCTACTGGTTGTTGAAAATGGTGAAATTAAGTTAAAACCACCTCATATAGAGAAAATTAAGCGAGGAGAGTGGAGTTGGAGCGACTTAGTAGAAAGAGGAATTATAGAATATCTTGATGCAGAAGAAGAAGAAAATGCTATAATAGCAGAGGACATAAACTCTGTTACTCCGAAACACACACATGTTGAGATAACACCAGCCGCAATATTAGGAATAGCTGCCTCAGTGATACCTTATCCCGAGTATAACCAGTCTCCAAGGAACTCTTATGAGGCAGCTATGGCTAAACAAGCCTTAGGAATTCCTGTGTATAATTTCAGACAACTAATGTATCCAAGAATGCATCTTCTTCACTATCCACAAAAACCGTTAGTAAAAACTAGAGTATATGATTTAGCTGGTTTGGGTGAAAGGCCCGCGGGACAGAACTTTGTAGTTGCCTTAATAACGGGAGGCGGATATAACATTCAGGATGCAATAGTCATTAATAAAGCCTCTATAGAAAGAGGGCTTGCTAGATCAACGTTCTTTAGGACATATGAAGCTGAAGAAAGGAAATATCCAGGCGGTCAAGAAGATAAAATAGAGATACCTTCTCCCGATACCCTTGATTACAGATCACCTGAGGCTTACCGCAATCTAGACGGGGTAGACGGCATAGCTTTCCCAGAAGCAGAGGTTAAAGGCGGTGATGTAGTAATAGGACGTACAAGTCCACCAAGGTTCTACAGCGGTCTCTTCGAAGATAAGTTTGAAGGAAGAAGAAAGGATACCTCAGTTATTTTGAGACATGGAGAGAAAGGTATAGTGGATAGAGTTATTATAACAGAATCAGCTGAAGGTAATAAACTTATAAGAGTTAGAGTAAGGGATATAAGAATACCTGAGATAGGTGACAAGTTTGCTTCAAGGCATGGACAGAAAGGAGTCATAGGGCTTATACTTCCTCAAGAAGATATGCCGTTCACTGAAGACGGTATAGTTCCAGATGTTTTAATAAATCCACATGCTATCCCTTCACGAATGACTGTAGGCCAATTACTGGAATCCTTAGCGGGGAAAGTAGCAGCACTTAAGGGAGAAGAAATAGACGGAACAGCATTTGAAGGTACGCCTGAAAAAGAACTGAGAAACGCGCTTCTTAAGCTAGGGTTTAGGAGTGATGGAAAGGAAGTATTATACAATGGGATAACAGGTGAAAAGCTTGAAGCTGAAATTTTCATCGGTATAGTTTACTACCAGAAGCTTCATCACATGGTAGCTGATAAGATGCATGCAAGGGCTAGAGGGAGGGTTCAAATACTCACAAGACAACCCACTGAAGGAAGAGCGAGAGAAGGAGGGCTTAGATTTGGTGAAATGGAGAAAGATTGCTTAGTAGGGCATGGTGCTGCCCTACTCTTAAAGGAGAGATTGATAGAGGGATCTGACAAAACCACTATTTTTGTGTGTGAAAACTGTGGGTTTATAGGCTGGTATGATAGTAGAAGAAATCAATTAGTATGCCCTGTATGTCGAGAAAAAGGAGATCTGTATCCGGTCTCAGTATCCTACGCATTTAAATTGCTTGTTCAGGAGCTTATGGGACTGGGTATAGCTCCTAAGCTTATTTTAAGAGATAAAGCAGAGGTGGGATAAGATGGCCTTAAGAATGGAAGAATTAAAGATAGTTAACGGAATAAAGTTCGGCCTGATGTCTCCTGATCTTATAAGAAATGTTTCAGTCACAGCTATAGTCGTACCGGAGACATACGATGAGGAGGGAATGCCGATAAGAGGAGGATTAATGGATAGAAGACTGGGAACAGTGGAGCCTGGAGCTAGATGTGAAACATGTGGCAACACCCCGGGGATGTGCCCTGGACACTTTGGTCATATAGAGCTTGCTAGACCAGTTATACACCCCGAATTTGCTAAGGATATTCAAGTATTATTAAGAGCTACATGTAGATCATGCGGTAGACTACTATTACCAGCTGACTATATAGAAAAGGCAAGAAACCGCGTTCGCAAGCTTGAGAAACAATGGGTCATGCTTAAGTATAAGTATGCTCAAACTATTATAAAGAAGGCATTAAACGTTAACGTATGTCCCCATTGTGGAGCCCCACAATATAAAATTAAGCTGGAAAAACCCTATACATTCTATGAAGAGAGGGAAAGTGGGTCAGTTAGGCTTAGACCTAATGAGATAAGGGAGAGACTTGAGCGAATACCTGATGAAGACTTAGAGGTTATGGGGATAGATCCCAGGGAAGCTAGGCCAGAATGGATGGTTCTTACGGTCCTTCCCGTAGTTCCATTAACGGTCCGTCCCTCTATAACATTGGAAACAGGTATAAGATCTGAGGATGATTTAACCCATAAACTCGTTGACATTCTTAGGATAAATCAAAGGTTAAGGGAAAGTATTGAAGTAGGTGCGCCCCCTCTCATAATAGATGATCTGTGGGACTTACTTCAATACCATGTAGCTACATATTTCGATAACGAGCTTCCCGGAATACCTCCTGCACGTCATAGATCAGGTAGACCATTAAGGACTATAGCTCAAAGACTTAAAGGTAAGGAAGGAAGGTTTAGAGGAAACTTAGCAGGTAAAAGGGTTGACTTCTCTGCTAGGACGGTTATCTCACCGGATCCTAACATAAGTATAGATGAAGTTGGAGTACCGATAGATATAGCTAAAATACTAATAGTGCCAGAGAAGGTAACTGAGTGGAACTTAGAGGAGATGAGGGAATTAGTACGTAGAGGACCTTATGAACATCCAGGGGCAAACTATATTATTAGACCTGATGGTGCTAGGGTTGATTTAAGATATGTAAAGGATAGGAATAGTATAGCTGAAGCGTTAAGACCAGGATATATAGTTGAGAGACATCTACGTGATGGAGACATTGTGTTGTTTAACAGACAACCCTCTCTTCATAGAATGTCTATCATGGCTCATAAAGTTAAAGTACTTCCTTATAAAACGTTTAGACTTAACTTACTCGTGTGTCCACCTTACAACGCAGATTTTGATGGAGATGAAATGAACTTGCACGTCCCTCAGAGCGAGGAGGCAAGGGCTGAAGCTAGAGCACTGATGTTAGTTGAGGAGCAAATACTTTCGCCTAGATATGGAGGTCCCATAATAGGAGCTATACATGATTATATAACAGGAGCCTATCTTCTAACTAAAAAAGATACATTGTTAGATAAGAAAACAGCATCTATGCTTGCTTATAGAGCAGGAAATAAAGAAGGAATTCCAGAACCGGCCATCTTAAAGCCAGGTCCTTACTGGACTGGAAAGCAGATAGTTAGCCTGTTTTTACCTAAAGATTTAAACTATGCTGGTAAAGCGGCAGTAGCTCCTCCAGGTGAACGATGTGATGCCACTGAGTGCGAAAATGATGGCTATGTTATGGTGAGACAGGGGGAGTTAGTTATAGGAGTTTTAGATAAAAACTCGTTGGCAGCTCAAAAACCCGAAACGTTACTTCATGAGATAGTAAAAGAATATGGGAATGCTAAGGCGAGAGAGTTACTTGATAATCTTTTTAGAACTTTCATAGACTATCTTGACATACATGGCTTTACTATAGGATTAGATACGCTTGACATACCTGAAGAAGCCATAAAAGAGATAAAGGATATGCTAAGTAAAAGAGAAAAGGAAATTGAAGATCTTATAGAAAAGGCAAGAAAAGGCGAACTGGAGCCTCTCGCAGGTAAAAGCCTCGAAGAGAGCTTGGAAGCTAAAATAATGGAAGTTTTATCTAGAGCTAGGGATATAGCTGGAGAAATAGCTAGTAGGCATCTAGGTATGTTTAACCATGCGGTTATTATGGCTAGAACAGGAGCCAGAGCTAACATGTTAAACATAACTCAGATGACAGCTGTGTTAGGCCAGCAAGCTGTGAGAGGGGAAAGAATAAAGCGAGGATATACTAACAGAACACTACCTCACTTTGTTAAAGGAGATATAGGTCCTAAAGCGAGAGGATTCGTATATGGTAGCTTCAAGAGAGGACTTAAACCTACTGAATTCTTCTTCCACGCGATGGCTGGTAGGGAAGGACTAGTGGACACTGCTGTAAGGACAGCTCAAAGCGGGTATATGTATAGAAGGTTGGCTAATGCATTACAGGATCTTTATGTAGCATATGACGGCAGTGTAAGGTCCTCCGAAGGGTTTGTGCTACAGCCTAGGTATGGAGAAGACAATATAGATCCTGCAAAGAGCGATCATGGTAAGGCTGTTAATGTGGACAAAGTTATAACAAATATCTTAACTAAGAGGGGAAGATAAAAATGCCTACCAAAAGGGCTAAGCAGAAAAAGGCTAGGAAGAAAACAAAAGTTAAGGTAAAAGCTAAAGAGGAGAAAAAGCCAGAAACTGAGGAGGATATTAAAGGATACATAGCTAGTTTGATAGAAAAGCACTCAGAGATACTTCCTGAAAACGTAAGGAAGGAGCTCTTTGATAAGGTATTAGCTTATAAGCTTAGTAAGGATGAGGTAACCGAGGTAATAGAGGAGGTTGTTAAAAGGTACAGAAGAGCTATCGTAGACCCCGGAGAAGCTGTTGGAATGGTGGCCGCTCAATCTATAGGAGAACCCAGTACACAAATGACCCTGAGAACCTTCCATTTCGCGGGAGTCAGAGAGTTTAATATAACTTTAGGTCTTCCAAGGCTTATAGAGATCGTTGATGCTAAAAGAACGCCCTCTACACCCATAATGCATATTTATCTTGAAGGTGAAGCGAAGAAAGATAAGAATAAAGCTCTTGAAATAGCTAAAAAGATAAAACTTACAACGATAGAGGATGTGAGTAAAGATATAGTGATTGACTACCTTAACTACGCAATAATAATAGAGTTAGACTCAGAAATGTTGGAGAATAGGGGGGTAACAGCTAAGGACGTAGCAAAAGCTCTTAATAGGATAAAAGGTAAGAAGGGCAAAGTGGAGGTACAAGGAGAGGATAGAGTGGTGTTTTACACTGGCGTAGAAGATATATCCAAATTAAGAAGGATACGAGATAGGATATTAAGCTTAAGACTCAAAGGAATTAAAGGAATTACCAATACCTTAGTTAGGTATGAGGAAAGTATAGGAGAGTATGTCATCGTTGCCGAGGGCTCAAACTTAGCTGCGGTCTTAAGTCTTGATGGAGTAGACTATAGAAGAACGAGAACCAATAATGTCCATGAAGTAATGGAAGTTCTAGGTATAGAGGCTGCAAGAGCGGCCATAATAGATGAGATGAAAAGCGTGTTAGATGAGCAGGGTCTCGACGTGGATATAAGACACATAATGTTGGTTGCTGACGCTATGACGCTAACAGGTAGAGTAAGGCAGGTAGGTAGACATGGAATAGCAGGTGAAAAGGCTAGTGTGCTTGCTAGAGCGGCATTTGAAGTCACTGTAAGACATTTAGCCGAGGCGGCACTGAGAGGAGAGCAGGATACGTTAAAAGGCGTAGCAGAAAACGTTATTGTAGGCTCTACTCCTATACCTCTCGGTACAGGAATTGTTAAATTGTTAATGAAATATGATTTTGATAAAATATAAATATAAAGTCGATGAGAGTAAAATTATATTATAAGGTAGGCTTAGTAGAAACCTTTGAAGCTAGGTGTTAAGCTTATGGTGGATTTTGTACGAGAATTGCAAACCACGCTTAAATCTGGTAAGGTCATAATAGGTTCTAAGAGAACGCTTAAGGCATTACTAAACGGTAAACCTAAATTAATAATACTTGCTGCGAATGCCCCAGAGGATATAAAGAAGGACATAGAGACGTATTCTAAGATAGCTAGCGTTCCTGTGTATATCTTTCAAGGTACAAGCTGGGATTTAGGTGCGATATGTAATAAACCCTTTATGGTGTCTACTATAGCTATAGTTGATCCTGGAGAAAGCAGCATACTTGATATTGTTAAAAGTGATAAGTGAGACTATGCCCTCTGTAAAGCTCACTGATCTAGAGATGAAATATATAAGTCTTGTAGAAAGTCTTACAGGAACTACAGTAATAGATTGTGTTATTGACAATAACAATAACAGAATAATTTTTCTTGTTAAAAAGGGACAAGCCGGACTTGCTGTTGGAAGAGACGGGAATAATGTAAAGAGACTCAGGAAACTTATAGGAAAAGACGTTGAAATAGTTGAGTACTCCGATACATTAGAAGATTTGATAAAAAACAGTCTTTTTCCAGCTAGGGTAACATCGATAAGGCTAAGGAAAGATTCCTCGGGAAGAAAGATAGTTATAGCAACCGTTCCTCCTAATGAGAAAGGAATAGCTATAGGTAGAGAGGGGAAGAATATAGCAAGAGCTAGATTACTAGCTAGAAGATACTTTGATGTGGATAACGTCATAGTTCAGTAAAGCTAAAAAACTGTATTTAAGTAAAGTAGTGGGTTTTGAATCATGGAAAGGGCAAGGAATATAGGCATACCTGGTATAAAACCTCCTGAGAGAACATGTGATGATCCACTATGTCCTTGGCATGGAAAGCTACCTGTAAGAGGAATAGTTATGAGAGGAGAGGTAGAGAAAGTTTCTCATAAGATGGCTGTGATAGTTCATGAATATCTTCATTATATACCTAAATATATGAGATATGAGAGAAGAAGAAAGAAGAAACATGCAAGGGTACCTCCCTGTATTGATATAAAACCCGGTGATAAAGTAGTAATAGGTGAAACAAGACCCTTAGCTAAGTCTATATCATTTGTAGTACTAGGAAAGGTGGGTTAAAATGGCAAAAAGAGGATTTAAGGAAGTAGGGGTATCTTACAGAAGATACATTACTCCAGGAATCTTTAAAGAATCTCTAGTTAAAGTAGCTGATAACTCTGGTGCTCAGCTAGCAAGAGTCATAGGAGTATTACATATGAAAACTGTATGGCGTAGAATACCCGCTGCTGCCGTAGGAGACGTAGTAGTGGTGTCTATAAGAGCTGGTAAGCCTGAGCTTAGAAAACAGATAATGAGAGCTATAGTTATAAGACAAAAAAGACCTTACAGAAGGCCCGATGGTACTTGGATAAGCTTCGAGGATAACGCGGTTGTAGTAGTTACGCCCGAGGGAGAGCCTAAAGGTACTGAGATACATGGTCCTTTAGCTAAAGAAGCAGCCGAAAGATGGCCTAGACTCTCAACAATGGCCTCCTTAATAGTATAGTGAGAGACTTTAAGATATACATATTACTTAAGGAGATCTTAAAGTCTAGAGAAGGTTGTGATATAGAAGAACTTTCAGATAAGTTAAGTATTGATACAGAGATTATAAAACATATAGTTTTAAATTTTAAATCGTTATCGGTAAAGGGAAATAAGATATTTGTTTCTGGGATTACTAACTTAGTCATAGAAGCTTGGATTAAAGGATATGATATTGTGGAATTGGCTCTTTCTACCGGTTGGAAAGATGTGGAAAAGCTATGTGGAGAAATACTATCTAGATACGGTTATAAAATATTATTAAATTATAGGTTTAGGCATTGTGGAAGGCGGTATGAGATAGACGTAGTTGGTATACAAGAACCATATATTTTACTTGTCGATTGTAAAAGATGGAAAAGAGGTAATGTGTCTTCCCTTATTCATGCAGCAGAGGAACAGGTGAGAAGAGCACAGGAATTTATGTATGCTTTTAAACCTGATAAGGAGAATATTAATATTTTAAATAAAACCACTAATTTGACTATAATACCTTTAATAGTGACAGTCATTGATGTTGACATCAAATTCCATGAAGGAGTACCTATAGTCCCTATAAGGTATTTAAGAGACTTCCTTATTTCGTTTAAAAACTATGAAGATATGATTATAAAGTTTAATTTTAAATTATAGGTT
>CAZKLN010000014.1:0-26837 GCA_964553765.1 uncultured Thermofilaceae archaeon
TTATTTTTTATTTTTATTTATTCATATTCACTTTTTAGCTCTAACCACTTCTCAGCCATATTATCTAAAGCTTCCTTGACGCTTAGCTCGCCAAGTACAGCTTTTTGTATCTGTATACGAGCATATATGTCCCATTCACCGAACCATGGTGTCATGCCTTCTTTTGCTCTAGCTAATTGGGCTTGTTGTTTCTCTAAGTCTACATCTCCCCATTTGTTAATTGCTTCTCTTACATCCGGATCATCATATAATGAGAGTATACCGAAGCCTAGTCCTCTTTCTAATGCCCATCTCTTAACAACTTTATACTCTCCGTCAGTTTTTCCACCCATGTATTCTATAAACTTCCAAGCAGCATCCATAACTTCTTTTCCTCCTTCAACAGCGTCTCTGCTCATTGCATAGAACCTAACGAAACCTACTGTTTCATGTGTTCCAGGCATTAATGCCATCTTAAACGGTTTTGTATACTTTTTAGCTAGCTCTGATACTTCTGGATTATTTACTTCAGCAAGGTCATATTTCATTATCACCGTGGCGAAATGCCTCCCAGAAGCCATAGCTTTAGTGACTGCTATATCACCTGATTCAAAGGATGCAGGATCTAATATCTTCCATTCCTGATAAGCTTTTGCTAAGAACTCTAAAGCCTTATAAACTCCATTATCAGGCTGGTTAAATATCGGATTAAGATTCTCGTCAAAGAATCTTCCACCAAAGGAGTAAGCTATTGCAAAGAAGGCCTCTATTGCTTGAGGCTCATCGGCTTTAAGCATCAATATGAATGGGTATTCTGAAAGACCCTTTTCCTTCATTGTAAGACACATTTGGACAAATTCATCCCAGGTTTCAGGTGGTTTTTCATAACCTGCTTCTTTAAGCATTACATCATTATACATGAATATCATTAAATCTGCGTAATAAGGTAGACCATAGAGCTTACCCTCATAAGTCATACCTTCTATAACATATCTAGGCATATCATCTTTGTATTCTGCAATCTCTGGATAATAATCTTCTATGGGTACAAGCCAACCTGCTTCAGCCCATTCTTGAAGCCAATGATCTGAAGCATATAAAACTTCAGTTTTTACCCCTGTAGTGAACCTGCTAACTATTATGTCATGGTATTTAAACCAAGAAAATGTTTCCTGTATAACCTCTATGTCAGGATACATTTCCATGAACTTTCTTATATTGTCCTGAACTATTTCAACACCATAAGACCACATAACAAAGTGTAATGTAACTTTAGGAGAGGTATAAACGCCTATTGATAAAACAGTTATTACGGTTGCTAAAGCAAGGGTTAATAACTTTTTTTTCAATGTCTCACCAGATAAAATTTTATTAATTATCTCTATATAAGTCTTTTGGTGATAAAGCTAATATAAACATTTAATAGTCTAAATATTTTTTAAATATTAAAAATATTTTTTCTATAGTATTTCAATAAAAAAGTTGTTTATTTTAATAAATTTATATTAATAATATATTTTTACTTCTTTATTTTTCTTATAAGATTCCATTATGGCTAATGTTATTTTTAATGCTCTTAACCCATCTTTACCAGTTACTACAGGTTCTTTCTTATGAATTATACAGTCAATAAAATGTTCTATTTCATTTCTTAAGTCACCCACCATCTTTCCATCAATGATTGGCCAGTGTAAGGTATCAGGATTTTTCCACTCGGTTTCAGTGAAGTAACTAAGTTCATGACTATCTATATCTATGAACAATGTGCCTTTTGTTCCGTAAATATGCATTCTTGCTTCTAACATTCTGTTCCATGTTTCAGGTAAAACCCAGTTAATCTCTAAACTTCCTAAAGTATGATCTTCAAATTCTATCATTGTATAAATTACATCTGGAACGTTAATATTGTATTCTTCTTTTAATTTTTTAAATACAGCTTTACTATAAATAGTTATAGCTTTTTCCTGTTTATACCAAAGCATAAGATCAACATCGTGTATTCCCAAGTAAAACATAGGGTCAGTCCATTTTCCAACTCTTTGAGGAGTAAGTATAGGGTTAAGTCTCCTACCCCATATGCTAATTATATCACCTATCCTACCTTGGGAAATAATTTCCTTGGCTATAGCATATCTAGGATCAAATCTTAGTATATGTCCAACCATAAGTATTACGTTATTTTCAGAAGCAGCTTTAACCATATCTTCAGCATCTGAAATTGTATGAGCTATCGGTTTCTCTACAAGTATATGTGAATTATTTTCTGCAGCTACTATTGCAGGTTCTTTGTGCTGAGTTTCAGGGGTAGCAATAATTACGGCATCTAATTTATTTTCCTCAAATAAATTTTGTATATTTGTATAATATTTCTCTATTTTATAAGTATTTACTATATTCTTTGCTCTTTTCCTGTCTTTATCAACTATAGCTACAATATTAACAATTGGATGATTACGTAGAGCTTTAATATAATTCTCTCCCATAAATCCAGCTCCTATTATTGCAAAGGTTAGCCTTTTCATATCATGAGTATATACTTAAACTAATATAAAACCTATTAAAGGGATCTTATTTATTTTATAAAAATTCATTTTATTCCTGTCAAAAATGATGATTATTTCTTTTGAAGATTTTAAACCGTTGCTACTCAATATATTCTATCCATCAGAAATTTAACTAAGGGCTTTAAACCTTTAATGAAAAAGAGATGAAAGCCGTTATTTTAGCTGCTGGGAGAGGTTCAAGGTTTAAACCTTTCTCAGTTGTTAGACCTAAACCTCTATTTAAAGTATTAAGTAGACCTATAATAGAATGGGTTATAAAATTACTTCTCAAAGCTAATTTAAACGATATCATAATTGTAGAAGGGTTCCTTGGAGATGTTTTAGAGACGAAGTTATATGATTTTATAAACAAGTTAGGTAATGTCTCAGTCACGTTCATTTCTCAGGAAGAATTGCTGGGAACTGCTGTTGCTGTTAAAAAGGTATTTGAGGAATACTCTGAAGATTTGGTAGTGGTTCCAGGGGACCTATTGATAGAAAATGTTGATCCCGTTAAAAAATTGGTTTCTGTTTTAGAGAGTGAGAAAGCTGCTGTGCCTTATGTTAAGCTTAGTAGGTATGATGATTTTCCATCTGTTATAGTTGAAAATAACTACATAAAGGAAGTGTGCTATAAGCCTAGACCTTGGGAGTTTAAAGCTAATGGAGCGGTAATAGGCATATACGGTTTCAGGTATGAAGTAGCTGACTATGTAGCTAAGACCCCTCCATTAATTTCTAAGATACCTGTTGGAATAGCTCCTCCTCATGAAGCAGACTTGTTCGAGACCGTTAGAATTCTTATAGACAACGATATAAGGGTCAGAGCCTTCGAGCTAGGATGTGAATGGTATGATGTAGATTATCCTTGGGACCCTCTTCATGCCAGCCACATGCTAGCTAGGTGGGAGGCAAAAAAGCTAAAAGAAGGAGAGATCTATGAAACAGCAAGCATCGAGGAAGGAGTTGAAATTAAGGGAAAAGTAAGTATCGGTAGAAATTCGATCATCAGAAAAGGCTCTGTGATCATAGGTCCCGTTTGGATAGGTGAGAATGTAGAAATAAAAGAGTATACCTATATCGTAGGACCAGTTAGCATAGGAAATAATGCCTGTCTTGGACCTTTTGCTAAGGTCTCGGCTTCATTTCTCGGTGACGATGTCTGTATAGGTCATGCAGCTGACCTTGATAATGCAGTTGTGATGGACGGGAGCTATGTTTTCCATTGGTCTCATGTCTCAGGAGTTCTGGGAGAGAGGTGTGATATAGGTGCGGGTACCGTATGTGGTACTTTAAGGTTTGATGATGAAGAAGTTAAAGTTCTAGTTAATCAAAAATTTAAAACCACAGGTATGCGAGCCTTCGGAGTTTTAATGGGTGACTATTCTAGAACAGGGGTTGGAGTTCTTATATATCCTGGTAGGAAAATAGGTCCCTATAGTGTCGTAGGACCAGGTGTTGTCGTTAAAGAAAACATAGAGCCTTTTACGGCTGTATTGCTTAAAGAACAAAAATTAGAGAAAAGGAAATGGGGACCAGAAATCTATGAGAACACGTCGGGATGGTTAAAATAAATTTTAATTATTTTTATTTATTAGAAACCATTTTACATATTTAGAAAGTTCTTCATATAAGTAGCTTGACATAGGAGAGTTAGATGCAGGTTTTGTATATTTTTTCATTATTAAGTATAGGTTCTTTATTATCTCATTTTCAGAGGAATTAGTTATTAAGGTTTCAAAAGGAGGTAATCCGCCGTAATCTATTATAATATTTGTTTCATTTTTAATTATATACTTAATAAATTCTAATGATTCTTTCTTATGTGCTGAAAATTTGCTTACAGCTAAAGCAACAGTATAAAGACGGGATATAGGAGAGGACCCCTTCTTAACAACAGGTAGAGGAGCTATACCTATGTATTCACTACTCATATTTTCTAAAAGATACTTAATAGCATAACTCCATTGTATTATCATTAATACTTTATTATTTTCGTATATATTATTTAATTTAAAAAACTCATAGTAAAACATGTTAGGATCGCAATAATTAAGCTTAATACATTTTCTGTATATATTTAGGGCAATAGATGCATTATTCATCAACGCTGAAAAGTTGACTTTACGACCTATTATGGATTCAACGATACTTTGCCAGACCACTCCTCCATGTCTACCTTCAAGACTATATATAGCTATTCCATAAGGAAATGAAATGTTTTGAAGCTTTAATTTACTAATCGTGGTAAAAATATCCGTCCATGTTTGCGGTGCCTCTTTAATAAAATCTCTCCTATATATGAGGATGGGAAAAACAGCGTGAAAAGGCATCGCATAAATGTTCCCATTTATTCTAACAGAGTTTAATGCTACAGGATATATATTGGTGAAATTTAAATAAAAATCTAATCGAAGTAAATATTTATATAATCTTCCTATGTTAAAATTAGTAACTAAAACTATATCCACGTTTGGATTCTTAGACCTTAATATGTGGAAAAGTAGCGACTCTCTATCAATATCTATTATTTTGACTTTGAACCCTTTAATGTTACTGTATTTCTCGTTCCACCTTTCAGCTATTTTTTTAATAAAAGATATATCGGGTGCGAGTATATGAGCAGTATAGTAAACTCTTACTGTGGATAAGTCTGGATTTAAATAGATTCCAAAAGATAAACTCGGATTTACAATCAATGTTAAGGAAAACAAAATCATGTATTTTTTATAAAGCTTCATATCATATTCAACCTGATCAATCTAACTTCATTATATACTTCAACTAGCCTATTATTACTCAAACGCTTTTCTTTAAAAATAAAAGGTGTATTAAATATTATTCCTTTTTAAATACTAAGAACTATATTTTATATACTTCTTTAAGACCTTAAGAAGGGTGTCTTCGTTTATGCCAGGAGAAAGTTTTTTCATGATTAATGAGATAAGAGACACTCCTAATGCTCTTAACTGGATCTCGAGGAATATAGAGTCTATACAGGATGTAGCAGAACTAATAACTAATAAAGGAATAGAAAAGCTGTTTTTCATAGGATGTGGATCGTCATATTACGCCGCTATGCATGGTATATATCATTTAATAGGTTCTAAATTCGAGGTATATTCTCTACCATCATCAGAGTTCCTCTTTTATTATAAAAGAGGAATAGATAATAAAACAGCTGTAATTGCTCTTTCAAGATCTGGGAACACAGCAGAAACTGTTACTGCCATGCGTGAGGCAAGGAGTAAGGAGGCATTAACCATAGGTTTTACCTGTACTAAAGGAAGCATGTTAGATAGAGAGGCGGATAAGTCTCTCGTTATTGACATAGGAGAGGAAAAAAGCATAATAATGACCAAGTCGTTTACCTCCTTAAGCATAGTTACATCTATTCTTTCTATGATTTTATCGTCTAAAATAAATAGTTATAGAGATGAAATAAAAAAACTTAAAGAAATATCAGAAAATATTCTAAAAATTGAAAATAAAATAAAGGAGAAAGCCTCTGAGAAGATAAATATAGAACGTTTTGTGTTCCTGGGACAGGGACCTACCTATCCCACCGTTCTTGAGGGAGCTTTAAAACTTAAGGAAACCTCTTATATCGCTTCAGAGGGGCTTCATGCGTTAGAGTTCAGGCATGGACCTATGTCAAGCATAGGCGAGAAACTAACTATCAATGCTTTAATGGTTAAGGGAGAAAGCCATTCGGCTGTTAACACCCTTATTGAAGAGATAGTAAACAAAGGAGCTGATGTGACAGTATTTACCAATTCAGATTCCGTAGATTTGGGAGAAGTTATTAAGATACCTTCTGAGCTAAGCGAGGAGCTATCTGCTATCCTCTTTATCATACCGCTTCAACTGTTTGCGTTCTATTACTCAACAGGTAAAGGCATAAATCCAGACTCTCCCCGTCACCTCAGTAAGTATATTGCTAAGTTTTAATGAAAACATGAACTTTATAGTAGTTGACGCCGGAAAGACAAAGACAGTGGCTATACTTCTCAATGAGAAAGGCGAAATTTTAGGAAAAAGCATCGAAGGACCTGCAGGAGTGTGGTTAGGCGAGAAAACAGCTTTTAATAACTTAAGAAATGCGATTAACAATTGTATCACTAGTGCAAACTTAGATTTAGGAAGTATAACGTCAATAGTAATAAGCTGGGCTGATCTAGACACTAGAAGAGATTGGGAATTGGCCCGCAAGATAATTCACAGACTAAAGCTTCCCAGTAAAATAAAAGTGATAATAGAACATGATGCCGTAGCGGCTTTTTACGCAGTTACACATGGAGAACCTGGAGTTGCGGTTATAGCGGGTACCGGAAGTATAGCTTTCGGTATGAACTCTAAAGGAGAAAGAGCCAGGGCTAGTGGGTGGGGATGGATAATAGGTGATGAAGGAAGCGCATATTGGATAGCTAAGGAATCTCTTAACGCAGCTTCAAGAGCATATGATAGTAGAGGAGAGGAAACTATGCTTATAGAGGAGTTTAAAAATTTTTTTAACGTAGATGACTTACTTGAAATAGCTTTCGTAATACATCACAAGATTGGTAATGATCCTGCTGAAATATCAAAACTTGCTACAATAACCGACAAAGTTGCTATGAAAGGAGACCCGGTAGCAAGAAGGATAATGTTAAAGGCAGGCGAGGAATTAGCTTTATCCGGTATAGCGGTAGCTAAAAAACTGGGAATGGAGTCAGAGGATATACTCATTGGTGGTGTTGGAAGCGTGTTCAAATCAACATTAGTTTCTAATGCATTTAAAGAAACTATTAATAAATTTTTACCAAATGCATATGTCAAGAAACCGCTAATAGGTTTAGAACCCATAAAAGGCCCATTAATAATAGCTTTAACAAAGCTAAACATAAACTTAGATGAAAAAACTATAAAAAATATATTAAAAAATATAAAATAAAAAATATAAGATATAGCAATGAAGGTTAATAACCTAAAACCTCGAGTAGGATTAGCCGTAATACGTAGTCCCTATGAGAAAGGCATGGAAAAAGCAGAAGAAATGTTAAAAAAAGGGTTAGAGGTCATAGATAAAAGGCTAGGTTTTTTCCCTATAGTTTTTAAAGAAATAATAGACAATGAAAAGGTAAGTGAGGAGGCAGCCGAATATTTCGAGAGAGAGGAAATAGATACCTTACTAATAGCGTTTGCTACCTGGGCAGACGATACTTATGTTCTTCCTATAATTGAGAGGTTACATGATACTTCTATAGCTATATGGTCATGGAACTATATAGAGACAGGTTCTTTAGTTGCGGGGTATCAGCTCTCTTCTATTCTTAAAGACCTAGATATATACTTTAAATTCATACCAGGTGAATTAAGCTCTCCTGAGAATCTAGGTAAGTTAAGAAGCATGGCTTTAGCTGCTACTATTAAGAATAGATTATATGGGACTAAGATCGGGATCATAGGTTATCAGAGAATTAAGGGTTCTACAGACGTGACCTTTGATGAATTAGAGCTGAGAAAAACGTTTGGAGTAAGAATAATCGCAATAGGTATAGATGATTTACTAGACGAAATTAACAGCGTGGGCTCTGATGAGACAAAAGACGTGTGTGATAATATTTTAAGGAAAGTTAAGTGTATAAAGGTTTCAAAGGAACAGCTTGAGGATTCATGTAAAGTATACATTGCTTTAAAAAATATAATTAAAAAATATGATTTGGATGCTGTTACAGTAGAATGTGCATATAAGTTCCTAGGACGCGTATGCCTACCTTTTTCCCTTCTTATAGATGAAGGGTACATGTGTGGATGCGAGTCTGATGTTAGATCCACTATAGTTATGCTCATTCTGTACTGGTTAGGTAACAAACCTGTTTTGTTCGCGGAACCTTTATTCCTAAATGAGGAGGAAAACTCGGTGATATTTTCACATTGTGGAGCAGCTCCTTTATCCTTAGCTAGTAACGATAAGGAAGCCTGTATAGTACCTATGAGACTTACGGGTAAAGGAGCAGTAATAACCTTCACCGTGAAACCACAAGAATATACTCTCGCTGCTCTCTCAGGAAGGAAAGGAAACTACAGGTTATTAATAGGGTATGGTAAAGGAGTCCCTACAGATCTTCTATTTGAAGGTAACCCTGTTAAGGTAGTATTTAAAACTCCTATTAAAGATATAGTAGAGAAAACAACGGAAGAATTTGGTGCCAGTAGGCACTGGATCTTAGTACCAGGAAATTATGTGGGCGAGCTTACTGAGTTAGCTAAACTATTATCGTTTAAATATAAAATAATAAGGTAAAAAATAACGAATTTTTACCTTAGATTAGTACTGTTCCCCTCAGATATCTACTTCCAATAACCTTTAGATATATAAAACATATGACGATGGATATTATCTGGAGAATTGAGGCTTCCGCAGCTACAAAACTATGCATTCCTGCATGAGCTATATCGTCAAATACCTTAACTGGTGCCGTTTCTATCCCCGTGGGAGCCGCTAACAGGAATGCCGTTATAAATTCATTAAAGGACAGTACAAACGCTAGAAGAATCCCCGAACTTATACCTGGGCCAATCAAAGGTAATACTACGTATATAAATGTCTTAAGCTTGTTAGCACCTAAGCATAATGAGGCCTCTTCATATGATGTTTCTAATTGTTTAAATGCAACTATGCATGAGAGCAACATTATAGGTAAAAACCCTGTAGTGTAGGTAAATATAAAGCCCCATATGCTAAGGCAGAACTTGTATAACATGTAGAATGATAAAATTAATGCTAGAGCGTATGAGATACCTGGTACATACCAAACTGCTGTTAATAACGTTAGGATTAACTTCTTACCTTTAAAATTATATCGAACAATAGCGTACGCAGCAGGTATGGCTAGAATCAAATCTAAGACAACCGTAATTAAGGCAAGATAAGCACTTAACCACACCTTAGGCCAGAAAATACCTGCCATTCTAAGATAGTTACTTAAAGTTAATGTTCCTTGAGGAGATATCAACGATCTATAAAATGTGACTGAGAAAGGTACGAGTATAATCACGCTGATTAAAGATACGTAGAGATATGGGATAACACTATTCCAGTCTATCTTTTTCATACCATCATCCCCCTGGAGACTTTAAATGAAATATATGTAAGTGAGGTTGAAAGAACTACTAATATTACTGCAAGTGCGGCCGCGAGTCCAAAGTTCATCATTAGAAGCCCTACAGCCCTTATTTGTACGGAAAGAACTCTTTGCCCTATAGTAACTCCTCCCATAAGAAACGGAATAGCGTATGCCCCTACATTCCATCCGAAAGATATGAGCCAGCCGCTGATTATACCTGGAAGGCTTAGAGGAAGCAGCACGTAAACAAATCTCTTAAGCGGGTTAGATCCAAGGCAATTAGCGGCTTCCTCATAAACCGGGTCAATCTGGCTCAAACTTATACCTTCTTGAAGTACTGTAAAGGGAAGAGTGTATACCGCTAATGCTAGTGTAGCTGCTAAAGGGGAATATAATATAGCGAAGGGGGATATACCTAAACTCTCAAGTAGGAAAGCTAGAGGTCCACCAGGTAGGAATAGCCACCAGAAGCCATATGCTATGTAAAGCTCGCTCATAAGAGGAATTAAAAGTAATGACCTAAAAAGATCGCCAAATCGCCTGATTTTTCTTATCATGAAGTAAGCGTAAGGATAACCTATTATTACATCTATGGTGGCTGCTATTCCTGCTAGCATTAATGTATTTCTAAAATCTATTCGGTAACTAGTGAATACTTTAATATAATTATCTAAGGTTATTATTGGCTTAAAGAAGAAGGAGGATCGTTCAGTAAAACTTACAAAAACTAGGTACACGAAAGGTATAGCGAAGAAAAGTATTGAAAACGTTAAAGCAGGCATTAAAAACAAGTATGGGATAATCTTCCTGAGATATCCCAAAAGATCTCACCAAAAGAAAAAATTAAAAATAATTTAATTTAGGTAAAAGTTTATCCACCTATAAGCTCTTGATAATACCTTACCCACTCCTCTGCGTGTTCGTTGATGTAGACCCAATCTAGCTTCACTGCAGCATATTCCTTTATCTCATCAACTGTTGGGAAGACTTTATAGAACTCCTCTTTGCCTCCCCACCATTCTGGTATAAATTGCTCATAATAAGGTCCTAAAGGTCCTTCTATCATTCCCGCCCAAAGCTGCCTTGCAGTTACTGGATCGAGGTCTCTAAAGCCTTCAGCATTTATATCAGGGAATTGGAAGTAAGGACTAAGAAGCCAATCAACGTAAATCTGAGCTAATACAGGATGCTGTACATTCTTAGGTATCCATACTACTCCAGGAAGGTTAGGCATGAACGGTTTTAATAACTTAGGTCCTAACCACTTTCTACCAGCTGCCTGCTCCATCTCAGGTGAACAACACCAATAACATGTAATCCATGTTACATTTTTCTCTGAGAGTTCTATTATCTCAGCTTCATCGCTTGTGTACTTTAATACATTGGGATGTATGTTCTTAGCTACCCACTCTATAGCTTTCTTCATCTCTTCAGGGTTCTTATAATCATATCCTAGTGCTGTAGCAACAGTCGCGAGAAAAGCCCAGAATCCATTATCAGTTGGAGCCCATAACGTTATTTTTCCTTTAAGTCTAGGATCTGCAAAGTCAAGCCAGCTTTTAACCCAGTCAGTATGTTCATAGTTAAAGACACAAGAGATAAAAGCATGTTGTTGGAACTGAACGCCATAAGGCAGATAAAGGAATATTGGGTCAACATGTAACATATTAGGTACTAACGGCGAGGGAAGGAAAGGCTCTGCAATACCCTTACTTACGGCTTCTTCAAAGAAGTTAATTTCTAGATGCATCGCATCGTAGGGAGCTGGTAACCCGGCTGCATATGCAGAGTAGAGTTGATACATAAAGCCGCCCTTAGCTTCCTGTGTACCCACAAAATCAACTTCTACATCAACCCCATACTTTTCTTTTACATATTTCTTAAATGAAGGAATAAAGTATGTATCTACTAACCCCCAATATGTCCAGTCAGCAACTACTAATTTACCCTCTTTTTTAATTTCTTCTACGACTTCCTCAAACGTCATATATTTATTGAGAATAGGTATCCACACTTTTCCTTCCCAAGGCCATCCTTTAGGAGATGCAGGAACCTGTGTAAGAGTGCTTAAGGAAACTATGCCCATTAATAAGATTATTAAAAACAGCCCTATTTTATGTTTCAATTTTTTCCCCTTTAGAAGTATTTTTCTATAGTTATTTAAGCTTTTCGAGTTAAAATTAAAATTGATGTTATAACTTTATTTATTAAATGAACAGCATTTTTATTTCTTCTTTAAATAAGTTAATATTTTTTAGAATAATCCACTGAAGAATCCCTTGAAAGAACATTGCAATCATCGAAAAATTTTAGTCTTATAGATTTATTGATTAAGAATGTATAAGGTGTATATCTTTGGTTAGTGTACGTGTAGTAAATATCACTAAAAGATATGATGATGTCATAGCTGTGAATCATGTTAACTTAGAGGCTAAAGATAAGGAGTTGATAACATTACTCGGGCCTAGTGGCTGTGGTAAGACGACAACTCTTCGAATAATCGCTGGTTTAATACAACCCGATGAGGGAGATGTATATTTTGATGATCGCAGAGTTACGGATCTTCCTCCTTATAAGAGAAATATAGGTTTTGTTTTTCAACGTATAGCGCTTTTCCCCCATATGAATGTATATAGTAACATAGCTTTTGGTCTTAAAATGAGAAAGTATCCTAAATCGGAGATAAAGAAGAGAGTAAAGGAAGTGCTGAAATTGGTAAGAATGGAGGGATTTGAGGAAAGAATGCCCTCACAACTAAGCGGAGGTCAGGCTCAAAGAGTTGAGATCGCACGTGTACTAGCTACTGATCCGGATGTCCTTTTATTCGATGAGCCTTTAAGTAACTTAGATGCAAAACTTAGGGACGAGTTAAAATATGAAATAAGAAGAATACAACGTGAAACTGGAAAAACAGCTATTTATGTTACACACGACCAAGCTGAGGCTTTTGCTATTTCAGATAGAATATATGTTATGAAAGATGGACGTATACAACAGATAGGTACACCCCTAGAACTCTATATGAATCCTCAATCTGACTTTGTAGCAGATTTCATAGGTACATCTAATTTCCTGAAAGGAAAAATAATTGATATAAAGAAGGAAAATAAGCTAGTAATCGACTTAGAAACTGGGCATAAAATAGAGAGTTTCAGTATAGCTAACATTAAGGAATATAACCTTAGTGATGAAGTATTAATAAGCATAAGACCGGAGGACATAGAATTAACGAAGGATATACGGTATTCAAATAATTTAATAGATGGATTCATAGAGGAAGCGACGTTCCTAGGGGCTATAACTAGGTTAATAGTAAGGGTTAACGAGAAAACCATAAAAGTAGATATTTATGGTCCTGAGAGATTTAAATATGCAAACATGAATAACACCAAGGTTAACTTACATGTAAAAAGATTTAATATTATAAAAAGAAAGTAAAATTATCTTAGTAACAAAGATAACTTTTAATTAAAATTAGTTTTTACTTAAGAGGTTCTTTAACTACCTTAGTTAACTTAGTAGGTTTGTCTGGGTTAAGTCCCTTCTCCAGTGATAGGTGTAACGCGAAGAGTTGAATTACTTTAACTAGAGTTAAGGGAGAAAACAGTGAAGGGATGGATGGGATCTCTATGGTATCCATTTCCACCTCAGGTTTAATCTCTTTATTCAGAATAGCTAATACTGGAGCTTTATAGCTAATAATTTTATTTATTACACTTTTACTATACTCATATGACCCATTATCTGGTACTAACAATATAACAAGGTATCTTTCATCTACAAGCTGTATAGGTCCGTGGAGAAACTCTCTTACCGCGAATCCTTCTGAGTGGACCATAGCGGCTTCCTTGAGTTTTAGTGATGCCTCGTATGCTGTTGCTAAATTTATACTATGGCCAAGTACAAATACGTCCTTAACATCTTTATACTTAGAGGCTACCTCCTTAACTTTCTTTTCAGTCTTAAGCACTTCCTCTAACTGTTTAGGAACTCCCTTAAGTTCGTTCCATAATTCATCTATTCCCTCAGATTGAGCTACGGAAAATGTTATGAGGTACGAAGCCGTCAGTTGCGTGTCATATGTCTTGGTAGCTGTAACTGCCTTCTCTTCCCCCGCCCTAGTGACCAGGCTTTTATGTGAGAGCCTAGTAAGTGTGCTACCAGGAGTATTCGTTACACAGAACCTAAGTATGTTTTCACTAGAGGATTTAAATGCCTCTACTATGTCGGTACTCTCCCCTGACTGTGAAAATCCAATTATAGCATACTTGCTTAGCTTTGAAGGTCTCCAAACGTTAAATTCTGACGCAGGAATAGCTGTAAATCCTAGCTCAGTATACCTTGTCAAGAGATATTGGAGATGAAGGCTTGCATGAAAGCTAGTTCCACTACCTATGATAAAACCTTGATTTACTTTCATCTCCTTAATTAAACCTGCTATCTCCTCCGCCTCTCTTGTGCATTCACTTATAGTTCTCTCGACAGCATGTGGCCCCTCGAAAATCTCTTTTCTCATGAAAACTCCTCTATTCATATTTCCTCACCTAAAGCATGAACCGGCCTTTTTTCACACCAGCTTTCTCCCGTTCCTTGGCTGTCATCTCAAAAAGTTTCCTTATTAAATCCTCCTCTGCTTTAGTTAACTCTTTGCCGCGTCTAGACATCATCCTACGTTGAGTCTCTATAGCTGCTTCAATGTACATCTCTACTGGTTCTGTGCCAAAACTTTTAGCATATATCGTAAAACTGGGTACATCCTCATAAATCACCCCGTGTACATGACTTGACAGACCTATCTTCTTTCCTGTATAGATTAAGGTTCCTATACTTGTCTTAGCCATATCGCCTATAAAGGAACCTATCTTTGTGAGTCCTGTATCGACCTTCTCACCCTCAACTATCACTTTGATTGTTCCGTAGGTATTCTTTAAATCGGAGTTGGTTGTTAAAGCACCTAGATTAACCCATTCACCTACATATGCATGTCCTAGGAATCCAGCATGATATTTATTACTAAAACCATGTATTATTGACTCCTCAACCTCTCCACCTATCCTACAAACGTCACCTATGTTAGTTCCCTCTCTTATCAGAGCGTGAGCTACTATAAGAGAGTTTTTACCTATGTATGCTGGCCCCTCTATTAAAGCTCCTGGAGCCACCCTGGTATTCTTACCAATAAATATGGGTCCCTCTCTTGCATCAAGAACAGAAAAAGCCTCTACCCTAGCACCCTTAGAGACGTAAACATTACTCTTATCCCCATATATGACCGCTCTCTCGTCAACCTCTCCTTCCCACTCCTTCCCTCTAACAGAGGAGAAATCTTCCTTTATCATCTTAGCGTTAACGTCTATTAAATCCCAAGGATAGTTCATTACAGTTGCATTTTTTAGGCTCATTTCATTACCTATTTCCTTACATTTCTTAGCAAAATCTTCATAGTTTTTGTTAAATGAATCCAATAATTCTTCAGCTAACTTTCTTTTAACCTTAACTAATAAAGGTGAGGAGGACGCTGTTATCACCATTGTCTCTTTGTTCCTTATCTTATCTTCAATGCTCTGTATAACTTTTCGAGAGACAAGAAGTCTTGAATTGACAAGGAGCAGATCTTCATCAGTGTAAATACTATTAATATTAACATTGCTTAGTCTTTCTTTATATACTTCTTCTAAATATTTTCTAATCCATATGACATCAAATGATCCTAGCTCTTTTTTAATCCTTTCAGCAAAGCTATACATACCTGTTCTTAAGTCAAAGAATGCCTTAGTATAGGTCAGTGGCTTGAATCTATCAATGAGAGGATCCTCAAAGACAACTATTTGCATAATTTCATCGAGAGATAACTTACTACTATCGATTATATTAATATTCTCGTTATAACATTCTAATCAAAATTATAGTTATTTCGTGTGAACATTATTTCTAAAAAGTAAACTTTTATAAATTATTTAAGGAATTATATATGATAATTATTAAAATTTATTAACAAAATAAATAAAATATAACATACATTAAAAATATTAAGATTCATTTCTAAAAATTGAGATCAGAGACTGATTTCCTCTATTTTATATACTTTATATATGTAAAGTTCATCTCCTCTAAATCCTCCTTTAAATATCAATCTTTTATCTTCAAGATTGCTCTCTTCTCCATAATATACTGCTGAATAAAGGCCTGTCAGATCAGCAACCTGAAGCCTATGCACTGTTCTCAACTCAGGCTCTATTGGTCCGTGAACATCGCATACCCACTCATCCTCAGAGAGGTTAACTACTCTCCCGCATACGGGACAGGTAGATTGCTCGATTCTTTGGTCCATTACCACGGTGGCTTCTGCTATCCTAACTCTGTCCTCCTTAAGCTTTCTGAGGGTAGGAGCTTTAGCTGGAGGAAGGTCGTATATAGGCGGAAGCATGGTGTCATCTAGCTCCTCGAGCCTTGACGCCTCAGTAAGCCTTGTAAGCTCTCCCATGGTTGTTCTAGCTACGACATACCTTGAGATTCTCACAACCTTATCCTCAAGCTCACCTATCCTATTTACATGTTCCTCTCCAAATGCTACACAAAGACGTAGCTCTTCCTTGTTCACCAGGCTGAATAATCTGTAAGCCGCACCACTTCTTGTTTGTCGTATAGGCCCTACCTCCAATACCCTACCTATTATTGGAGGAAAAACCAGGTCCACAGCCTCAATGCCTAATCGTTTAGCTACAAGCAGAGCGGCAGCTCTCTCATCGACCTTAGCTTTCTCCATGATTTTATGAACCATCTCGAAGAACTCTTCTTCACCTATGTTAACCTGATCTTTTATACTTTCCCATATCTCTCTTATGGACATTCTCTCCACTCTTTACGATAATAAAATGAGTTTTCCTAAATAAAAATATAGGTTAATCGACATGTGAAAATGAAAAATACAAAGCTTAGAGAAAAATTATTTTATAAGTTTGATCCATGGTTTACGTAAGAATCTCGATGAAATATGGTCTGAGAAAGAGAACATTGGAATTGCTTTCCAAATACGGTATAAGGCCTAAAAAGAGGTTGAGCCAGAGTTTTTTAGTGAATGATTTTATAGTAGAGCGTCTTCTCATGTTCCTTGATCTTAAGCCAACAGATACTGTGATGGATATAGGAGCTGGTCTTGGACTCTTAACCAAGCTGATAGCCGAGAAGGTTAAAATGGTTATAGCTGTTGAAATAGATCCCGTTTTAGTTAGAGTCTTAAAGGATACTACCTCGGGTATGAATAATGTAAAAATTATAGAATCAGATATTATGAAATTGAATTTACCTAATGTAGATAAAATATTTTCTAATGTTCCTTACAATATTTCTTCACCTCTTGTAATCAAGCTTTTAAGAGAGAGGTGTTTTAAAACAGCCATACTTACTTTTCAAAAGGAGTTTGGTCTTAGAATGCTTGCGAGACCGGGAACATCTAGTTATGGAAGGCTTTCAGTAATAACTAGCTTATATGGAAATGTAGAGAAGCTTATGACCATAGGTAGAGGTAGTTTTTACCCCCCTCCTAGAGTAGACTCCATAGCTATAAGGCTTAAGCCTTCTGGAGAAGAGTATATAGAGCTTATGAGTAAAGTGGAAAGCTTGACGGCAAAACTGTTCTCTCAGAGAAGAAGAAAGGTAAGGAAGGTTCTTGAGAAATTTAACCTAAAAATGCCTGAGTTGCCCATTGAATTTTTAGATAAAAGAGTTTATGAGCTTACACCTTTAGAGATATTAAAATTAGCTGCCCTTCTTTCTAATGATATATCTTCTCATATAGCCGCATCGTAGACATCTAACTACAAGATGAGTTTCTCTCCTACTTCTGATCCTTATGCTGGCAGTAACTCCAGGTAACAAATACTTCCTACATTTCCTGCAAATCCTTAGTTTGTATTTTCTTGGAAGTCTTACTCTGGCTCTCATAGCTATCTTAAAAGCTAACTCAGCGTATCTGTCGGCTAAGCTGATATCTTTTAGAGACACCCTCTCAGCCATTCCCATTAATCTATCTATTCTCTGCCTAGCTATGTCCTCTATAATGGATCTTTTCATATCAAGCCATACCCTATATTACTAGTTTTTATTAAATAGATATTATACAGGGAAATAGGTTTGAAAAAACTATACTTCATCTTAGCTGATTCAGGGTTAGAATTGGTTCCTAGAAGTTTATGGAATCATCCAGCTGTAAGAAGTTCGGCTATGAGAAGGGGAAAAAGGCCAGGTGAGATATTGCTTGATATTTCCCTTCATTATTCCGCGATGAAAAAATTAAAGGATTATGAGAAAAGAGGTAGGCCTGATATAGTTCATATTTGTTTATTAATAATATTAAGTTCTTTACTGAATATAAAGAGATATTTACAAATATATATACATACTTACGACAACAAGGTTATAGAGGTGGATTCATCAGTTAAAATACCAAGAAATTATAACAGGTTTATAGGTCTCATGGAGCAATTACTCATTAAAGGTAAGGTTCCACCAGATTCTGAAAAACCTTTGCTTAGAGTAACGCAATACAGCCTAAGCAGTATAGTTAGGGAGCACAATCCCTCAAAAATACTAATACTCGATGAAGAGGGTATACTACAAACTCCTAGGAAACTCGCTAGGGTTATAATTAGAGAGGAATTACCAATGGTAATAGTAGGAGCCTTTCAAAAAGGGAAATTCAGCAGAGAAGTGCTAGGGTTAGCTCATGAAAGGATAGCTATATCAAAAGTTAGATTAGATTCATGGACCGTAATATCTAGGATTATAAGCTCTGTAGAGGACGAGGTGGGAATTTATGAGGTGAATCAAAAAGTTGAAAATTCTCGAATATAAAAGGGACAAAGGCATCCTAGAGCTTCTGATAGAAGTCCCCGAGGATCTTTACTATCTCTCTCTAATATTAGATAAGGAGGATTTGGCTTATGCTTGGACTACCAGACAGCTTAAATTTGAGGGAAAAGGGGGGGAATCGAAAAAGGGTGAGAGAGTTAAGGTATATTTAGGTATTAAGGTTAAAGCCATAGAGTATCATAGGTTTACTAAAAAAGTGAGGATAAGAGGGGTAATAATTGAAGCTCCTGAGCGGATACATTCTAAAGGTTCATACCATACTCTCTCTCTTGGCGTTGGAAGCCGTATAAGAATTGTTAAGGATAAGATAACAGCATATCACGAAAAAATCCTGGAGATGGCTTCATCCAAGATTAGAAAAGTTCTCCTATTATCGATAGGTGATGATGAAATAACTATAGGTGTTTTAAGACCTCAGGGTGTTGAAATACTAGCCTCATGGTCTATAGTTCCTGTTAAGAGTGATAAGACCCGTAGCATAGCTGAAATGTATAAGGAGCCTTTAAGGAAGACATTAAAAAATATAAAGGAATACATAGAGAGAGAAAAAGCCGAGATGATAGTTCTTGCCTCTACTAATCTTTTAATGAGTATAGTTATAAGCTTAATTAATGAGGAGCTTCCCTCAGCTATTAAGTTTACAACTGTAGCGGTGTTTGAAGGAGGGGTCTCAGGGATTTATGAGGTGTTAAGGAGAAACGATTTAAGGCATTTATTTAGAGAGGTTAGAGGCATCTATGAGAGGGAAGTAGTAGAGTCTATCTTCCTAGATATTAGCAAGGGAGATGAGAAGATCGTTATAGGGTTAGAGGAGGTTTCCTTAGCATCTAAAATCGGAAGTATAAGCCATGTTATATTAGTTGATGAGCTACTCTTTGATCCTGAAGTTAGAGATAAGGTTATAGAGATATTAGAAAAGACTATAGAGGCGAGAGGTAATATAACCATAATTCCTAAGGAGACGGAACACGGTTCTAAACTTGATAAGATAGGTGGTATAGTAGCCAGGTTATACTTTCCTATAATGTTACAAAAGTAACTCTCTTAATCTATTCCTGAGAACAGGATCTTTTAACATTCTCTTTCTTAAGAAGAACTCTATATTTTCCTCTAGAGGAACACTTATTCTAAGATAAACTCCTGTTCTACCCATCTCGTCTCTTCTAGTTAACATCCTTACTCTTTCCTTTATTACATCTAACGACACTCCTAAGATGTGTGAGACCTCAAGTTCACGATTAATTACAGAAAACTCAACGTGGCCCCTGCTAGTTGGTATTATAGCTAGTAATTTTTTATTAACCCCTGGGACCCTTATACTATTTTCTAACTCCTTATAACCCACTTCACCTGCGAACTTATAGAATTCTCTCTCTTTTCTCGAGAGCTCTGTAAGCGGTATCGTAATCAAAGTTCTTTCATCGACAAATATATGTGCTTTTATAGCGGTAGAGGGAGTTGCTTGGGTAACTTCCTTCGAGAAAATCTTAAAACCTGAAGATAAGAGTGTATGTTCAATTCTGAATGTAGGTATATAATAGGGTATAACTATGTCTATATCGCTTTCATCTCTAACGTCTCCTCTAGCAACACTACCTATTACTTTAAGTTCATTAGCGACTTCTCTACTTAAAACAGTTATTATGCTGAGTGCTTTGTTCCTTAATTTCCTTAAAAGAGCCCATCGAGAGTCATCATATATAACGTGTGAAGCATCCTTAACTCTTACCGGTTTCACCTCTCCTCTCCCTAACCTTCCTTGTAAAGCTTACAGTTCTTAACAAGTTAAGAACTATTGGAAGCAGCTCATGAACCTCCTCTAAGTTGCGAGCTTGTCTAAGAAGAGAACTTATTTCGGCTAATTTACCTATAGCCACTTTCTCAAGTTCCTGTATAACCATATTGCCGTAGACTTCAAGCTCCTCCTCGTCACTACTTACAATTACATATTTCTGCCCACAACTCGGACAAACTATTTCTCCACCCTTAAGCTTAAATAAAGGTACTTTACATCGAGGACAACTTCTTTCTAACATAGTAGCTCCTGACTTTAAAAGCTGAGCCATCTTCCTCACGAGAACCTTATCTCCTTCAGACAATACACTATCCCGATAACTTAGATGCTGAAAGTTAGTTTTTTATTTATTGATAGTTAAGGCTTAAAGGAATGGAAAGAATAAGTGAATACGTTGAAGAAGTATATGAGTTCAAAGAAACATGTCCTATATGTGGCTATAGAGATTTCACTATAAAAGAGGCCGTTTATAACGTTCCTAATATCGGTAGACTTCTCATTGTTACAAAGCTCTGCCCTTCATGTGGATTTAGAAGAGTTGAAGAGCTTCCCTTGACAAAAAAGAGAAGGAAAAGAATTTATTATAAAGTAAATAAAAGAGATGATATATACGCTAAAGTAATTAGATCTAACATGGCTAGCGTTGAAATAGTTGAAATAGACTCATCTATATCTCCCGGACTTCAAGCACCACTTTATGTGACTAACGTCGAAGGAATAGTTCACAAATTTTTAGATATTCTTAAGTCGATGGAAGTTCTCTCTGTTTCAAAGGAAAGAAAGGAACACCTGGTTAGAATCAAAAAGAGATTAGAGCGCATGTTAAAGCCCTCCGTTTCATATACTTTAATTATAGATGACCCTTTAGGTGTAAGCAATATAATACCTTTAAACAAGCAAAGCAAGGTGCTTATAGAGGAAGTGGAGGGTGAGCTCACAACCTATGGATATTGAGATGGAAATAAAATATAAAATAGAAAACATTAACGTAAAGAAAAGGCTTAAAGAGCTGGGAGCTGTAAAAGTCAGGGAGACAAGACAGGTAGACATATATTTGGATCATCCTTGCGAAAGCTTTGCTGAAAAGGATAAAGCCCTCAGAATTAGGATTGAAAATGGCAGAGCAGAACTAACATATAAGGGGCCCAGAAGAGAGTGTGAGGCTAAGGTTAGGGAAGAGATTAACGTGGGAGTCTCAAATCCTATGTTAATCCTCACACTCCTTCTTAGACTAGGGTTTAAGGAGGTTGCGAGAGTTTTTAAATATAGAGAGGAATACGAGTTGGAAGGTATCAAGGTGTTCGTTGATACCGTAAAGAATCTTGGAAAGTTCATTGAAATAGAGTTTGATGAAGAACGTAAAAATAAAGTTGAAGACCTAGTTAAGAAATTAAAACTTAAAAAGGAGAACGAAATAAAGGATACATATTTAGAATTGTTATTAACAAAAAGGAGTTTATAGGCTGATCCTTCTAAACCTTAAGAAAACTTAAAAAGGAATGCTAAATAAAGTATGAGTATTTTAACTATATTTATAATGAAATTTGCATAATGTCAAATTTTTAAATATGTAATGTTCATTATTTAATTTGGTGGGTTAATGCTTAAAAAGAGAGGTTCTAAAGGTATCGAAGTTACAACTCTTCCCTATGAAACAAAGGTGTATACTAATAATCAGGTTTTGATCCCTGCTCAACTCATTAGAAGCCTTGATCTAAGAAACGTAATAAAGGCTAGAATAACTATAGAATATAAAGATAGAGTAGTTACATTTGAAGCTAGGCTTTTAAAAATGAGAAGCACAGACTCTAGACAATTTACAATACCTAAAAGTGTCAGAGAGAATATAGGTATTAATCCTGAAGATGCTATAAAAATACTTAAAATCGAGAAATTAGCATTAAAAAGATAAAAGTTCTTTATCAGCCTCTAATTATCCTCCAAGTAGTTCCCTCCTTACCATCCATAAGCATTATGCCTATAGTATTAAGCTTCTCCCTAATCCAATCAGCAAGCTCGTACATTCTCTGCCTCCTTAATTTATCTCTCACATCTACTACAACTTGTATAACCTTGTTTACGTCTACAGTTAACACCGGTATTTCCCGTAACTCTTCATCAAGAACCCCTAGAACCTCATTAAATTCTTTCAGAAGATCATATGCCTTCTTGACTGTTGTATAACTAGGCATGATCTCTATATCCTTAAACACTAAATTAGTAACCTCATATATGTAACTGAATGCCTCGCTGGTATTAAAATCGTGATCCATTGACCTATAAAACCCCTTTCTGATCTTTTCAAGTTCCTTAATGATTTTTACATCTTTGTCATTTAACTTAGGATCAGGCTCGACCTCTTTGAATAGCTTCTTTAGAGTCACGATGGTATTTATTAGCCTTTCAAGGTTAGCCTTTGCCTGTTCAAGACTTTCCTCGGTAAAGTTGAGTATTCTCCTGTAATGAGCTGTAGTGAGCCATAACCTAATAACCTTAGGATCGTACTTCTTGAAAAGCTCGTTAAGTGGTACTATGTTGCCAAACGACTTACTCATCTTCTCTCCGCCTATATTAAGCATACCTGTATGAAGCCAGTACCTCACCCAGGGTCTCTTTCCAAAGGCTGCCTCGCTTTGTGCCCTTTCATTCTCGTGATGGGGGAATATCAGGTCTGTTCCTCCACCATGTATGTCAAACTGTTGGCCAAGATACTTACTTGACATAACGCTGCATTCTATATGCCAACCTGGCCTCCCTTTACCCCATGGTGACTCCCACCAGGGTTCACCGGGTTTAGCTGCTTTCCATAAAGCGAAGTCATAGGGATTCCTCTTTTCCTTGACATATTCTCCTTCCTGACCCCACTGTTCCTTACTTAATCTACCACTTAGCTTCCCATAATCCTCATACATATCCACATTAAAGTACACGCTTCCACTGGGAGCTACATACGCATACTCTTTATCAATAAGTACTTTAACAAACTCTACTATTTCCCTTATATGATGCGTGACTCTAGGATGAAGATCCACTTTTATGTTAAGTTTCTCTAGGGCATCAAGGTAATCCTTAGAATATACATCAGCAATCTCTTTCCAGTCTTTACCCTCTCTATTAGCCCTACTTATTATTTTATCATCGATATCTGTAATGTTTTGAACGTGAAATACGTCAAAACCCCTAAGTCTAAAATATCTCTTAATCACGTCAAACGCTACGTATGTCCTTCCATGTCCTATATGGGTGTAGTCGTAAACTGTAGGTCCGCAGACGTATATAGAGACCCTATCTTCTTCAATAGGAATAAATTTCTCTAAAGAGCGAGTAAGCGTGTTATAGACTCGTAACACAATATTAATCCCCTTTCCTAGACGATTCTCTAACTACATTATAAATATTTATCACGTAATAAGCAATGACGGTAAGCTCTCTTAGCTCTGAGTTAAAAATTAAATGTAAATTTAAATTTCCCTGATACTATATTTACTTTGTTATCATAGTCACTGAGGTAAACAGGATGGGGGAAAATCTTAAAACCTTCTTAGAAAGCAAAGGAGTAGAATTTAGAATATTAACGTTTAACTCAAAGACAGTAACTGTAAAAGATGCTGAGAAAGCTTTAGGAATTACTAAAGATAAAATTATCAAAAGCATACTCTTTATGGATGAAAAGGAAAATCCTATTCTAGCTATAGTTACAGGTGATCAAAGGGTTGATGAAAGAAAACTAGCTAAGGTATGTAATGTTAAGAAAGTCAGAAAAGCCACTCCAAAGGAAGTAAAGAAGCATACTGGATATGAGATAGGTGCCTTACCTCCCGTGGGCCACAACATTATAACTATAATAGATAGGAATGTTTTAAGAAATAACGTAGTTTATGGTGGTGGAGGTACCGTGAATTCCCTATTAGAGATAAAGACCGTTGACCTCAAGAAGTTGGCTAACGCTGTTGTAGACGATATAGCTGATTAATAAGGAAATTTTAGTCTTCCTATATTTAATAACAAAACTTAAATAATACATGTTAATTCTTTAAGTAATCAACATAAGAGAGTTGTAAAAATGAAGAAAAGCTGGGTTTTATTATTCTTAGCGTTTCTTTTAGTTATTGATATTAATGTTGTTCATAGCTTTCGGGATGTAAACGCGTTAGTGGTTCATGTATACTACAGTGATCGTGTGACCCCTCTTTCGGGAGCTGTGGTAAAGCTTTATGAGATGGTTGGAGATCGCGCATCATATCTTTCACAGGCAAGAACCGATTCTAGAGGCAAGGCATCCTTTGCGAATCTTCCTAATGGCGAATATGCTATAGAGGTAGTATATGGAAGTAGAATAGTTTTCCCCAAGAGTGCAGGTAGAATAACCTTAGACAAAGGACTCATATATACACTTAAAGTCTATACAATCTTAAGTAAAACTACACCAACTGAGAGGGAGGAAGTAGTCACTGAGGGAAATACGTTAATCCTAGACGTGTTCAGTAGCGACGGAGTTACTCCTCTTTCCGGAGCATTAGTTAACCTATATAGAGATGGACAGCTCGTAGGCACTAGAACAACTGACGCAGGAGGAAGAGTTGTGTTCTTTAACCTACCTTCTACTGGTTCAGGAGAGTACTATACACCTGAGGTAATCTATAGCGACCAGGTGGTTTTTCAGCGAAATTTGGTAAAACTAAGCTTAAGCGGCGGAGTTATGAGTAGATATACACTAGTAACGAGGCCTGGAATAGAGGCTCCTGAAGAAGCTCCTCCGGAGGAGGAAAGCGTACCTGAGGCTACCGAGACAGAAACTATGGAGTCTACCCTAAGATATGAGGAAGCAGCAGTTAACATAACAACCGAAGCAAAGAATATCCTTGCACAGTTTAAAGCTATCAACGATAAGGTTAGTAGAGGAGAAATCTCAAACAGTGAGTACCTATCACTGTTGGCAGTTATGAAGGCAAAGATCTATGATTTGTTTAGAAGAGGAGTTCAGCTATCTCCCTCTCAGGATAAACTAGATACACACTTAAAACTTTTGCTCTCATTAACAAGACTATCTGTCATGATGGACCTTATGGGTTCAGCTGTAACGAGAGAATTAACGCAAGTAAGCCAAGAAGTGTCATTATTGACCAGTGATCTTGAGGCGGATCTTTCACTGGTAGAATATATGCTTCAGGGTTGAGACTCTTTTAAAAATTTATTTTCTTTTTAATGGCTCAGAGGAGGTGCATTTCCTCATTTTTCTCTCGGTTCAGGTCAGTTTCCTTCATCGCCCAGTTTGAAGGTATGACGCTTATATTTATCCTTGTACTTTATTTTTAAAAGATAGCCAGCCTTTGTCGGGGACAACATCATATACGTGACAAACCATGAGAGGTAGAAGCCTAAGAGTATGGTTCCTTATCTTTAACTTAGATGCGTCTACCTCATACGTAGCCTTGTTTTTATAGAGGTGACTTAGATAGAGAGGTTCATGTGTAAAGTTTAGGAATATGATTCCTGTCAGATTATAGGGCGGCGTGGATGTCAACCAGAATATAGGAGCTATCAACCCTTTATCCAAGCTGAGAGCAGGAAGCCAGCACACCACACCTCCTTCATTTAAACTCGGTAGAATGCCGTAAAACGTGTAATTTATTACGAGCTTCTTATGGAGCGTTAGTATCCTTACTCCTTTGACGTCAATCGGTAGCTTCTCACAAGGGTCACTGATCTCCAGCAACCTGTTCGTAACTCTCCTCACATGCCTAGATATCTCGTCCCTAAAGCTGCTTACCATGATGTAAGCAAACCTACTCTTCTCTGGATCTAACACGAAGGTCGGTAGCTCCAGGCTATATTTCTCGGAGTATCTCCAGCATATCTCCTTTTCCCCTATAACGAAGGTTACGGACCTCTTGATGGTGAGAAACCTTAGATAGGTCCTGATCACACATCTTGTTCCGTTGCATTCAGTGAGAGTGTAGATCTCGTAGTCTATACCTTTGTAATCAGGCCAGGAAACACCTGTTCCCTCATCTGAGTCATAATCAACCCACAAACCGTGAGTGATAGGCTCAGGGTTCAGAAGTCCTATAAAGGGACTTTGCCTCTCACACAACTTAACAACTAATGTGTAGTTAAGGTCCTCAGCGACACTTATCTCCAAGCTCTCCACATCGAACATCCCAAGCTTACCGGGCATCTTGCAGCCATCATGGTAGCTCAGGAGAGAGCTCCCAACTGCTGAAGGAGTTATGAGAGCGGAGACTAGGAAGATAAACAATGTAGCACGTCTTTTCCCTATCATTATTTTTTAAGATAATTAATGTTAATATAACACAACTCATAAGATAAAGCTGAAACTAAAAACCTATAATGAACAGAGAGAAATAATAAAGCTAGGCTAAATAATTGATCACAAAACAAGAAAATAGTACATAAAAGAAGAAATAATGTTTATAAACAGAAAACAGCTAATTACACTGAGAAGCGGGGTGGGGAAGCCAGGTTATCCCGCGGGGCTCATAACCCCGAGGTCGGTGGTTCAAATCCACCCCCCGCTAC
>CAZKLN010000015.1:0-26693 GCA_964553765.1 uncultured Thermofilaceae archaeon
GCATTAAGAAATTAAATTATTCTATTGTATAGCTCTCTTCCTTCCATATAGTTTCCTATCGTATCAAAAGTTCTTTCGACGATTCTCGTTAAAGCCTCAAAAGTGTTATAAGCTGCGTTGATAATAGCTGAGACTGTCGACGCCTCGAGGTTCGAGTCGTACAAGAAGTATAAGGCCTACTACGGCTTGGCTCCCCGGCTTAGGGTGAGTGCTGGGAGGGCTAGGCTGGGTAGGTGTGGTAAAGGCAATCCTTACCTTAGGTGGGCCTTCTACATGGCGGCTATGACCAGCGTAGCTAGGGGCGGTAGGGCTAGGGAGAGGTACTTGAGGCTGCTGGGTAGGGGTAAGCCTAGGCGTAAGGCGTTGGTGGCTGTGGCTGGTTGGCTCTCCCGTATTGTCTGGGTTGTTCTTACTGCTGGCGTGCCTTACTCTGAGCGTTGACCCGTCAATGCTCGCTAACGAGCAAAAAAGAGGGATTAACCTAGCTCACATGCTCGATGGTAGTTTCGATTCTTCTAAACCTTCTAACTAAAGCCAGTATTAACAGGAATGTGAACTCAGCTACCGTATTACTACCATAATCAGGTATGTTACAAACATGTATATTACGTTTCTTACAAGCATCTAAGTCTATATGATCAAAGCCTGTGGAACGTGTAACTATGAGTTTTAAGCTAGGCATTCTTTTAAGCTGTTCCTTATTAACCTTAGAATTTATAAAAATACTTAAAATTTGGACATCACTAACATCCCCTTTATATGAGGCTAGGTCAGAATAATTTATTTCCACCTTTAAGTTGTATTTTTCAGCGTATTCTCTAATTTTCTTCGCTTCCCACTCTTCACAGTCTAAAAACAAAATTCTCATCCTTTACTCTCACCAGTACCGATTACTTGGATTATAACAGTCCTTTTTTGGGGCCCATCAAGCTCAACTAGGTAAATGTTTTCCCTTCCTCCTAAAGCTAATTCCCCATTTATTACAGGTATTGTGACCGAAAGTCCTAAAAGTATGCTTCTTAAATGGGCCCATGCATTAACGGCCATCCTACCATCCTTTGAATAATAATGATGGTGATGATAATTATCATCATAAGGCACTATCTTTTTTAAAAAGCTAGGTATATCTTCCTCTAAACCTGGTTCGTTCTCATTAATTAACAATGCTGTAGTCGTATGCATACTAAATACCGTGCATTGTCCATTATTTATGCCACTTTCTTTTACAAAATTCTTCACGTCATTAGTTATATTTAATAACTCTATGTGCCTATTAGTTAAATAAACTTTTTTAGTGGTATGAACTTTACACATGATATCTCATACTTCTTCTAGTTTTAGACTAATAAATCTTCATTAAGCCTAATTTATCTCAGAGATAGGGTGAGGCACATGGAGCTTAGAATTTTATCCTTGGGAGAGATACTTGTTGAAATAATGAGAAATAAGAAAGATATACCTCATACTGTTCCTGGAGAATACCTAGGCCCATACCCTAGTGGAGCACCAGCGATATTTATTGATACAGCTGCCAGGCTTGGTGCTCATGCAGGATTTATCGGCTGTGTAGGAGATGATGACTTCGGTACTATGTTGCTTAAGAGACTTAAGAACGACGGAGTGGACGTTTCTCATATTAAGGTCCTAAAAGGTTATACAACAGGTATAGCTTTTGTAATGTACTATAGTACTGGTGAAAGAAGGTTTGTTTTCCATTTAAGATACTCAGCGGCAGGGCAGCTATCCCCTGCTCATGTAGATGAGGATTACGTATCTAGATTTAATGTACTACATATTATGGGTTCTAGTCTTTCGATAACCGAGGATTCCAGGAACGCTTGCTATAAAGCATTAGAAATAATTTATAAAAAAGGAGGTATTGTAACTTTCGATCCTAACTTAAGACCTGAGCTCATAGGTATTGAAAGGATAAGGGAAATTAGTTATCCAGTAATAGAGAAAAGTAAGGTAATCATGCCTAGTAAAACTGAGCTAGAAGCCCTTACAGGCAATAAAGATATAGTTAAGGGAGCTAAGAAGCTATTATCCATGGGCCCTGATATAGTGGTCGTTAAGCTAGGAAGTGAAGGATCTATAGCCGTAACAGATGAAAAAGTGGTTAAGATGTCAACATTTAATGTAAAAGAGATAGATCCAACAGGTGCAGGCGACGTACATGATGCTGCCTTCATAGTTGGATATTTTGGATTTGAAAAAGGACTTGAAGAAAGCCTTAAATTCGCTAATGCTGCTGGGGCAATAAAGGTTACACGTTTTGGGCCTATGGAAGGTCCTAAGAACATTAATGAGATCTTAGAATTCCTCTCATTAAGAAGCTAGATATAAAATGGGAAACCTTTTAGGGTATTTGTGATAAATATGAAAGCTGCTGTTCTTAAAGGTCCTTATGATATTAACGTGACTGATACAGAGAGACCGGAAATTGGTAATGATCAAGTACTGATTAGGGTTAAAAGGTGCGGTATCTGTGGAAGTGACATACATGCATATAAGGGTAAACATCCAGACTTTATAATACCTGTAATTCCTGGACATGAATTCTCTGGAGTAATAGAGGAAGTAGGTAGTTCTGTTAAAAGAGTTAAGGAAGGAGATAGGGTCGTAGTGGAACCATTAAAAGTATGTGGTAAATGTTATTACTGTAGGAGAGGAGCCTACAATAAATGTACGAATCTTAAAGTACTAGGAGCACAGGCTAATGGGGCATTCGCTGAATACATAGCTGTTGATGAAAGATGGGTCTATCGTCTACCAGACAACGTAAGTTTTGAGGAGGGAGCTATGGTTGAGCCATTAGCAGTAGCTGTTCATGCAGTAAAGAGGGCTAACCATGTAGGTGACAATGTACTAGTCTTAGGTTCCGGAACAATAGGGCTTCTATTAGCACAGGTGCTTAAAATATACGGAGCCTCGGAAGTCATTGTAACCGATATCAAAGATTGGAAACTTAACCTAGCTAAGGAGTTTGGAGCTATCACTGTAAATCCTTTAAAAGATGATTTAAAGGAAGCTATAGATAGAGTAACAGGGGGTATAGGGGTAGACTCTTCCTTTGAGGCGGTAGGTAACGAGGAAACCTTAAACCAGGCATTGAGATATACCCGTAAAGGAGGTAACGTGACTATCATAGGAGTCTTCGAGCAAAGACCTAGAATCGACATAATGGAGATAGTTAATAAGGAGCTAGAAATTCATGGCTCGTTAGTTTACTCATGGGGTGACTTTCCTAAAGCAATAGAGTTGATTTCAAAAAGAAAAGTTAACGTGAAAAGTCTGATTTCAAAAGTGATACCTATAGATGATATTAAACATGCGTTCGATAATATTATATCAAATAAGGAAAATGTAATAAAAATACAGATAGAGATCTGATGAGAATAATTAATAATCCTTAAGGATTAACTAGTTAAGGTAATAACTTATGGATATTGATGTAATAATGTTGATTAGGGCTCTCTTGTTCATCCCTATCGGAATCTATATCTTTATTTTTGTTTATGATATACTAAAGAGGTTAAAGAGGCGAGAACTCGCTTCTGGTATGTTATTTCTTAGATATGAAAAGGTCATAAAGTTTGCTAAATACTCGGTAATGGCAGCATTTATGGGAGTAATAGCCGCATATGCGATGTATTTATATGAGATAGGAGGAAACGAGGCTTTTAGAGTCGTAGGCTCTGCTCTTGAAGTCGTATCATTGACTTTATTCTCATATACCATACGTTTGCTTGATCTTGCATTAGGTGGTTAAAATGGTGTTGAGTGTTGCTGTAGTGTCAGCTTCCGTTATAGTGACCTCTATTATATTTATAATGAGTTTGCTGCTATATAAGAGAATGAGAGGGAAAAGAGAGCTTATTGCTGCTAAGCTATTTTTAAAAAGGGATGAAACATTTAAGGCTATAACCGCCATAGCATTCTCGGGAGTGCTTTTCTTAAGTGGTAGGATTATTTCTATTCTAGCATCTCTAAATTTAATGAGTGAAGAGATAATTTATAATGTAAGATATCCTTTAGACCTAATAGCGATCTTCCTTGTTGCATACTCTTATTATAAGTTTTATAAAATATTAGCAAGTGAGAGATATGTATTTAAATAATTAATTATTCAACATATTTTTAATTTCTCTTTCTAGCTCGTTTATTAATTGAGGATAGAATCCTATAATTCTCTTGAATTCCTTTCCTCTCTTGTACAATATGAGCGTAGGTATGCTCATAACCTGATATCTAGAAGTTAACTTAGGATTTTCCCCCACGTTTATCCTCACAACGGCTATTTTAGGCGTGTACTTAGCGGCTATTTCCTCTATAATAGGCTCTATCATCTTGCAAGGTCCGCACCACTCAGCCCAGAAGTCAGCCAATACTATTTTACACCTTTTAAGGATTCTCATAAACTCAAATTCGTTCACATCTCTTACACCTTCTTCACATCTTTCCTCAACTACCTTCATTAACTCCCTCTTCTGAAGCTCCAGCATTTTCCTTCTTATTATAAGATCTAGCTCATCAGACATAGTATGTGGATATATTTGGATTGATTAATAAAACTTTGTTTAAAGTAATTATATTCTTTTATATAAATATCTATATTTTATATTTTGTTTTATACTAGTAATTATATGAAAGAGAGAAAGATAAAAACTTAAGGTTATAAACCATAAATATTATTGCCGGGTACGAGGTCGCTGCTCGAGAGGCCGTATGGCTTCCGATGAAAAGCGGTATCCCTAACCCGGCACATTCCCCCAATTATATGAATATGAAAATGTATTATCATAGTTGTGAATATTATAACTAACATGTAATGCTATTGTATAACATAAACTAAAATACTCATGAATTGATGATATAAAAGGGTTAAATATGAGCAGAAGGTTATCCATAGTAGGAATAGTTATCATAACTGTAGTGTCCATAACCGGAGTATTGCTTTATTCTATGATGGAAACGAGGAAGTTCGATGTTCTAACTGAGAAACCAGAGTTAGAACCTGTAATAAGAGTTATGATGAAGATTCCTGTTAGGTATACCTGTGATGGAGAGGATGTCTCACCTCCAATACTATGGGATGTAGAAACATTACCTAAAGGAACTAAAAGCTTAGCACTGGTAATGTTTGATCCTGATGCTCCTCATAGAACATTTATTCACTGGATAATGTATAATATTAATCCTGAGTTAGGAAGCCTGTCTGAAAATATACCAAAACAACCGATAGTTGAAGGTATGGGTATGCAAGGGATTAATGACTTCGGTGAAATAGGTTATGGAGGACCATGTCCACCTCCTGGACTCCCTCATAGGTATTTCATAAGAATATTAGCGTTAGATCAAGAGCTAGATTTACCGCCTGGTTTAAACATAGAAGAATTCGAGAAAGTAATTAGGGGTCATATTATAGGCTACGGCGACATAATAGTGGTCTATAAGAGAGGTTGATAACTAACCTAAATAGTTATTGATATTCATTACATCCTCAGGCGCTACGTTAAGAGCGATCTTTCCCCCTACATCATATAATCTACCTACTTTATCTAATATAACAGAGTCGCTAGAGGCTACAACATAATTATCAAAACTCATGAGATATTTATCAGTCCTATTTGCAAGTATACAATTTCCATTAACATTCATTGTCTCTAATATCTTTTTAGTTAGATTACATATTTCTAAACTTCTACTAACTTGGGAATCGTAAACGAAGAGCGCATACCTAACTTTCTCCCTGGCTAGGTACGAAATTACTATAACGAGTGAGGAAAGAAGTAAAGGAGAGACTTTTATCTTCCTTACCGTTGCCGCTATATCTCTTATGAAGTTATCAGTGCATAATATTAACGTGTCGGAAAGTAAGGCTGATTGAACAGTGGATAAAACATTAAATCCATCTATAACTATGCTTAAATTTTCAATGTCATCAACCATCTTGGAATAACGTATCTTAGATACCTCATAAGGATATATGCCACGATAAAGAAGAAGCCTCTCAACTTTTGATAACCTGTATCTCGAAGTAACGAGGTTTAAAGACGATTTCCTTCCGTATCCTCTATTGAGTAAATACAAAAGATCTTTAGCAGCTTCTACTAACTCCTTCCTGATGCCTACTCTAATCCTGGGTATAGACTCTATCCTATACAACTTTCTTATCCTTTTAATCTAGAAAGGTCTTCTTTAAGCGCTTTAATTAAATACCTTTTTAACTCCTCAATATTTATACTTTCTAACCTACCCTGAACAAGATCCTTTACTCCGCCCCCCTTACCTTTAATCCTTATAAGCAGCTTTCTGTTTACCTCTCTTGCATCGAAACCTTTATTTACTAATTTCTCACCAAGCTTAAGCGCATATAATCCCTTTCTGCTCAATAAGAATGTTAAAGAGCTAGGCTCTTTTCTAGAAACTAAGAGAGCTAAGTCTCTAAGTACACTGGGATCAGTTATGTCTGTTAATTCGATAATTATCTTCACTCCATTCAGACCAAGAGCTTTACTAAGAAGCTCATCAGAGAGTTTATCCATTTCCTTTATTTTAGTTTTCTCTATATCCTTTTTTAAAGTTCTGTTTTCCTGGATAAGAAGACTAACCTTCTCTTCAAGCTTCTCAGGTTCGGTTTCAAGAAGCTTACTGACTCTGTTTACTAAACTTTCAATTTTCTGATAATGTTTAAGAGCGGCATGACCCACTTTAAACACTAGTCTGCTTACACCTTCCTGTATCCTCTCGACCTTAGTTATCTTTATTAAGCCGACTTCACCTGTGTAATCGCAGTGTAAACCTCCGCATGCTTCTACGTCCCATCCTTCTATCTCAACTATTCTTAAAGTTGGTTCGGGAATAACCCCTCCTTGATAGATTATAAATCCGTATTTCTTTTCAGCATCTGTCCTATTAACGGTAAATTTGTTAACAGGCCTGTTCTCCATGACAAGGAAATTAGCTAGTTCCTCTATTTTTCTCCTCTCTTCCTCTGTGATCTTCTTGTGATGCGTGATGTCAAGCCTGCTCTGATCAACGCCTTTTTGAGCGCCTGCTTGCCAAACGTGTTTACCAAGAACTCTCCTAGCTGCACCAAGAACTATATGCGTAGCAGTATGATTTCTCATTAAAGCAAGTCTTCTCTCTTTATTTATAAAACCTTTAACATTAACACCTACAGAAGGTGTTTCCCCCTCACACTTATGTAGTATTACGTCACCTACTTTAAATGCGTGGGTAACCTTACAGGAGCCCTGCTCCCACCTTAAGATTCCTATATCAGCTGGCTGCCCTCCTCCTTCTGGATAAAAGGATGTCTTATCAAGAATGACTAAGTTTTTGTCAATTACTCCTATTACTTTAGCCTCAAACTCGAAGAGACGGGAATTTTCATAGTAAAGCTTTTCTGTAGCAGGAAAGCCTTGAACCTTATCTTTTAAGCCAAGCACTACATCTTCTAGAGAGGTCTTTGTCTTCTCGGTATGTCTGCTTACGAGCTTAGAATAAAAATCTGCAGTAATATCTAACTTTAAGCCTTCTTTTGATGCTTCTTCAGCTAATATCTCAGGCGTTAAACCATGTGATTCATACAGGGTTATTATCGTATCCTCAGGTATGATGCTTTTACCTTCTTTTTTGATTTTAGTTATTAAGCTCCTTACGACCCTTTTACCACGTCTTAGGACATCGGCATACTTTTTCTCTTCATGAGATACTACATCTAGTATTTCATCTTTTATGTCCAGATATTCGGGAAAATCGTTCTTCCACGTCTCTATCTGTCTGTCTATTACCTCAACTAATGAAAGATCAAGCTTAAGTCTTAGGATATGCCTTATGGCTCTCCTTATCAACATCCTAACTAAATATCCTGCACCTATATTAGAGGGAACTATACCATCTCCTATAATCCACATGATGGATCTTGTATGGTCAGCTATGACATAGATTGACTCGTAAGGAGCAAGTAAGGTATCCATGTCTCTGACTGAGATACCATATTTCGATGCTATCTCACTCTTTATCCTAAAGGTCTTTTCTGGCTCTTTGTAGTCAAGCTTACCCATTTTAAGGGCAAGGGAATAAAGCAGGTGGGTTGGAGGGGGCTTTTTATTTATTTTCTTTGTTAACCAACTAATTATAGGATTAAATGTTGAATCGTATATAGTGAGAGCTCCAGTGAGTAACCAGTATATTCTTTCTAGCCCATACCCAGTATCAACTATCCTATTTTCCATCTCAACTAATTTTCCATTAACCGTCCTATAATGCATGAAAACGAGGGTGGCTATCTCTAAGCCTCGTACGAGAACCTCGTAATCCTCTCCTGCGTTACCTCCGCCACTCCACCAGTCAAATTTAAATGAGAGTTCTTCTGGAGGAATTTTATATACATTAGTAAATAAGTTAAATGCTAACTTAACAGTTTTGTTAGCCCAGTATATATTTGTCCTTCTTATATTAAAGGCATGATGAGCCATCATTTCAAAGCCTGTTAGATGTCTTCCTGTCCTTCCAACGTTGTCAATATCTGTTAACCTTATACTCGGCTGTGAGATGACCAGGGGATTAGCGGGTGGATCGACTATTCCCTCAGTAACCCAGGGTTGGAAATCGTAGATTGAGGCGCCTACTAGGTATACATCATCTCTCCATCTAGCCACTACAGGATATCTTTTTACGAAGCTGTGACCCTCTTCTTTGAAAAAATCTACGAAGACCTTTCTGACGGAGCTTATATCCTTAAGGTTAGTTTTTACTGGGTTATTAATAAACTGGTAATCAACACAAGGTTGATCTCCGCAATACTCTTGTTCTGGATTTAAAGTCCAGAAAACTTTTCCACAAGCTTTACATGTTTTCTTATAAAAACCATTCTTCAAGAAAAAGGGGAGATCTATTAAGTTCTCTCCCAAAATCTTACACCGAGGTTTAGCTGAACTCCGGTTTCTTGGCTTTAATAGCGTTGTATAGTGTTTGTGCCTCAGCCTGAGCCTTAGCAAGTACTGTACCCACGGTTTCATGGGTAATTATAGATGCATTAGTTGCTAAGTTCAAGGCCTCTAGATGAGCTCTCCTGATCACTACATCCATAACCTCCTTTATGAAGAAGGGTAGGTTTAAAGCAAGATTATAGGCCTGTAAATGCGCACTACTAATGTTCTTCTCATAGGAGCCCGGATCAAGCTTTATCTCAGAAGGCTCAACTACTTCGCTTTCAAGTAATATGGCTTTAACATCTAACCCGACCTCAATGGGTTTTATACCGAGTTTTCCTAAGAGCTCAGCTAGCTCTTGAGATACCACATCGCTAGCTTTAGCCACTACAGTATCTGAGGTGACCCATATGCTTCCTTCCTGTATCCTTATCGGTATCTTAAGTTTATTGAAAAGGCTTAGTATCGGGCCCGGAGGAAAGTTAGTATTTCCCGCCGGTATAACTACATCTTTAGTGAGCACATCACCAGCTTTAGCCTCTCTCGGTATCTTGTTCTTGTCCAGAAAGAGCTTTAATGAAAATGGGTTTTGATTAGTGAAGATGACGGCAATCTGGCCAGCTAGTCTCTCCTTTAGTTTCTCGATCTCAGGTCTTTCTTTCTTAACCTTATCCATGGCTAGCTTAAACAGGTTATTCTTTACAACCTTGAGAACTGATCCCTCACTCCTTAGCATCTCCCTACTTCTGTGAAGAACTTCTGCAGAGACACCCGTTATGTTAACGAGTAATATGTACTTGTACCTCCTTATAAGCTCGGCTAGCTCGTTAACCTTCTTAACTTTATATGAAGGTACCGGCCTCGTTCTAACGTATTTAAGCTGATATCCGCACATTCTACTTACCTCTTATGGGGACTTCGACAGGGGGACCCATAGTAAGCTTAACGTATACCCTCTCTATATTTCTTGGCTCAAACTTCCTCAGTAATGCATTTAGCACCTCATTAGCGTTCTCAGCAAGTTCCTTCTCAGATTGATCTTCGGTACCTATTCTACACATAACCAATGGCTGATCCCTTATTCTCAACCGTACCGAGCGTTTAGCTCTTTCAATCATGGCCTTTACGTTGGCTGTTGGAGGAAGAACTTCAGGCATTTTACCTCTAGGTCCCAGATATCTGCCCAGCATCCTACCTATGAGCGGCATCATATCCGGTTGTGCATAGAAAAAGTCATATGACCTAGCTATCTTTTTTGCCTCCTTTTTCTCAGAGGCTATCTTAGCTATCTCATCTTTATCTATAACGGCATCTACACCGGCCTCTTTAGCCTTCAAAGCTAGATCTCCTGTCGCAAACACAGCAACCTTGGCAAGCTTACTCATAGGAGGATGAGGTAGGGGCACACTCACGTTTATCCTGTTCTCAGGCTTCTTCACATCTATATCCCTTAGCTTAACTATGAGCTCGACACCTTGTTTAAATCTTCTTGGCTTACTTCTCTCCTTAGCTTCCTTAATAGCGCTAGCTAATCTATCAATGGACACGCTCATCTTTTACCCACCTTTCTCATACTTACTAAGTACATCATCATACACTCCTTCATCAACCTCCCTCTGAACCTCCTTAGGGCTTTTACCCTCTATAGTAACTCCCATACTTAAAGCCGTTCCTAACACACTCTTAACAGCTCCTTTTAATGTCTTAGCTCTTATATCTTTTCTCTTAGTTAAAGCTATTTTAACCACCTGCTCAAAGCTTAGGTTTCCTACCACCTCTTTACTGGGACTGTGAGCTCCTTTCTCTATTTTAAGCTCCTTAACTATGAGGGCTGCGGTAGTAGGGGTACCAACCTCAACCTCAAACGTCTTTTTATCAACATCGACTACTACCTTAACCGGCACCCTCATTCCCGCGAAGTCCTTAGTAAGCTCGTTTATCTTGTTAACAACAGCCATTACATTGAGCCCTAGAGGCCCTAAGGCGGGTCCTTAACCCCGCGTTCAGCGTATGGGCGGACCCGCCGTAGCCTTACCTCCCTCTACAAGGAACTGGAAGGTCTTTGTGTTAGCCACTCTAAACACCCTTTAGGGAATAACTCTTATCCATATTTTTAGGTTTCTGAATCAGTTAAGAGTGAGACCGTCATCAATCCTCTCGTCTCTTCCTCATCATTTTTAAGGCCTCGGAAGTCCGGCGGTCTTCACTGGTAAGACCTTACAAGGCTCCTCATCGGCCCTGAAGAGATGAGCGATTAAACATTAAAAAGTCTTGTCTAGGTGATAGAGGGGAGTTGTATGAGGAAAGTAGAGGCAATAACGATAACCGCTATGATGGGGTCCTTAGCTATAATCCTATCTTTAGCCAGAATACAAATACCCTTTCCCATACTTACGTACCTTAAAGTTGACTTCGCTGAGATACCTAGCTTTATAACGTACTTCCTAGTAGGCTTTAACTGGGGAACAATATGTGCTATTGTTCATTGGATTGCTTTAATGCTTAGATCGGGTAATCCTATAGGTCCTACAATGAAATTTCTAGCAGTTTTTACAAACTTGTTTGGAATGTATGTCGTTAAGAGATATCTATTTCCATATCTTAAAAAAGAGAAACTACTACTTACTTTAGAAGCAACGGGAGGAATTGTTATGAGAGTTGTTTCAATGAGTATACTAAACATAGTAATACTTACTATACTCTTTCCCTATTACCTTGAGATTTCAAGAAACGCTCTTAATCTCGCAGGAATTAAGGCCACAAGCAACGAGGAGGTCCTTACATGGACCTTAGTCATACTGGGTATCTTTAATTCGTTACACGCTATTATCTCCTTCTTACCTTCCATAATTATTACTAAGACTATTAAAAACGTATTAAAGACAAGGTAAAGCCAGATTTAGCTTTGATCGTAAAGATGACATGCTACATAGTGACCTTTGTTAATTTCTTTTAATTCAGGTTCTTCTGTTCTGCATATGTCCGTTGCGTAGAGGCATCTTGGGTGAAAACGACAGCCAGGAGGGATATCTATCGGTGATACAGGCACTTCACCCTTAATGGGTATCTCTCTACCTCTTCTCTCAGGATTAGGTATGGGTACAGCTGCCAGTAAGGCTTTCGAATAGGGGTGGAGGGGCTCAGATAACACGTCCTTGGTATTTCCCAGCTCAACTATCTTTCCCAAATACATTATAGCAATCCTATCACTTATGTACTTAGCAACCGCTAGCTCATGCGTTATAAAGACGTACGTAAGGCCTAACTCCTTCTTGAACTCTAACATTAGTTTTAAGATAGAAGCCTTTAAGGAAACATCTATCATTGACACGGGTTCATCAGCAACTATGAGCTTTGGTCTTAATATCATCGCTCTCGCTATAGCTACTCGCTGTCTTTGTCCACCACTCAGATCCCTGGGATAAAGGTTATAGAATTTCTCCGGCGGTGTTAACCCTACCTTAGCTAACAACTCAAGCACCATGGTTTTAGCCTCTCTTTCATTGACAATTCCATGTATCTCTAATGGATGTTTTACGGCATCACCTATCTTCATTCGAGGATTAAGAGACGCGTATGGATCCTGAAAGATAGGCTGAACTTCTCTCCTAAATTTCTTAAGCTTCTCCCCCTGAAGCTTAGATATGTCCTCTGAGTCATAGAGTATCCTCCCTGAGGTAGGCTCTATTAGCCTAAGTATCAGCCTACCTGTCGTGGTTTTACCACAGCCTGTTTCACCAGCTAACGTAAATATCTCTCCTTTTCTCACTGAAAAACTTACTCCATCAACAGCCCTTACATATCTCCTCTTTCTGGTAAGCAGCTTCTCGATGAATGTCTTCTCTACTGGAAAATATTTCCTTACGTTCTCTAGATGAAGTATTTCCTTATTGTTCATACAGGTAGCACCTTACCATATGCTTGTTCTTAAACCTCTTACCTGGAATCTCCTTTTTGCATATGTCCGTTGCGTAGGGGCATCTTGGGTGAAAACGACAGCCAGAAGGAGGGTTGGAGAGGTCTGGGGGATCGCCTGGTATATATCGAAGCTCTACATCCCTTACCTCAATGTTCGGAACAGCTCTAAGTAGCTCTTTAGTGTAAGGGTGTAGTGGATCTTTATGTATCTCATTTACGTCACCGTACTCAACAAGATGACCACCATACATCACACCTATCTTATCAGCAACCTCCATTACTATACTTATATCATGTGTTATAATCATGAATGAGACACCTAACTCGTCCCTGAGCTTGCTGAAAAGCCTCATTATCTGAGCCTGTACTATTACATCTAACGCTGTTGTAGGCTCATCGGCTATAACTAACTTCGGGGAGGTTGCTATCGCCATGGCTATCATAGCTCTTTGTCTCATACCTCCACTAAATTGGTGAGGGTAATCTCTTAACCGATCCCCAGGTATACCAACCATCTCAAGATAGTCTCTTGCTAGCTTGCTTGCTTCATCCTCTGAAACCTTCTGATGTGTAATTATAGTTTCAATCAACTGATCCCCAACTCTCATGAGAGGATCTAAGCTAGTTAAAGGATCCTGAAACACCATCGATATCTCTTTACCCCTAATCTTGCTCATCTCTTTTTCAGGAAGCTTGATCAGGTTTTTTCCTTCAAAGAATATGTTTCCTCCCACTATCTTACCCGGTGATGGAACAAGCCTTATTATAGATAAGCCAAGGGTTGACTTTCCGGAGCCAGACTCCCCGACTATGCCTATTATTTCCCCCTCGGCTATCTCTAAGTCTACACCGTCAACAGCCTTTATCACCGCATCAGGTAAGTAATAGTAAGTCTTTAATTCAGTGATGCTTAACAAGGTCATTCATATCGCCTTTCAGGATTAAGTAGCTCGTTAAGCCCTTCACCCAGTAAGCTAAAGCCTAGTGCTAGTATAACTATCATTATACCAGGAAATATAGATATCCACCAGTATCCCGCAAGAAGGTTCCTTTGACCATTCTTAAGATCGAAGCCCCAGTCAGGCGTGGGTGAGGGTACTCCGAGGCCCAAGAAACTTAGTCCGGCTTCGGTAAGTACCGCATCAGCTACATTCATAGAGAACACCACAGGTATTACTGTGATTACGTTTGGTAGTACATATTTCCAAAGTATAGTTAACTTACTCGCGCCCATAGCCTCTGCAGCTTCAACATAAAGTTGATTCTTAATGCTTAATGTCTGTCCCCTTACCATTCTGAAATACGTAGGTATATATACTATAGAAATTGAAATAACGGTGTTCATGACTCCTGGTCCTAGCATCGAAGCTATGGCTATTGCTAGTATTAACCCAGGGAAGGAGTATATACTGTCCATGGTTAATGATAAGACTCTATCTACTATTCCCCCAAAGTAGCCCGATATCAAACCTGCCACCGTTCCGATGCTCATAGATATAAACGTTGAAAGTAAAACCACTGTCATAACAGTTCTAGATCCATAGACAAGTCTGCTAAACACGTCCCTGCCAAGATTATCAGTTCCCATTATGTGTTTAAAGGAGGGGGGAAGAAGAGCTTTATCAACAGATGACAAAGGATCGTAGGGAGCTACTAAAGAGGCTGCTATAGCCATAAAGGATATGATAATAACTATCACGAGTCCAATAATTGTAAATAACAAATCTAGTCTTCTAGCTTTCCATAACCTCCTCAACGAATGAGAAATAGTTAAGGATAATTCCATAATGCTCACCTAGTACCTGATTCTAGGATCTATGTATGCGTAAATGATATCGACTATGAGGCTGACTAATGACACAAGTAAGGCGAAGAAAACTATCGTACCTTGAACAGTTGTGTAATCTCTATACTGTATTCTCTCCATAAGAAACGTTCCCATACCGGGCCACGAGAAAGTAGTTTCAGTTAGCACGGCACCTGCAAGAAGCAGGGCAAACTGCAGACCCATCATGGTAAGTATGGGTATAAAAGCGTTCTTTAGCGCGTGACTAAATATTACTTTTCTCTCAGCTATTCCCCTAGATCTTAAGGCTCTTATAAAATCTTGTTGTAAAACATCTAGCATACTAGATCTAACTAACCTAGTATATACACCTGAGAGGACTATACCCAAGGTTAACGAGGGTAATATTAAGTATCTAAGAGAGGTTATTAATCCTTTCCAATTAAGAGTTAATATACTATCTAATATGTAGAGGCCTGTTATCCTATGTATTCTAACTAGCGGCGACTTCCTTCCCGCTACAGGTAATATACGTAAGTAAACACCAAACACTAGCTGAAAAAACATTCCAAGCAAGGGTATGAATAAGGAGTATGCCACAATGCTCCATACCCTTAATGTTATATCTAGCTTAGAGCCTCTTTTCATGGCAGAGCCGACACCAGTAAGAAGACCGATAAGCACACTGATCATGAACGCGAAAATCGTAAGTTCAAGCGTAGCGGGAAATCTATCCATTATTTCCTGTATTACAGGCCTCCTACCCCAAATCATTGACCTACCGAAATCAAGCCTGAATATATTGGATACATAGTCTATATACTGCATCCAAAGAGGTTTGTTCAGACCTAATTGCTCTCTTAATTTCTCTATATATTCTGGAGAAGCTTTCATGCCCACTATAGCTAACACAGGATCCCCAGGCAATATCCTCATAATCATGAAGACAAATGTTAGGAGAATAAGTATAGTTGGTATAGTGAGTAATAATCTAGTTAGTATATACGCTCTGAGTGAAACCATTTAATTTCACCAAAGAAAATAAAAAAGAAAAGTTTTAATATTAAAGTATTTGGTTTTAAGGATTACTCTTTATAGAGCAACCAATACCTTAGTAGCATATAAGGATCTATGACTATACCCTTGATGTTAGGCTTTGCTACTATGTTTAACTTACCCTGAAGTAATGGAATTATAGGTACATCTTCAGCTAGTATTCTCTGTGCAGCTTCGTAAAGCTCTTTCCTTACGAATATTTGGGCTAAATCAAGTATAGCATCCAAGTAGGGATTGCTATAAGGCTTACCCAGCCATCTGTTAGAGTCTGTGTGTAAGAATGGATACAGGAAGTTATCAGGGTCTATGTAATCTGGGTACCACCCATATAGTGTGATAGGTAAACTTTGCTTTCTAGTGAGTTCTATATATGTTGACCATTCTGCACTTTTAACATCGACCTCTATTAGCCCTGTCTTCTCCCAGCTTTCCTTTATAGCTGCAGCTACATCAGCCTCAGTATCACCGTAGTGAGTAGGGGTGTACCATAGTTCTATTTTAAGCTTATTATCCTCAGAGTAACCAGCCTCCCTAAGGAACTTTGCTGCCAGTTCATAATCTGGCCCTTCTCCGAATTTCTCCTTAAACGAGTCTATATGACTCCACATGCCTGCAGGGACTAAGCTGTAAAGCGGAGTCATAGTCCCGAAGAATACCTCTTCAGCTATCTTCTTTCTATCCAGTGCCGCGGCTAAAGCCCATCTAACAAGCTTATTATCAAGTGGAGGTATGTTAGTGTTTAACACTATGTATCTTATGAATGAGCCCTTTCCTTCAATAACCTGTAAGTCTTCTCTCTTGCTCAGATCTATTATGTCTGCGGGATTAAGTGTTCTCCAAGCTATGTCTATTTCCCCACTCTCTATTGCAAGCCTTAGTGAGGTAGCATCCTTATAGAATTTAATTATTATCACATCTGTCTTTGGTTTAGGTCCATAGTAGTCAGGGTTAGCTCTTAGAACAAGCTCTTCATCTCTAACGAAGCTCTCAATGTAATAGGGCCCTATGCCTCCCGCTGTATTGTCAGGAGAGATCTCATCAGCTGGGTATGAGTTGGGTGAAAGGGGGAAGTAAGGTGGTACAGCTAGTATTGCCTTAAAGAAGGCAACAGGCTTAGTGATAGTTATTTTAACTGTATATTTATCAACTACATCCACGCTTTTTACAAAATCCAATACAAACCACGCTGGATCTCCCTCTATTCTAGCTACCCTCTCTATAGACCACTTAACTACGTCAGCTGTTAATTCCGTTCCATCACGGAACTTAAGTCCCTTTCTTAAATACAGAACCCAGACTTTTCCATTCTCAAGAACCTCATAGTCCTCTGCTAGTGCAGGTACTAACTCTAATGTTTCAGGTTCATACTTAAAGAAGCCTTCAGCAACGTTACTTAGTACCTCCCACGTAAAGAAGTCATAAGCGTTAGCAGGATCTAGATCTGTTACTTTATCTGTAACACCTATAACTATTACACTTTCCTGAGCAAGTGTTGTAGGAAGCAGCAATCCTGAAAGCAGCAACGCTACACTTACCATTAGAGCTAAAATAACTCGTCTCAAGTTTTACACCTCTTCTATTTTTCAAGTAAAGGAGTAGCTCCTTTATAAGTTTTATCTTTTCAAACCTATAAGATAAAAGTTTATTTAATTATCACTAGGAGTTAACTTTAATAATCCATAATAGTTTTATATTTAAGTAATTTAACTATAAAAATTAACTAATAAAGATACATTAGGTGTGATAATTGAAGTTTGGTCCTGACGTAAAGAACCTTATGAGAAAGCTCTTAGAGGGATATGTTTTCTACTTTTCAAACGATATGCTCAACACAGAAGGTAGGAAGATTTTTGAGGAAATGGCTAGAATGCTTATAGATGAGTGCCCCGAGTTAAAGCCTATGGTAAAAAGAGCGAGAAGAAACCCAAAACTGGAGAATATCATGAAATTAGCCAAAATAATACTCGGAGATGAGGCAGAAAAGTTACCCCTTTTAAGCGTTCAAGGACCTTATTACTATCTCTTTGAGAAGTAAACCTGATAAATTAGAGGGTTAAACTCTTTATCCCCTCTAGTTCAAAGAAGAGTATTTCTGCTTCTTTAGGCCTAATATATTTCTTATCATTTTCCTCGTTAATGTCATAAGTTAAAACAATTTTCATCGGTGCCTCGCTTATTCCTTCCTTATTAATAAAATCTATCATTTTGCTGACCGCTTTCTTCCATTCCTCAACGCTCTTTTCTTTATCAACTCCTCTTTCCTCGCTAAGTCTTGAAAGTGTAGCATAAAATGCTCGCCTTAAATTATAAATTGCACTCCTAGAGCTGGGACTTATTCCTGTCTGTATGGTATTTTCCCTCATCACAGTGTCTATTACTGAAAGAGTTTCTCTAATGCTTCTTCCTAATCTCTCGATGTAGATCCTCACAGCTTCAGGAAGCTTACCTTCCTTTATACCCGTCTCTATTTCTTCTAGACACTTATTAAAAGTCACCTTAAGCTCTTCCATTACAACTTCACCTATATTAAATAATTCATTGGAAGAAGATTAATTTTATGTTTTTTAGATTAGTCCTCCCATTCTTCCTCCTGAATGTCCTCTATTATTTCCTCTCTATCCTCCTCCTTCTCTAACTCGTTTATATACCTCTCAGATTCAGAGACGTACTTAACTATAAGTATGTCACCGTTTTCGACGGTAAAGCTTGAGTAAGGAGGCATTACTATCCACTCCTCACCCCTCTTTACAGCTAAAACAATTATCCCTCGCTTAGAGTAGCCTAGCTCACCTAAAGTTTTTCCCTCATCCTCCTCATCCATCTCTACAACACTTATCCTCTCATATGTTTCCTCTAGAACCTCCGCTATTATATCATGAGGTTCTAAGCCCGCTAACAAGGGCTGTACCATTTTAAGAGCAGCATCTGCTATACCCTCGCTTGCCATAGCTACGTGAAGAAGAGCCTGTTTCTCGTTTAACGAGAGATAATCTGTGCCTAACACCTTCCACTCAAAGTTCTCAAGCATCCTGTCTACGTAGTCCTCTAAATCAACGACCTTCTCGGCTAACTCCTCGCTCTTAGTAAGTACGGATGTGTAAGCTATGTCTACCATAACAAGCGCGGTATTTCTCATCTGAATAAGATCTCCTAATATCTCCTTATATTCTTCTGCACGGTACTTCCTGCTTCTTTCTAAAAAAGCTATACCAATGGTATCTGACACTGCTTTTAGAGCTTCATAGCTTCCCTTCAATATAACTATATCCCCCTTTTTAAACACGCAACGCGGCTCTGGTTCAAGTATTATCTTACTTTTCCTTCTTATAGCTAACACGTCTACAGTAGCCTGGCTTGCTGTCATCAACCACTCTATGCTCTTATCGCTAAGTTTATCACTCACTTCAAATCTAGCAACTATTTCTTCAGAATCTAAGAAGCTTAAAGAGACCTCCTTAGGTATGCTAATTTTAGATAGCGCCATTTTTGCTATGTCAGCAGCAGAATCAGAGATCATATTCGTAGCTTCAGCTAATTTAAACACACTAACCATTCTCTCAGCGTCTTCAACCCTTCTAGTTGCAAGGGCTGCTTGCATTGTTAAAAGTAGGTCATTTCTATCAACTATATTCTCGAGTTCAAGCACTTCCTGAGCAAGCGTTTTATCTCCAAATATCACTGCGGAGAAGGAGAGGTTTACCATAAGACCCGATAGATTCTTTAAAGTTCTAAGTAGATCCTTCACTGAGACAGGTCTGTATCCCAACTCATTATTCAATATACATCAGCCGAAAAATAATCAGCAATGGGCACATATAACCTTGACTCTGAACGTATGTATAGAGACTTACAAAAAGAGACCTCTTTAACGTTTTATATTCTCTAATAACTTGATTTACGAAATATTTTAGAATGTAAAAACTAAAATAAAGAGTTACTAGTCTTCTTTTGAAGCATAGGTGAAACTGATGAGTGTGAAAATATATAGAATAAAGGGATTGATGAAGCTTAGAACAGGTGAGACACAAAAATTTTCGATCGAGCTTACTGCTCTCAGAGAAGAACACGCCCTAGAGACCTTATACAGCCTTTTAGGTTCTAGGCATAAGCTAAAAAGAAAGCATATTAAGGTGGAAAGCATAGAGGAAGTTAAACCGGAGGAGGTAAAGAGCGACTATATCAGGGATTTATTAGCTGTTGACATGATAATTAAATAGGTGAAGTTTTTGTCTGAACGGGATACCAGGGAAAAACTTACTGCCGAATACGCTATCATGTCTCAATTAGCCGATGAAATTAAAAGACAGATAGATCTTCTTTCAACAGCTATAAACGAGATAGGGGTCACCAAAGTTGCCTTAAAGGAGCTCGAGAAGCTTTCTGGGGGAGAGGAGATGCTAGTACCTATAGGAAGTAGCGTGATGGTAAGAGCTTCCTTTAAAAAGTTAGGGAAGGTACTAGTTAGAGTAGGTGATAACGTTATAATAGAGAAGAGTCTTGAAAAAGCTCTTGAATATCTTGAAGAACAAGAAAAAACGCTTAGACAAACATTAGAGAGACGAAACGCCGAGTACCAGAACGTTCTAGGAAGGCTAACAGAATTAGAGAAGGCATTAAGAGGTAGCAGATAGCTTGTTCAACAAGCTAAGACAGGCTTTCTCCGTAATAGTTGATAAGATAGCTTACACGGAACTTTCAAAGGAGGATGTTGAGAGGATAAGAGATGACATCATCTTTTCACTCGTAGAGAGTGATGTCGCATTTGAGGTCGCTGAAGCTATAATTGATAAGTTAAAAGTAAGGTTAAGTGGTTTAAAGATTCATAGAGGAGTTAATAGGAGAGCTATTATAACAGAGGAGTTAAGAAATATACTTTTAGAGATCTTGACTAAGGGAGGAAAAATAGATCTAATTTCTTTAGTGAAAAAGAAGAAGAGTGAAGGAAGGCCGTTTGTTATTCTCTTCTTAGGGCCCAATGGTCATGGAAAAACCACTACCATAGCTAAAATGGGAAAATACTTTGTCGAGAGAGGGTTTAAGACGATCATAGCAGCTGCTGATACCTTTAGAGCAGGAGCCATCGAGCAAGTAGAGAAGCACGCAAGAAAGCTAGGTATAAAGGTTATAAAACATAAGTATGGAGCTGATCCTGCGGCAGTAGCCTTTGATGCTGTAAGGTATGCTGAGAAACATGGTGTAGATGTCGTTCTTATAGATACTGCCGGTAGGCTACAAAGTGACTCTAATTTAATGGAAGAGATGAAAAAAATAAAAAGAGTAAGTAAACCTGACTTAAATATATTTGTTGGTGATGCCTTAACTGGTAATGATGCACTTGATCAAGCATTAAAGTTTAATGAGAATGTGGGTATAGATGGAGCTGTATTAACCAAGATAGATGCGGACGTTAAGGGTGGAGCTGCGATTTCAATAACATACGCGACTCAGAAACCTATTCTATTCTTAGGTACAGGACAAAACTATAGTGACCTGGAAGAGTTTGATCCGGAGAAGTATGTGAAAATTTTACTGGAGGGTTAAAAAACACTATCATATCTTTTGCTGAGAAGTCATAAAATTGATAGAGAATATGTTGAAAAGTTAAAAAGAAAGTGATTAGGCTCGAAGCTAATCATGTTTCAAGTCCTTGTCTAATATGTGGAGTAACGTTTGATAAAGATGTAACTGCCGCTTTTAACTCATTTAAATCAGGATATGAGGGTCCTCCCTCCTGAACGCTCCTTGAGGAACAGTAAAACCTCTTAAAACGGCTTAAGGAAAAACAGTGACATTCAACTACCTTGAGAAGAGAACGGTTCAACTTCCCTAGTATAGTACTTAGGGATAGCTTTTGTTATGGTTACTTTTTCTGGATTATTAGGGTTTATGATGCATTCAACGTAGACACTCTCGTTTAATAACTCTAAGATGTTTAAAGTGAGGGAGGGAGCCGTGGTCTGTTTAAAGTTCAATCCTATGTGCTTAGAGAGATCTTTTGAGATCTTCATGAGTTCACGAGATATTCCTTTAACTTGAAGAAGATCATCCATCAATTGATAGAGTTCTTCTCTAGCTCTTATTAGGCTCTTTTTACTTTCAATTGTTAAATTCTCATCTTTTTCTAAAACTAAGTTTATAATTTCTATGATAGTTCTTATCTTGTGTATCACCCTTTTCAACCTCCTAAGTTTTAGTGGAAAAGTTTAGCTATATCTTTGTTACACTTGGTTAAAAGATATTACCATTGCATTACATTAATCATATGATGGCTTCCTTTATGGATTCTATAAAGTCCTTTATGCAGCTACTTATGGCTAACTTCCACTCACTTGATGCCACTTCATACCTAAGATGCGCTTTCTCCAACATTTCTATCCTAAACGATACTGGTGGATGAGGGTTCCAAGATAGCCAAAAAGGTAATCTACTCTCATGTCTCTGCTCTATTATGAGCTTCCTCATAGCTATCTTCCTTAGGGCTGAAGCCAGATCATGGGCTGCTCCCAACCTTTTTGCTGAGTCTATATCTGCTCTCGCCTCTACAAACTTTGCGACAAAGAATAGCAGAGTGAGAGAAGTATACATGTACATCATGAGGATTATGAAGTCGAGAAATCCTAATAGTAAAGGCCATAGCATAAGGGATACTAGTACTCTGGAAATGTACTCGACGCTGCTGAGAATAAAGAAAGTTAAAATATCATGTCTCTTCAGGTGGCTTATTTCATGCCCTATAACAGCTTTTAACTCATTTTCATTAAGTCTCGTTAACAACCCAGTTGTTAAAATCATAGTTGAGAATCTAGAGGAAACACCTGAGGCTGCGGCATTGGGGATTATGATATTAGAAATGTATATTTTTGGCTTTCTCACATTAAATTTTTCTACTATAGAACTTACCATATCATATATGTTTAATTCTCTAATATTAACTCTAAAGTTATTAGATTTCAATCCATATTTTTCCAGTACTTCTTTAACGCTTTCTTCCTTTAACTGTAATCCTTTCTCAAGGGTTTCCTCATAAATCTTTTTCTTAATCTTGTACCTTAAAGGATATATAGTCTTTGACATTATTTCATTAAACTTTTCTAGAGGTAGCTCGAGCCCTACAAGATATACTTTCTTATGTTTTGAGTCAATATTCCAATCGCCCATTATTAGCGCTATTATCTTATGAGAGGTAAAGATTAGGGGTATCTGCGATAACAGCAGTACTATTGGAGTAATGTAAGGTCCCGCCATCAAATAAACTATGTAGGATATAAGGATTGAGATTGCAAACAGAAATATCATGTTACCGAGAAAAAGCTTCTGAAGAGCTGATTTTATCCCTCTTTCCATACGAGGAGGAACGATCTTTCTTCCTGGCACATAAACAAAGTAAATATTGCCTTTACCTCCTGTTTCCCAATAGCTTAAAAGACATCTCTCAATAACTCTTGATGCCTTTTTCATAACTTCAAGGGAAGCCGTGGGATCAAGGAGTCTAACTAGATATCTAACCTTTTCCTTTAAGAAAATTATGTGAAACTCGAGTAAGGGTCCTCTGTCTGAATCTACATAGGCTATTATACCTGGGTATCCATTATCCTCTACTTCTAGATACCCTTTAAATAAGCTCTTATAGCTGTAAGAAAGATAATTAATTATGTAATTTTTTACTTCTTCGATCTTTTCGTCATTTAATACCAGAGGGAGTTCCCCTCTAAGTTCTTCCCTAAACATTACATTTTCCTCTATACATCTTAGGTTTTATTGATTTAAAAAGACTTGGCTTAATGCAGTTCTATGCTTGAATCTTGGTCGTATATTTCCTTAGACCTTCTCCTTATCATGGCTGAGTACCCTACTGTTATTACACCTATGAATATCACGGAAGCAACGAACTCCATCGTGGAAATTGGAAGATTTAGATAGGGTAGCTCAAATAGAACGTCTATTACTAATGTGGTATAAGTGGAGCCTCTAAAATTTACTACCTTGACTGTAGATAGTCTCTTATAATATGCCTTAATTAAATAATCACCTTTAGGTATCTGAGTGAAGAGAGCTACCCCGTTATCGGTTTTATTTATCGCTAATATTTTTCCATTAAGAGAAATTAGGGAAATTTTTACATTATTAAGTATCTGTCCTCTCCTACCAGTAATTATCACATTAAGGTCATATACAGGGCATTTAATAACATAGTTAAGGGAGGTTAACGTTCCTATCTTTAATCTCTTAACTATAACGTCCTTGAATGTTATCTCTATTTCAAAACTCCCAGGGTAATATATAAGGAAAGAGGCTCTTCCTTCTGTATTAGTATACTTAGTTTTGGAGAAAAAGCTCCTTAGAGTTAACTTAGCATTAGATAGAGGTCTACCCTTACTATCTTTTAACTCGAAGATTACGGGTTTCCAGTCAATCTTAAAGAAATAAGTTCCAACCTCAGATATTTTCCCAGATTTAACCTGTACATAAGCTTTGTCAACTCTTATACCTACAGATCTTAGCCCATTTTCCCATTCTTCTAACGATTCCGCCTGTTTAAAGTATATTTTACCACTTGGAGTCTTAACTTCGATAATCTTACCATAAAAAGGTGTCTGAACAATTAAATAAGCATTAATAGCATCGGTAAGAAGATCATAGCTTATATCAGCCACTACACCTTTCGGCGTCCAGTATCCTATATCTCTAAAATACAACGGAATACATATGATGTTAAGTATGTCGTTAAAGGGGTTACTTATCTTAAGCTGCTCCCCATATGCTATAAAGACCTTAACGTTAAGATTCAGGTTTATAGGAGGAACAAGGAATGTAGGAGAGCTTACCTTGAAGGATGTTGTCTTAGAATAAAGATAGTCTACCACGTCACTTTCAATCCTTAGATCCGTTTCATTATAAAGCGAGTAAATAACTATTATAGATCCTAAAATGTTCCATCCTTTTAACTTCTTTATTTTAATATCTTTAATAGATCCGGGATTAATAGTATAATTAGTTGATTTTGATTGAATTAATAAATATTTATTACTAAGTTTATATCTCTTATCTATGCCAAGCTCAAGTTTATACTTACCTATTCCACAAATATATGCCTTAAACTCCGCGGATTTAGGATCTATTTTAAGTACTTCAGGGATTTCAAGGTCGAGCTCCTTTATGCTTGTTCCATCGGGACCAATAATGTCCTTAATGAAAAAAGGTGAGTTATTATCTAGCGTTATTTTTACAGTTAAATTGCTAAGTGAAAAAGGCTCCTTAGGAGGTTCAACATAAAAGGAGATCTCTTCCCCTCCTATTCTAACCCATTCTCTTTTTAAATAGAGACTTCTTATCCTTGACGGTATGATAGTTCCTTCCTCTAAGGTAGCTAGCTTTAAACTACCATTATATGTTATTAATGATTTTATTTTTCCTCCTTCCATTATAACCTTATCATACCTTAAAGGAGCTATAGTTTCAGGCAAATCCTTTAGAAAAGTAATTTCCATATAATATAGTGTATACCCATCAGGAGGAGGAGGGGGGATTATCTCTTTAGCTTCTCCAGATGAAAAGACCAACTCTCCTTCTTCCCCAAGCGTCAATATATGCTTTATCTCGGCATAATAAACTGGTAATTGAGGTAGTGTAAAGGACGATGCTAAACTGAATGAACTTAAAATTATCAAAAGAAAAATTGCGAAAAGGGCATGTCTCATAGTCATTCCCTAAAACCTAAACTTTGGTTAGAAGGTGATAAGCAGAGCTGTGAAGACTGTTCAATAATATCCAGAATATTACTTAAAGAATAACTTAAGGATCTCGGGTTTTTTAAGCTCCATTTCAACCATCAATGGTATAGGTTTCTCTAATTTTATTTTAGCTAACTCTGATTTAATTTTATCAGTTAATCTTTCATCTACTAAAACTATACTTATATTCTCGCTATCTAATAAACGTTTTAAGATCGGCAAAAGCTCTGAGTAATTACTTACTTTTATTCCGTACACTCCAAATAATTTATAAAAATTAATAAAATCATCCTTTCCTATGGCTATAATTCTCATCACTTAAATGGTTATCTTGGACTTTAAAATAATATATTACAATCTACGTTAATGTCTTTACAGCACTCAATTATTTTACTTTTAATTCTACTATAATATTCATTTTTTCTATTTTCTTTAAAAAATATCTCTTTATAATTTCTTTCTAACCCGTAAGTTTTAAGTATCTTCTTAAGGGAGCGCCACACTCCTGGTCTAATGTTTAACTTGTCAAAATATACCTCGTCTACATAATCTTTAACCTTTTTAAGTATATCTAAAGGATCAGTTATAAATGGCAATATAGGGCCTATAAATGCATATGTAGATATATTTTCCCTATGTAGCAGCTTTAACGCATGTATCCTTAAACTAGGGGGACTGGCTTTAGGTTCTAAAACCTTATACCACTTATCATCACATATTATAGTAAAGCCCACTTTCACGTGTTTAAACTTCTTTAATATATCTAGATCTCTAAGAACTAAAGTGGATTTTGTTTGTATAACTATTATTAATTTATTATGATATCTCAGTAATTCTTGAAGTATTCTTCTAGTAAGTTTATATTTCACTTCGAGAGGTTGGTAAGGGTCTGTAAGAGAACTTATGTATATAGAGCCCCCTTTTATATGCTTCATATCTTTTGAAATAACTAAGGGAGAATTAACCTTAGGGTATACATATTTACCCCATTCACTTAGTTTCCTACCATAGACTTTCCCTATATACCTCGCATAACAATAAACGCAACCTACTCCACATCCTCCGTAAGGATTAATGGTATAATCGAGTATCCTGGACTTCCCTATTAGGTTATTAACAACTATTTCCTTAATTTCAATAAAGTTCTCCATTGAAGCCTTTTCCTCAATGGGATTCTGGATAAAAGATGAGTTATATATTTAATGCCCTGATAGTTGAGGAGTTGATTAAATGCTCATGAATCATGAATACAATATCAGA
>CAZKLN010000016.1:0-18547 GCA_964553765.1 uncultured Thermofilaceae archaeon
AAGCTGTAAGGTTTAAGTGTTTAAAGGAACAATAAATTAACGTAAACCTTAAGATGGCTGAGCTCTAGGGCTTGGACTTGAGACCTTCCCCTCGTCCGGGGCATTCGGAACTCAGGTCCAAGTCCCTTAGGGTAATGAAGATTCTAAAGGAACCCTAAGGGAAGTAGCATGGTTGAGAAGCTGAGCAAGTGCATCGCAAGGCTAAGGCGTTCCGCTAACCTTACCGCTAGGAACAAGGAGCTGTTGCTAAGGTTTGCAAGGGAATGCCTCGCCCACGGGCTGAGCGATGCTAGAGTAATCTTCTACCTTAACAGGTTGTCAACGCTTGCTAAGCTGGTCTCCAAGGATTTAGATAGGTTAAGCAAGGAGGAGATTAAGTCTCTGGTCATAGCTGTCGAACGCAGGTACAGCAACGAGAACAGCAGGCATGATTTCAAAGTAGCTTTGAAGAAGTTCTACCAGTGGCTCCATGGCTATGAGTGGGACAGCAAGGAGTATCCTGAAGCTGTTAGATGGATAAAGACGACCGTCAGGAACTGCAGAAGAAGCCTGCCCGAGGAGATATTGAGCGAGGAAGAGGTTTGGAGGATGGTTAAAGCTGCTAAGAGCTTGAGGGACAAGGCCTTCATAGCAGTGCTCTACGAGTCTGGCTGTAGGATAGGTGAGATGCTTAGCCTAAAGCTGAAAAACGTTATCTTCGATGAGTATGGGGCTGTGATAATAGTCCATGGGAAGACAGGCTACAGGAGGGTTAGGCTGGTCGCCTCCGTCCCCCATCTGGCGGCATGGGTAAGCTACCATCCTAGGCAGGATGAGCCAGAGGCACCGCTATGGGTTAGCATTGGCACGATGAACCATGGTAAGAGGCTTGACTACTCAGCCGCTAGAAAGATCTTAAGGGACACTGCAAGAAGGGCTGGGGTAAGGAAGAGGGTTAACCCTCATGCCCTCAGGCATGCAAGGGCTACGCACCTGGCCAGTAAGCTAACCGAGGCTCAGATGTGCGAGTTCTTCGGCTGGACCCAAGGAAGCGATATGCCCGCAACCTACGTGCACTTAAGCGGTAGGGACGTTGATAAGGCCATACTAAGCATCTATGGGAAGGTTGTCGATGAGAGGGAGGGGGAGGAAGTGAGGGTTAAGACATGTCCGAGATGTGGAAAGGAGAATCCTCCGGATGCTGAGTACTGCATGAGGTGTAGGATGGTGCTGGATGAGAGGGCAGCTGTGGAGGCTGAGAGAAGGGAGAGGGAGCTTCTAGAGTTGATAACGGAAGACATCCTAGAAAGGTTGATAGAGGAGAAGATAAAGCATGTATTAAAAGAATGTTGTTTGAACGTAACTCAGTAGCTTTGAGGCTTGGGAATTATGTATGACCTTGTAAAGGATATAAAAGAAATTCCTATCGCTAACAGTATTTCTGAGGATGAATTTAATGGGAAAAAGTTTGCTAAGTTAATTAAGTCGTCTCTTTTAGAGAGAAATAAAAACCTACGAATCGAGGTAAACTTAAATCCTTGGGATTTAGCAAAAGCTATTCATAGAAATGAGTGGGAAATTATAGACGAATATGGTGTCCTCCAACCTGATATAGATATCCTATGCTGTGAGAAAGGGAATACTTTTCAACTAACTGGTGTAGAGATCAAAGTATTCAGATTGAGGTACAGGAGAACAAGAGATATTAGGAAAAGCCTGTTACTACCTAGAGCCGAGGGAAAAGGGTACTACGCGGGATTAGAGCAGGCCCTCGCTCTCTTGGCTTACGGCTTGGACATGGCCTATTTATGGCACGTGTTCTTAATCCCCTACGAGGCCCTCAAGGACTATGACAAGCCTAAACTCTTTGATATCTTTGCAAATAATGTAGGGAGATACTCCGATACTATTTTGAAGATCATCGAACACCTAAACCTACCTATAGGGTACCTCAGCTCGGGCATAATAATAGATAATGTAGGTAAACGCATTAGACATATATTTTTAGAGGAAAAATCCAGAAAAGCTAAGCACAATAAGCACAACCCATTCCTGCAATTTGGGTTAGCATGGAAAAGAAGAAACCTAATAGTAAAGAAAATTAGCGGTAGCCAAAAGTCATGAGGAACGTATTACTCTCTTGGTTTTTAATCTTTTCAATGCCTCTCTTTCGACGTATTCCATCAACTCCTCTATGCTTCTGAACTTCTTAGCTTGCGAGCTCATAGACCCTCCACCTCTTATCTCCTAAGAATTTCACAAACCCCACCTTACTAGAAGATTGATGTTTTCAAACTTATCTACGATTTAAAAAGTAAACTCTTAAAACCATAGGTTAATGGTTATGAGGTTTAAAGAGTTAAAAGCAGAGAAGCTTGCTGAGGCAATAGCTATAGCTGAGGAGTTCGCATCGAAGTTTAAGCAGAGGGGTGTAGTTGGAATTGTGTTTTTAGGTGCGATTGCTAGAGGTTACTTTGATAGATTTTCAGACATAGATATCGTTATTTTTAAAAGAAGGGAAGCAAGGTTAGGAGTAAAGCGTGAGGGAGAGGTCGAGTATAAAGGATATGTAATCGATTACGAGGTCGTAAACTATGAGGATTCTCTAGAGTTAGAGTGGAACATGGAGAGGAGATGGGCGTTTTCTACGGCAAGGATATTCTATGACCCAGAGGGGAAGGTTAAGGCTTTAATCGATAAGAAGGTCTGTCTTAAGAGAGAGGAGAGAAGGTGGATGATAATAGAGGGTATGACTCAGGCTGAGTGGTATTGTAATGATGTTTCGGAGTCATGGGTCTATAGGGGCGATATAGTGAGCGCTCATTATTCCATCAATTCTGCCCTAGAACATCTAATGAAGGCTCTTTTTGGGCTAAACGGTGAGCTGTTTCCCAGTGAGAAATGGGTAGCGTATTTGGTGCATAAGTTAGAGTGGTTACCACAGAGGTTTAACGAAAAACTGAGGGAAGTAATATTGCTTAAAGAGTTTTCCGTTGAAGAATTACAAAGGCGTAGGAATGCACTAAGTTATCTCTGGAAACAAATGCTGCCAAGAGCTGAAAAGGAGGTAGGCATGAAATTTGAGGAATTTAAAAAGTTAGTGTAAGTACTGATACTCATATAGTTGTTCACAAGATTTGTGCTTCGGGAAATTAAGCATACATTTATTTTGTATTAAGTTTAAAGATTTACATATGGAGGTTGAAATTAGAGAGGCAGGTCTCAAGGATTATGAGGGTGTTTCACGTTTGATGAAGGTCCTAGTGGGGGAATCTGTTAGGGAGCGGAAGGAGGCATGGAAAAAGGCGTTAAGAATGGGGAACTATATTGCTTTTGTTGCTGAGGTAAAGGGAAGGGTAGTGGGTTTTATAGATCTTTTCTACTTTCCTGACGTCGGACATGGAGCCTTACTTGGGTATGTTCAAAACCTGATCGTGGACGAGAGCTACAGAGGCTATGGAATAGGACTACGTCTTGTTAGGAGAGCCCTTGAATATGCAAGGGAAAAAGGATTGCACGAGGTTCACGTTATCACGGATTTCGACAATAAGGTAGCAATAAGAGTATATGATAAGGCCGGTTTCAAAGGGAGATATTTATGTTTAGAGGCTGAACTATAGTTCAACCCTTATGTAAGCTGTCTCCTTACGCTAAACTACTTAACCTCTATCTTCAGGCTTTGGCATATCTTTCCGTTAACCACAAGGAGTATAAGTCCTTTGCCTGTCTTAGGTGAAGGTATCCAGAGTACCCAATCTTCCCTCCTTTCCCTTAAGACTACTCCTCCAGGCCCAGCCGCGTAAAGCCAGCCAGTCTGTCCTATACCAGCTACCAGGTTGAAGAGCCTGACCGTGTAGCCTGTCGGCGTCCATGAGTAGGTATGGTAAACGCTCATCTCAACGTTGCCTGCTAGCCAACCTTTACGTACCCAGCCGTATGTGGTTCTAGAGGGGGGAGGCCACCCGTTAAGGACCCTCTCCTTGCTCTGTCCAGGCCAAACGACGAGTATCTGGACGAAGGCTCCTACTTCATGCTGACTGAAACAGCAGTTGATCTTCTCCTCTTTAAACTTCCCCTTTCCTATCTGATGCCTTATAGTGTACCATACGGGTCCGTCCTTCTTAACAGCTCTAGCAGCCACCCAGCCATCCTTGGGGACCTGGATGATCTCCCTGCCCTGCTTCCTTGCCTTCTTTATCCGCCTTAGAAAGGGCTCACTCAGAGGTTCTCCGCCCTTAAGGGCGTGAGGTGATATACGCTTAAAGAGAGGCTTATACTTCCTGAGCACCTTGTCCTCTGGAAGGCTTGAGCCTACGAACACCTCGAGCTCAAAGCAGTCGCATGGGCCACACTTACCACATTGCTTAAGCATGCTTTCCAGATCCTTAACCTGTTCAGCTAAGCTCTTCACTTCTTCTGCGAACCTTCTCGTCACGCTTTCGATTAGGTCCTTTTTCCTACCCGCCCTCATCCTCATTACGTTAGCCTTAAAGTCTCTCCAGTAGCATCCCTGAAACGCCTTCCTAACCTCCTTCCCAAATATCCTCTCTATCTCATCCAGGGTCTTATCCCACTCCTCCGGTCCAAGCTCCTTCTTTCCTAGCTTCAGGACCAGGCTCACGCCCTTCGCTACAGCACCGCTCTCCATGGCTTCCTTTATCCTTTTTATTTCCTTTCTTATAGCCTCGATAGCCTTCCTTAGATCATCAGCGACAACCGGTTTGCACTTAGATTTATTTGGAAACTCTACAACCGGCTTAGCTTCTTCTGTTTTCTCAACAATAGGAGCGACTTCCCATGGAGCTTCTTTCTCGCCTCTAGGCTCTATAGGCACTATCTCCTGGCCTAGTAGGGATGAGCTTATGCTTAGTACAAGCAGTAATAGGATACAAAACCTATTTATGTAACTCAAACTTATAACCAGGATAAAAAGGTAGATATTACTTAATAAGCATTACTAACTGATGAACAATAAATAATAAACATCGTGAGCATTAAACATAGTGTGATCGGATACAGGCCTATAGGGGTAGTTCATTCTCCATTTAAAAGACCTGAGGGGACCCCTATTCAACCTACCGCTGCTAGGGGCGTTCCAGGGGTTGTGGAGGTCTTTCCGGAGTATGTCGAGGGATTAAGGGACCTTGAGGGCTTCTCCCATATAATTTTGATATATCACTTTCATCTATGTAAGCGCTGTAGCCTAACGGTAAGGCCCTACATGGATGATAAACATCACGGGGTTTTCGCTACTAGAGCGCCGTGTAGGCCGAACCCGATAGGAATTTCGGTTGTACGGCTCATTAAAGTTAATGGAAATCTGCTTCATGTTCAGGACTTGGACATCGTGGATGGGACTCCACTTCTAGATATAAAACCGTATGTTCCCGAGTTTGATGTGAGAGAGGTTGAGAGGATCGGATGGCTTGAAAAGAACGTACATAAGCTCTTGACATCAAAGGATGATGGGAGATTCACAAGGTGAGGGGCTTTTCCGTTAGTTTCCTTAACTGTCTTAATAGGCTTCAGCTAGATTAATCTTTTTAAGTTTTAATGTTCTGGCTTAAATACTGCTTACTATAGAAATAAGTAATGTAAAACTTTCAGTTTTATATGGAGAAAACAGCTATATATATTAGTTGAAGTCAAGCACATGGGCTATTATGGGGCTGTTTAGATTTTCCCAATTTAGATTGGGGATTCGCGCCGGTAGCATTATTACAATAGCGATATTAACGTTAGCATTGTCTTATATACCAATTGAGGCAGAAGGTCTTCCAGCGGAGAAGCTTACTGCGTGTTTTATCTACATAGGCCCTGTTATGGACTACGGTTGGAGCTATGGGCATGACAGGGGGCGCCAATATGTCGATAATAAATTCCCGTGGTTAGAGACTATAGCTGTCGAGCAGGTACCTGAGGGGGAGTGCTTGAGGTACATAGATAGGTTAGTGGAGGAGGGCTGTAAGGTAATATTTACAACAAGCTTCGGATATATGGACCCTACGATAGAGGCTGCCAAAAAGTATCCAGATGTCATATTTTTCCACTGTTCTGGGTATAAGAGGGCAAAGAACGTCGGCACGTATTTCGCCGAGTTTTATCAGCTTTACTATTTGAACGGGCTAATGGCAGGTGCTCTCACAAAAACAAACAAGGTTGGATACGTGGGAGCACATCCGATACCCGAGGTGATAAGGCATATAAACGCGTTCGCCTTAGGCGTCAAGGAAGTTAACCCTAACGCTAAGGTCTATGTAAAGTGGATATATGCATGGTATGACCCCACGAAAGCTAAGGAAGCCGCTGAAGCCTTGATAGCTGAGGGATGTGACGTTATAGCTTTCACAGAGGACTCACCTACCGTAATAGAGGTATGTCAGGATCATTACAGGAAAGGGGAGCCTATTTACACGTTTAGTCATTACAGCCCTATGTTAAACTATGGCCCTGATGTGGTCGTGAGCGGTCAGCTGGTGCACTGGGAGAAGATATATGAGGATATCTTAGCTAAAGTTTACCTAGGGATTTATAACACAACCAACCTTGAGAACGTGGATTATTGGTGGATGCTAAGGGAGGGAGCCGTAGAGCTGGGAGCGGACTATGGCCTGCCGGTAAACCCGAAGTTTATACGAGTACTAAACTCAACATTCGTTGAGGATCCATTGCTTGGTAGGGTATCCGTGTATCAGCTCATATTTATCCGATTAAAGCAGATGAGTGAGGAAGTACCCACGTTCGATCCCTTCACGGGACCTATCTATGACCAGGAAGGTAGCTTAAGAGTCAGACCCGGTGAGAGATTAGGGCATGATCCCTTGTGGACAATGGACTGGTTCGTTGATAACGTTGTAGGATCACCTAAAGGATAAGAAGTTAACCAGTAGTTAGCCATGAAAAATCAAAATTTTTCTTCTTTTTTAACTAACTCAAAAAGTAACATATCCGATGTAGCCATATTAATGAAGAATATATCTAAAAGGTTCCCAAACGTGATAGCTAACGATAACGTAACATTTGAAGCACGCACAGGAGAGATTCATGCGTTATTGGGTGAGAACGGAGCAGGTAAAACTACCCTAATGAATATACTATATGGGATGTATCAACCTGATAAAGGTGAGATATACCTATGGGGTAGAAAAGTTAAGATAAGATCGCCTCGTGATGCTATCAGACTAGGTATAGGAATGGTTCATCAGCACTTTAAACTGATCGCATCGTTAAGCGTTGCAGAGAACCTAGCTTTAGGGTTGAGGAATATAGGGATATTACTACCTGTCTATAAGGTTAAGAGATTCGTAGAGAATTTTTCAAGAAAGTATGAGCTGGAGATCTATCCTGATGCGAAAATATGGCAACTTTCAGCCGGAGAGAGACAGCGTGTAGAGATACTGAAGGCATTAGTGCATGGGGCCAGAATCCTTATACTTGATGAACCAACCACCGTGTTAACGCCCTTAGAGAGGGATAAATTATTTACTATGTTGAGAAGAATGCGAAACGATGGGTGTTCCATAATATTTATCACTCATAAGCTTAAGGAGGTCTTTCTCATAAGTGACCGTGTAACTATATTAAGGAAAGGTAAAGTTGTAGCTACCTTGGATACTCGGAGCACTAACCCAGAAGAGCTAGCAAAGCTCATGATCGGGCAGGCTTTGCCTCGATTAAATAACATTAGTGACACAAAGAGCTATGAACGTAGGGAAGTACTTAGAGTGAAGGATCTTTACGTGTTAAATGATAGAGGTCTTTTGGCAGTTAAAGGTGTTAGCTTTTCCATACATTCTGGTGAGATATTTGGTGTAGCTGGGATATCCGGTAATGGGCAGAGAGAGCTAGCTGAGGCAATCGTAGGGCTTAGAGCTGTTAAAAGCGGGCAAATAGTGATAGAGGGGGAGGATGTAACTAACTTCCCTCCAAGGAAGATCTTGAGAAAAGGAGTGGCTTACATCCCTGAGGATCGTATAAAGGTGGGAATAGTTCCGGATATGAGTATTGAAGAAAATGTTATATTAAGGAGCTATTGGCAAAGACCTTTCTCCGGGAGAGTTTTTCTTAATTTTTCTTTTCTCAATGAATGGACTACTAAATTGATACAGGAATATAACGTTATGACTCCTAATACTAAGATCCCAGTTAAGCTGCTCTCAGGAGGTAATATGCAAAAGGTCATACTCGCGAGAGAACTCTCACTACATCCACGTTTACTAATTGCCGTATATCCTACATACGGGCTTGATGTATCGGCTACTCAATATGTACATTCCCTATTCCTAAAGCATAAGGAACAAGGCAACGCTATTCTTATAGTATCTGAGGATCCCGAGGAAATATTAGCACTCTGTGATAGAGTAGCAGTTATGTTTAACGGTTCCTTTCTTGACATCAAATCAGCTAAGAACCTCTCTGTTAAGGAATTACAGCTAATGATGGCCGGAATTAAGATATGAGGATATTTAACTATTATATTAAGATAGAGAGGCGCTCCGTTACTACTCCGCAGTTAAATGCCCTTATACCCTTCGTCTCGGTCTTGATATCGTTGCTTATAGCCGCAGCAGTTTTCGCTTTCCAAGGTATAGATCCGTTAACGGCATATAAAGCCATATTCATAAAGTCGTTTGGTACAATTAAAGGGATTACACACATAATCTCTAAGCTAATACCTTTACTTCTCTGTGGTGTAGGGCTTATAATATCCTTCAGGTCTAACTTATCCAACATAGGTGCTGAGGGACAGATAATCATAGGTGCTCTTGCCGCAACATGGATTGCTCTCTATGCTCTACCCTCTGTAAGTCCCTCCATAGTCATCCCCTGCATGTTTTTCCTGGGGTTCCTGGCGGGAGGGGCCTGGGCTACAATACCTGCGATACTTAGGATCAAGTTTAACGTTAACGAGGTAATATCCACCTTAATGATGAACTATATAGCGTTTAAGATAACGGAATACTTAATCTATGGGCCGTGGAAAGGGGAAAGCACGTGGGGCTTCCCTCAAACCGATCTTTTCCCTGAATCGGTATGGCTTCCCATGATACCTGGGACTTACATACATTATCCTACCTTAGTTTTAGCTTTGTCAGCCGCCGTGCTTTCTGAGGTTCTAATTTCTAGAACAAAACTCGGGTACGAGTTAAGGGTCTTTGGACTAAGTCCGGACGCCGCTAAGTACGCTGGGATAAGCTTCTTAAAAGTCTCCGTTATCGCTATGTTCCTTAGCGGTGGACTAGCTGGTCTGGCTGGAGTTGGCGAGATAGCAGGTATTCACCATAGGCTGAGGTATCCCTGGGCTATCTCCTCCGGCTATGGATACACCGCTATAATAGTAGCTTGGCTTTCCAGGCTTAACTGTTTAGCGGCTATACCAGCTTCTTTCATGCTAGCTGGACTTTTAGTGGGTGGCGACGCTATACAGGTAACGCTCAGATTACCCGTTAATGTCGTCTATATTTTCAACGGACTGATACTCTTGTGTGTAACTGGAGGAGAGATACTGACCAAGTATAGGGTGAGGATCTTAAGGAAAGTGAGCTGAAGATGAGCGAGTTAATGGTTATTCCCTTGTTAAAAGTAGCTGTGCGTGCTAGCACTTCTCTGATCTTTACAGCTTTAGGTGAGGTCTATGCTGAGAGATCAGGTATCCTTAACCTGGGTTTAGAAGGTATAATGCTGGTTGGAGCTGTGACAGGCTTCATAACGGCATTAACGACAGGGAATCCGTGGCTAGGCATAGTGCTAGGTGGCTTAGCCGGAGGGTTACTAGCCTTAATTCACGCAGTGGTAAGCATCTCGTTGAGGGGTAACCAGATAATCTCAGGTTTAGCGTTGACAATGCTCGGTATAGGGGTTAGCGGGCTTGTAGGAAGAAAATACATAGGAATATCTCTTAAACACAGACTTCCTGTAACTCCGATACCTTTGTTGAAAGATGTACCCATATTAGGCCCTCTGTTCTTTGACCATGACCTAATGGTCTACTTCTCGTACATAGCTTCGGCGTTACTATGGTTTATACTCTACATGACTAAGATAGGTATCTACATAAGGGCTGTGGGGGAAGACCCCTCTGCTGCGGATGCTGCAGGTGTTAACGTGTTCTTAGTTAGGTATGCTTGTACGATATTTGGAGGTTTCATGGCGGGTATTGGAGGGGCTTACCTATCGGTAGTGTACATACCCATGTGGATAGAGAACATGACAGCGGGTAGAGGATGGATAGCGCTTGCAATAGTTATCTTTGCCTTATGGGATCCTCTACGTGTGTTGGCATGTTCATACATATTTGGGATTCTAGAGGCACTTCAGTACTGGCTACAACGCTATGGCATAAACCCTTACTTACTTGGAGCATTACCTTACTTAATAACGATAGTCGTTCTATCGATAGTAGGCGCTAGTGAAAGGTTAAGGAGAAAAATGTCAGCTCCTTCATCGCTAGGTAAACCTTATTCACGTGAGGAGCGTAGCGTTTAGCTACTTCTCCTCATAAATCACTTTACCCTCACCTATCACCATAACAGGGTAGGAGTCTAGGCTGAATGGATCATCGCTCCATAACACCATTGAAGGCCACTTACCCCTCTCAAGGCTGCCCAGCCTGTTCTCCACGCCGGGTATCTTAGCATTATTGTAACTTAGTAACGATATACATTCAGACTTATTCATACCGAATCTTCTAAAGAAGCGTAATTGCAAAAAGATGTTTCTCTGAAGGATAACAGGGTGATCAGACATGAGACCAAAGAGGGGTTTCACGTCGACCAAATGTCTAATGTTTCTCCAGTATTCATGTTTAAGTTCTGTCTTATAAGCAAAGGCATCTACCGGTCCGTAAACTATTGGAACATTCTCCCTTTTTAGTTTCTCAAAAGTTATCTTATTGTCGACGTCGCATAGGTGCTCAACAGTCAGCTCTAGTCCGAATTCCCTCTTTAAGAGAAGAAGCCCAGCTACGTCGTCAGCCTTATGTACATGAACTCTTAGTACTTCCTTACCTTCAATTATAGGGAATAAGTACCTAAGTTCAGGCTCTATTTCCTCAAACTCCTTCTTACCCTTTTCAATTAGCTTTAGGGAATCCTTAGCTTTCTCGAGCCACTTCCTTAAGATAGCTATTGCTCCCATTCTGGTGTAAGGTCTTGTACCCTTCCAATCCACGGTACTCCTAGGATTATACCCTAATGCCGCCTTTACTCCCGTATATTTAATGAATGCCTCCTCTACATCCCTGCCGTAATTCCTTATGAGGACTGCTCTCCCCCCTATGATGTTTCCGCTTCCAGGTAGGATACAGGAGTATAAAACACCATGTTCTATGGACTCTTTAAATGCTTTGTCATCTAGGTATATAGAGTAAAGAGCGTCTGCGTGCGGAACTATGGTCTCGAATTTCTCGTTAGCCTCTCTCTCATCAGAGGGCTCTCCATGCCTATATGACTATGAGCATCGATCAACGCAGGAGTTACTACTTTAGCCTCTATAACTTCAACATCCTTAGGCTTTTCCTTACTGACGTCCAGTATTCTTCTCTCGTCAAATATAACGTAGACGTCATTAAGAACTTCTCCTGGCTTACCAGTATAAAGAATTTTAGCCCTAACGGCTTTCATCCCCGGTCCCCTATAAGAAAGTGAAGGTAAGATAAAAAGGTAGAAGATAGCTATTCCTTAAGAATCAAAACCTTCTCCTGGTCAAAACCTAGTTTCACCTTAATCCCTTTCTTAAGACGATCCCTCGTTATGAACTCTATGTTCCCATAGCTAGTTGCCGCTTTAACCCTGTAAAATAACTTGGAGTAACTAACGACTATCACCTTACCTTCTAGATAGGGGGGAGTAGGGTTATCAGCAAGTACGAGATCCTCAGGCCTTATAGCTAGTAATCCCCTCTTGTTCTTTACAATTACGTTGTTCTCGTTACTCGATAACTTATATAGCCAAAGTCTTCCCCGTTTCTCATAGGGCACTTTAAGTATGTTGAAACCAAGAAAAGACGCGACAAAACTGTTTAAGGGATTAGAGTATATCTCCTCGGGATTACCTTGCTGAACTATGTTTCCCTCATGCATTATGAGTATTTTATCAGCTAACTGAAAGGCTTCTTGTTGATCGTGGGTAACGTATATCGTGGTTATATCTAGTTCCGCTTGAAGCCTTTTTATCTCCCAGAGAAGCTCTTCCTTGAGGTTCGCATCTAGATTCCTCAAAGGTTCATCTAACAGAAGTAACCTAGGATTAGGGGCTATAGCTCTAGCCAACGCTACTCTCTGCTGCTGACCCCCACTTAACTCCCGTGGCAGCCTTTTCTCTAACCCATTGAGGTGAAAGAGGTCTACCAGTTCTTTAACTCTTCTCCTTATTTCATCACTATTCCACCTTCTAGCTTTTAACCCGTAAGCAATGTTTTCCTCTACTGTCAGGTGGGGAAATAATGCAAGGGTTTGGAACACCATACCAACATTTCTTGTTCTGGGTGAAATATAGGTGACATCTCTTGAGTCGAAGTACACCCTGCCTTTATCAGGCTTAAGTAACCCAGCTATTATTTTCAGAGTAGTTGTTTTCCCACATCCAGAGGGGCCTAAGAGAACAGCTAAGGAGCCGTTCTCTACCCGCACGTTAACTCCTTTAAGCACTTGAGTTCCATCAAATGACTTCCATACATCTTTGAGTTCTAGAAGGACCATACGTCCATCCCTTTAAGCTTGTGACTCAAATAGAAGATAAGACTGCTAATGATAAGTAACAGAGAGCCCATAGCTGAGGCTTCCTGGAATCTCCTGGAGGACATGAACCTGTACATTGCTACTGTCATAGTAGTGTACTCGGGCTTGGCTAAGAATAAGGTGGCAGCGAACTCGCTCATCCCTATAGCTAAGGATAGTAAAAAGGCTGAGAAAACACCCTCCATTGCAAGAGGGATCTTTATTCTAACTATTAGATCTGTTTCATCGCTTCCTAGAGTTTCTGCTGCATCTAATATCTCCTTAGGAATCCTGCTGAGAGATGTTCTTATTATCCTGTATGTCAACGGTAAGGACATTACAGTGTATGAGAGAGCTATTAAGACCCATGAACTAGAATACATTGCCTCGTACAACCCATAGGTTCTGTACAAGCTTAGTGCCAGTGTTATCGATGACACCATTAATGGTATGTTAAATAAAACTGAATATACTCCAGTAGCTTTTTCGTTGATAACTCCGAGAAACGAAATCAACACCGACAATAAGCTAGCTATCCCGGAAAAGAGAAGGGTATTGAATATAGAGCTTAAAGGTGAGGTTCCAAGGTAAGGATTGTACTCAGGTGATACTACATTGAGAAATGGTGAAAAACTAATTTCACCGGTGTATAGATCTATTAAAGAGTAAGCTATCACGGAAAATGTTGGGGAAAACAGGTAAATTGAGAGAACTATTACATATCCTAATATGAGTAACTTTGTATATGGAGATATCTCCTTTATACTAAGCTCTTTCGTTCTCTCTCCTGATCCTGGCTCTATTTTTTCTGTTTTTAATATTACATACTTAATGTATAGTATTGAAATGAGAAGCAACATAGTAAGCTGTGTAATGGATAAGACTGCTGCACCATTATAGTCAAAAAATATTTTATAAGAGGAATATATTTCCACCTCTAAGGTTCTAAATTTCACACCTCCTAGTATCAATGGTATTGTAAAACTTGAAAAACAATACAGAAATACCAGTAAGGAGGCGCTTAGTACTCCAGGTAAGGTTTGTGGAAGAAATATCTTCAGAAATTTCAACAGAGATGAGGCACCTAGCACATCAGAAGCTTCCTCTACTTCAGGACCAATTCTGGAGAGGGAGGCTGAGACGTAGTATGCCACTAAGGGTACGTTATAAAATACGTGCGCGGCTATTATTGCATAAAACCCTTCACTTAGCATCCTCAGCTGGGGTATTATAGAGGAGAATAGCCCCTTTGGGCCATACAATAATATGAAGCCGAGAACAACCGTTGTAGAGGGCATCATGAAGGGGAGCAACAATAGGCTTCTTAGAACATTTCTACCAGGGAACCTATACCTTGAAATAATAAATCCTAGAGGGTAACCTATAAGCGATGAGATGAACGCGCTCAAAGAGGCTTGGAGGAAGGTAAATGTGATTGCTTTTTTGATTAAGGGATCAAACAGGATCCTAGGGAAATTACCTAGAGTGAATACATTATCTTCTTTATAAAAAGCGTCTATCAGTATTCTAGAAATAGGATAAAAGAGGGAGAAAATTAGGAAAAAAAGTGGTATTAAGCCTATTATCCTGCCACGACCTCCTTCCACTCTCCTATCCACCTATTCAGGTTAGCCTCTATGTACTCGCTTGAGACCATTGTGTTAAGCAGTTTAACTTTATATGGATTAATGGCTACCTCGTATACCTTAGGTAGCTTAACTAGCTTATTAGCTGGGTACATCCATTGATTAAGGGGCATGTATCTTTGAACATCCTTGCTGAGGAACCACTCAACAAACTTTTCAGCTAGATCTTTATTCTGGGAACCTTTCAGTATTCCTATACCTTCTATCTGAAGCCATGCATACCCTTTGAACCTTAGACCTCGATGGGCAAGCGAGGCTGCATATCTTGTCGAGTTGTAAAAGTACAGAGAGTATGCAGGGTCTGTGCCATAGCTTACTACTATGTGACGGCCGGCAGCCTCGTTAAGGAAAATGTCGTATGCGTCTCCCCAGGAGGGAACGACTTTCACATGGTCTCTAACGTTAACCCACCACTCTTTCCAGTCTCTACCTAACACCTTTTCATAGAACAGTATTTGCCATATTAGGAAGTTGAGCCCGGTACTGCTTAAAGTGGGGTCCTCAATTATCAGTGTACTAGCCAGCTCAGGATCGTAGAAATCTGTGAAGGAGAGGTTTCTGGGGGTCACGTATTTCGTGTCGTACACAAAAGCTATCACGCTGAAATCATAGGGGATAACGTAGTGCTCCGGGTCTAAGGAGGCCACGAGTCTCTCGTCTAATTCATCTATGTTAGAGGGTGTGTAAGGTGAGAAGAGTTCTTCCCTTTTAACCTCGAAAACCATTATGTTATCGATTCCTATGGCTACATCCGCGCGTGTGCTCTTGAGAGTTCTTAACTCCTCGATGAGAGCTAGTAGCATCTCTCTAGCTCCGGGAAAAGTTCTGACCTTAACTTCGCAGCCATATCTCTTGCCAAATTCTGTGAAGACGCTCTCCCAGACCTTCTCAGGTTCTTTGCCCCATTTTAACAGCGAATCATATGTATAGATTACAAGCGTTCTTCGAGAGTATAACGTGGGAGTTGATAGGTGGAGAAACGCTAAGATTATAGTTAAGACTAGGGTAAATTGTTTCCTCATGGCTCTTCAAGTAAACATGTTAATTAACATGTTTTTATAGTTTTATTTAGAGAAGATGAGACCGCCTTGTGAGTCTGTGGTTAGGGAGTTTTTACCTAAGATAAGGGCATATGTTGTTAAGATCTTAGTGGAAGAGCAGGGATTAAGTATAACAGAGGCTGCTAAGCTCCTTAACTTCTCGACAGTGTCCGCTTCAAAGTACAGAAGGATAATCTCTCAGCCAAGTACGTTAGAGGAAGAGGTCCTAAGAAACATCGCTGACGGAATAGCTAGTGTTATACGTAAGGAAATGGGGAATCCTGAGAGAGTTATACAAGCAATATGTGATTTTTGCAGAGATCTGAGAGCCTCAGGAGGTTTATGCTTACTTCACAGACACCACTTTAGTGACCTAAACTATTGCAGTGTTTGTCTCAGAAACAGTTACTGGAGAGTTACAAAGATCTCCGAGCGAGAAAAGGTTTTAGAAAATCTCTCTGAGGCGTTCAAGATACTAGCTTCCATACCCTCCTTCATACATTTAGTACCTGAGGTCAGGACCAACATAGCTATGGCTCTTAAAGGAGCAAGAACAATATATGATGTTGCAGCTTTCCCAGGAAGGATAACGGTAGTTAATAATCGTCTCTTTGCTGCCTCAAAACCAGCTTTCGGAGCATCAAGGTTCCTTTCAAGAATTCTTCTCAATACTTTAAAGGTGGATTCCTCAAAGAGAGGAATAATATGTATTAAATATAGCAAAGGGGTAGAGGAGGCGTTAAGGAGGTTGAAGTTAAAAATTTCATATGTAAAGCAAGGTGGGAATAACGTTGCTAAGCTCTCTTCAGTGTTTAAAGAGGACTACATACCTGATGTAATAGCGGATCTTGGGGGCTATGGCGTAGAGCCAGTAATCTACTTATTCGCTGAGGACGCTGTTAAAGCAGCTCAACTGGTTAGTAATATCTTAGATATTATTTAATAAAACATAAGAATGTTGAAGTAACATATAAAACGTAGTCAGGGATTACAGCGAAGGAGGATATCTATGGCTAGGAGTGTGTTACTTAGGGAGTATGTGGAGGTACCTGAGGACATAGAGGTACATGTAGAGGATAGAAGGGTTAGGGTTAAAGGGCCTCTGGGTGAGATAAGCAGGGATTTTTCTCATGTACATAACTTGATGATTAAGAAGGAAGATGGAAGGATTCATCTAGAGATATGGTTCCCTAACAAGAAAAGGGAGGCGGTTATAGGGACCATTGCTTCCCATATAAGGAACATGATAGTGGGTGTTCAGCACGGTTTTAGATACAAGATGAAGATAGTGTACGCTCATTTCCCTATGAGCGTTAAGGTTGATGAGAAAAAGGGTCTAGTAGTTATAGAGAACTTTCTCGGAAGTAAGGATAGGAGGTACGCAAAGATCATGCCAGGCGTTAAGGTGAAGGTGACCAAAGACGATGTTATAGTAGAGGGTATAGATATCGATGCTGTGGGACAGACAGCCGCAAACATACACCTAGCTACGCATCTTAAGGGTAAAAGAAAGATGAGCCCCCATGGGAGGGAAGGAGGACCAGGGATATTAGATGGGATATATCTTTACGCTAAAGAACACATAAAGTAGTTACTTCTTATATCTCTTAGGCCTTAGATCCCTGCTTTTACATCTTCTGCAGCGTTCAGCATCCCAGGGGTTTCTGGCTCCACATCTCCTACATATCTTGATCCTAAAACTATGCTCGAGCGCTAGCTGCAACTTAAAAGGGTCTCTTATCGGAATATCTATCACCTCATTTTCTTTTTAGACAACAGCTTTTAAACCTATCTTCTATGATCTTTATCTTATTCTCAACCTCTCTTGGAGATAAACACCTGACTTATAATTATACCTGGTTAAAAATAATAACCCGATCATTTATTAATTTCTGGTAAATTATCCTGAGTCATGAGAGCATACTTCTTTAATATTCGGGAAAGGAGTCTGCTAAGATCGTCATCTTCAGATACCTGTATAAAATGCTTCATATTAACTGCGAATATCTTTCTTTTTTCCTCCCCCACTTGAGAAACCTTGCTCACGGGTATCCAGAACCAGGTCTTAAATCCGTATCCTTCGTTAGAGATAACAAACCATACAGGGACCCTAGTCAGCATTTCGAGTTTAACATATTTCCAGACCTCCTCTTGATTTAAGCCGAAGGAATCGGGAATCCATTTAAGCTTATCAGTGTTCTTGACGTCAACCATTAGGAAGCCAAAGTGAGGTATCAATATCATGAAATCAGGCCTCTTAACAAAGAGATCTCTTAAGGCCCGAGAGAAAGATTCTAAGTCTTGTCTGACAATCCAGTAGGGAATTTTATGAAGGTCAAGCCACTCTTTAAACCTCCTCTCAGCCTCTCTACCTCTTTCTCGATGGCTCAACCTCTCACTCGATTTATAAGAGATAAATACAGATATTTACTAGTTTCGTCATATTATGGAAAGATCTACCATCAAAGACCTCATTTTATCTATGCTCTTTTTATCGTCTTCATGACTTCCCTATTGTTCAGGCTTAGGAGGTCCTGGGGATGAGATTAAAGGAGAGGAGGAGAATTAGTAATGAAACTTTCAGGTCGGGCGTTATGAGAGATCGATCAACGCTACTCAATGGACGTGTACATCTCTATTCCAAGTGCCTCGGCCGTCTCCCTGGCCTTCTCGTCAACGTAGGGGGAAGACTATGACTAGCCTGGGCTTGACCCCCTTAACCTTCTCGTAGAGCTCGCCTACTCTCTTGAGCTCTGTCACATCGCTCTTCCTAACACTTGACTTAACCTCGATCAATATGTGCTCCTTATCCTTTATCACAAGGTCCGCATCCACGGTGCTCGGATGACCGTATACGAACCCCTCCCTGTCATAGTAGATCCACCTCTCAACCCTAGTCCCAAAGTGCCTCTCCAAGATACCCCTCATAGAGTTCCTGAAAGCCGCCTCGCTCAGGATACCCCACCTAGCTCCCAATGCGTCTAACCTCCTCGAGAATTGCTCCATGATCCTCGTAAGGCTTAGGACTTGCTCCTGAAGCGACCTGATGGCTCTCGTGTTGTCAGCCACCTGCTCCTGCAGCACCCTTATAGCCTTAGTGTTCTCAGCAACCTGCTCCTGAAGCGACCTGATGGCTCTCGTGTTGTCAGCCACCTGCTCCTGCAGCA
>CAZKLN010000016.1:18647-26123 GCA_964553765.1 uncultured Thermofilaceae archaeon
CCCTTATAGCCTTAGTGTTCTCAGCAACCTGCTCCTGAAGCGAATCTAGGGACCTAAGTATCTCACTGAGTCCTATGAGGCCTGCGACCGCGTAGCGAAACTCCCTATCCTCCTCTAACAGGGTTAGTATCTCCTCCTTCAGTCTTCCGATGTTTCTGCTCATTTCCAGGTATTTTACAGTTAGTGACTGTTAATAAGAGTTCTTATTAGACGTTCTCCCACGCTAGCATTAAACGGGTAATCGTTTACATGCGTATGTAATACTTAGTATTGTACGCCGTCTAAGACTATAACTTATCGCTTGAAGCTATATAGCGCTCTTCATACTTGAAAAATACTTTAAAGTAAGGTTTAGTATTGTGAAGCGTAGACTTTTACTGGAGGCCTTTTCTTTTTAGGAGTATTGAGGCGTGAAATCCTAGGTTCCATGTTCCGTGTTTATTGTGTAACGTGTATTTCTCCTTTGAGAGGTTCCTGAGGAAGCTTATTATCTTCTCCTCTACGCCTCCTCTCTCGTATAGTACCTGGTAGCCTAGGGCAAGGCCTGAGAGGAAGCTACCAGGTACTAAGTTCTCCTGGAAACCCTGAACATCGAGTACGTGCACATCGAACGTCACCCCTTTAAAGGTCCTTCTAAGCTTGGAGGCTATGAGTTCCTCAAGCCTCATCTTCTCCTTTAACTCTAACTCATCACTCAAGATTACTAAGAGGTCCACGTCATTTCCCTCGCCCATGTAGACCATGCTACCAAAAACTACCACCCCCAGGACCTTAACGTCAAGAAAATCCAGTATTAAGTTGAGTATCTTACTGTAGAATTCCTCTCTCCCTAAGGTTCTTCTCTGCAATCTCCAGCACCTTTAACGCCTTCTCCAATCCTTCCTCGGCAGTATCCTTATCTATAAACTCTCCAGGGGACGTTACTCTTCCCTTAAGCATGAAGGGATACCTACTCCTCGTATAATACTCTGTGAACCAGCCTAAAATATCTATTACTTCGTCGTACTCGTCACGCCACTTATCCTCGAAGACCCTAGCGAAGATCGATGCTAATCTAGGACCATAATTATATACATATTCCCTCTCTGCCTCTATCATCGCCTTAACTGCCTTCTCCACGCACTGTTGTGCGTGAAAAATTGCATCGGGATAGTCTCTTTCAGCAAACGACCTGCGTGCTCTTTCAAGGTCTCTCCTAGCCTCCTCGTAAAACCTCCTGGCAAACTCCTCATAAAAACCCATACAATCCCCAAATTGATGGTGATGCATGTTTTAGAGCTATGGCTAACTAAGTTAGCCGTAGCCGTATGCTTCGTTCCATTTCTCATATTTCTCTACATCTCTCCTAGTTAGAGGTGATTTTATCTTTTTAAATGCCTCATAGAAATCTTCCATAGCCAGAGGCCTTATCCTAAGTCTCATACTCCTTAGCTTATCGTAGGGTAGCTCAGCAAGCTTATAGAGGTATCTGTTCTCATCCCTTATCATGTTCCATATGGCTTGCTGACATAGGTTTGAGATGTCTCTACCTGAGTAAAGGTTCTCAACACATCTACTCGCTAGCTCCTCCAGGTCCAGCCTTGATATGTCAAGCCCCCTCGTACATATCCTTATTATCTCCTTTGAAGCCCTCCTATCGGGTAGGGGAACATATATTCTCTGGGGAAACCTGCTGAGAATAGCCTTATCAAGGTCCCAAGGAGCGTTGGTAGCAGCTATCGTTAGGACTAGCGGCTCGTCACCCCCTATCTTAAGCCCATCAAGCTGAACGAGGAGAGATGAGAGCGTTCTTCTCAGGGCATCGCTGGTCTCCCTTCTCCTGGAGAGGCTTAACGCGTCTATCTCGTCCAGGAAGACTATGGAGGGGGCCTTCTCCCTCGCGAGCGAGTAGAGGGCTGAGATGAGCTTCGATGACTCTCCGAAGTACTTAGAGAGTACCCTATCTATGCTGACGTTGAAGAACGTCGCGTTAAGGCTGCCTGCGGCGGCGCTAGCGAGTAAGGTCTTACCTGTGCCTGGAGGGCCAAAGAGGAGTATACCTTTCCATGGTTTGACGCTCTCCGGTCTCTTGAGCCCCGCTATGACCACGGTCTCCATTATAACTCTCTTAGCCTCCCAGAGCCCACCTATGTCACTCCACTTAACGTTGGTCTTAACTATGAGGTCCTTAAGGCTGGCTTTAAGCTCATCCTCCTTCCTAGTTGTTACGATCTCAGGCTTAGCCAGCTCATCCCCCTTTATACTTCTGGCTACCTTAATCCACTTGCTCGCCTTCTCCAGATAAAGGTCTCTGAGACCTGGGGAGTTCTCAGCTAACAACCTCAGTATCTTAGCGCACTCAAGCGCCTTCTTCCTAGCTAGGTCCAGATCCCCGCTCCTCCTAGCCTTCAAGTACTCCAGCTTCGCTCTCTCGAACATCAATATAAGGGGGCCTGAGAGGTCAACCCTCGACATCCAGCTCTTCCTCCCTCTTCTCTCTCTCCTTCATAAGGACCTTACCGGCCTCCTCAGGCTCGAGCTGCCCCTCCTTAACGGCCCTTATAGCTCTCAGCACGTCCTTGACATCCTCCTCACCCATCTCCATCTCCCATATCCTCGAGCTCAGGTCTACAAGCTCATTAACGAGCTTCTCCCTGTCCTCCGCCTCAACCCTCTTCTCAGCTAGGTACCTTGTGAGCAGCTCAGGTCTAACACCCTTAAGCCTGCTCCAAACACCTACCTCCTTCAGAAGGGCCTCGTGCTGCTTTATTATCAGCAGGTTTGAGACAAGCATGAGCTCCCTCTGTATGCTCGAGTAGGTCTGCCTCAGCATGTTAAGTTCCTGCGTTAAGGTCTTTATCCTCCTAGCTAGGAACACCTCCTCCGAGTGGGACTTAGCCTCCTTCGCCTTCTCAAACAGCTTCTTAACCTCCTCCTCTATCTCCTCCATCCTCCTCGATAGCTCGTCCATCCTTACCTCGAGCTTAACCTTCATCCCCCTAAGCTCGTTAAGGCTTAACGACTCTAAGGGGTTCTTACCTTTGAAGAGCCTGGAGAGTATGCCCATCTACTCTCACCCCTTACCCTCATCCTCCTTCAGCTCCTTAAGGGCTATTGTCCTCTCAGCCTCCTCAGGGCTCATCAGCCCCGCCTCAACCCTACTCCAGGCCTCTATTATCCTGCGCTCAGCCTCGCTCTCAGGAGTCTCCTCCTCAACGATCCTGGAGATTGTGTCAAGCTCCTCACCAACCTTATCCTCCTTCACCAGGGACCTAGCTAGCTCCCTTTCAAGCCTCTCACCCACCTTCTCAGATCCCAGCAACTTGTCCACTTTCTCAAGCTCCTTCCTCAGAGATTGATGGTCCTTAAGGCTTAGATAGCTCTTGATTAAAGCATACCTGGCCTGAGCAGCCTTAAGGTCCCTCAACTTAATCCTCTGCCTAACCTCGATGCTAACTATCTCGCTAGCCAACATCCTCTTTTTTAGCATGCTCGACCCTATCCCCTCCTTAAATATCCTCCTCTTCTTCTCCTCCAGCTCCTCTATCTCCCTCTTAAGTCTGCTTATCCTGTTGCTGAGCATCACCCCCATTACCCTCAGCTCCTTAAGGCTCCTCCTCTTAAACGGAGGCATCCCCTCACTCACCCTCCTTACCCTTAAGGACTTCCCTGAAAAGCCTCTCCTCCTCACCCTCCTTCAGCTCAACCTCTTCACTCCTAGCCTCCTCCTCCATGAGCCTCATTAGTTCGCTCAGCTCCTTCTCGCCCAAAGCCTTAGAGGTCAGTATACCCTCACTGGTCAAGTCAAGTACTGTGTTTAAAGCCTCCTCAACACTCTCAGCCTTAGCAAGGGCCTCCTCCAGCCTCATCTGGGTCCTAACTATCTCCGAGGCACTGGGCCCCTCAGCTATAGAGCTCACTATGTCCTTGCTGAACTCTATGAACCTAGATGAGGCCTTGACGAGCTCTCTCTGAAGCTCAGCCTCCTCCATCAACAGTAGAAGTCTCTTCGTCTGCCTAATCCTCTGGTTCACTATGAAGTACTTCCTCGCCTGCCTCCTAAGCAGCTCCCTGTCCCCCAGCCTAGCAGCCTCCTTACCCTGCTCCATGATCTTCCTAGAGAGAGCCTCAAGACTCTCTATGTACCTCTGAAGAGCAGCCTTAGCCCTGTTGATCCTTATCTTCCTCTCAATCTCCTTCTCCTCCCTAGACTTCCAAAGCCTAACCATAAACGCTGCCTCTACTAAAACCGAGACACCAACCCTAATATACCTAACCTCTTAAACCTTAAACATGCAAAATAACAAACCTCCTACTCTTAGGTTATAATGAGGAATATAAGGAGTAAAAAAGATATAATATACTTTATCTGATTAAAGAATTATGACATGTTGTGAGAATCTTGCTAAGGAAGTACATCATGTAATTAAAAAGGTACTTATAAGTGGTTTAATAGAAATTACCTTTTTCTTTTTTTACTTTTTTACTTTTTTCTTTTTCTTTTCCTCTTATAGTGAGTCCCCCCCCTTTCTGATAAAGAATTAATAACAGCTCTCGTGTCTTTCTTACCAGGCTTACTAGGAGCTGCTTTTCTAGGAGCTGCTTTTCTCTCAAAGCTCTCAGGAGAGAAAAGAAAAGAAGAGAGGAAGAGAATTATCATAGGAAAAAATATTTCATTTCTTCTCCTTTGTCATTCACTTTTATCATCATTTTTATCATTTTTACTTTATTTTACCATTTATCCTTACATTATTTTATCCTTTTTCTTATTTTATCCTTTTTACATTATTTTATTACTTTCTCCTTATATTATCAGTTTCTTGTTTTCATTGATTCTACTTTTAATAAAAAATCTTAGAGAGCAAAATCTTAGAGAGGAATGGCATAAGGTTTTCGCGGTTTTTGATGGAAAGATGAGGTCTAGTTTGGATAGTATGGATAAGGTGTTTGAGGAACTAAGGAGCGTTTTGTCGGATTATGAGAGGATTAAAGGACATTTAGAGGCTTATAGGGATAAAGTTGCGTCTTTGATTAATAAGGCTCATGAAATGGGCAAGTATGTACCTATTAAATTAGTTGGTAGGTGTCGTAAGCTTTATGAGATTAATAAAGAGGTAAAAAAGATCGTTAAAGACTTTCTAGGATTTAAGCTTGGTGAGGATATTACGTTAAGTGAGGTTGTTGACTGTGTAAGGTGGGTTAAGGAGTTAGAAATTGTGGGTGAGGGTCAGGCTGTGAGCCTTGATGTGCTGCTCACAGTGTCTAAGATGAAGAGGTTTCATGACAGGCTTAAAGATATAAAAGAGGAGGTTGAGGTTTTGGAGAGAAGAGTTAAGGAGAGGATTAACTACCTGAGCATAATTAGGGAGAGATATGAGTCTGTTTTAAGGAAGGAAACTTTACATAAGAAGGTTAAAGAAAGGGTAAAAGCTATCGAGAACACACTGAGCCTGCTAAGACCTATAGAGGATGAGTTAGGGGAGATTAAAGGTAAGATTGATGAGACTGAAGAGGAGATCAAGGGGATGGTTAATGTTTACGTCACAGACTTCTTAGCAGGGTTTGAAAGAGAGGATGAGGAAGTCCTTAATAAGGTAAGAGAGAAGTATGAGTCTGTTAACGAGCTTGTCACTGATAGGCTCAGAGCCATAGAGAAAAACCTAGCTTCAATTGAAAAGAGCGTATCCTCTATTGAGGAAACGATCCCATATGAGGAAACAGTACCATATGGAGATGAAGAAACAACCCAACGCTAGCTTTAGTTTTTCTCATTCACCTTGTTTCCCATGATCATGGTTCAGAATCTCTATTTCTGGTTTTACGCATCTTCCATTAAAGATAACTTGGAGGGATTGTAGCAAAGAGCAATGATGTCTCCATCCTTTATCGTTTTTTCTGGCTTTGTAACCTTCACAGAGTTCTGAATACGATTAGTTTTGAACCTCTGGCTAGAAAATCAAATGATCATTCGCTACTGTTACCAACGTTAGTCCGTTCCTAGCGGCAAACGTCGTATATCGTTAAACTCTCCTTACATGCTATTTTGTAAACTTCCGCTTCGAGGCCCCTAATGCTAATGCTCGCTACCTTGATTACCTCGAAAACCTTAGAGAGTATGTGTGCATACTCCAATGCTACTTCCTTGTCTATCCTTTTTAGCAGTGTATGCTCCTTCCATACAGCGTTTAATGACTCGTATAGCGCTAGTTCAATGGTCATCCCTTTTTCGAACACTCTGAAAAAGGTTCACTATAGAGCTAGCGTCGAAGAGGTATTCATTACCTTGCATCTCTATCCTCCCTTATGATCCTAGCTACCTCCTCGTCGGGTATATGAGCTACTTTTCTGCTCAGCTTCTTAGCTCTCCTCTCAGCCTCCTCGAGTATCTTCCTCCTCACCTCTCTCTCCAAGGCCTGTCTTATAACCGGACCCAGCTTGATGCCGTACTTATCCAGCATTTCCTTTAGCTTGCGAGGCACCTTTGCAGATACAGTGACGTAACCCACTGAAGCCACTGTGAGGTTCTAATGTTACCACATATATAAGGTTTACCAATAATAAGAGCTTGTAGAACATTAATATAGCTTTGTTAGCTATTTTAGGCTGAGCCCTTTCAGCTTCCAGGCCCAGCCTTGAGGCTAGGGGCATAGGGAGGCTTTACCTGGCATAAGCCGTTAACGCCTGAATCTGAGGCTTCCCTATCCCCTCAGCTTCGATCACCTTTAACACGTACGCATTGTGTAACAGCACCCTAGCGTATACGAGGGACGATGCTCCCCCAATGCTCCTAGCCCTGACCCAGTCATCGTGCTTAACTATGAGGTTTGAGAACGCGTGCTCCTCTGGGAAGCGTTTAGCGTAACCCGTTTCCTTAGCCCACGCTCTGTAGCCTAGCTCCAGATAGCGTCTGACAAGCCTCCTGTAGGCAGGACAGCCCTTAGCCCTGGGGGTAGCGTTCCTCTTGGGCCTTATGACGGGGGTCATCCCGAGGGAGGCTAGCAGCTCCACGTTCCTCCTTGAGAAGAAGCCCCTGTCAGCGTAGAGCTTTCTCGGCTTGAAGAACAGCTGGGCTGTTAGGGGCTCCAGCAGCCTGGAGTCGTTCGCCTCCCCCTCAGCCACCATCACTACATGGAACATGTGCGTTAAGGGGTCCCACCCAGCCACCAGCTTCACAGTCAGCCTGCGCCTCTTCCCCTCCACCAGCTCATGGCTCTCAAGCGAGAACTCCGTTGAGTCGACCACAAGCTCATCAGCCTCGCCTCCCAGGGGGGCTGCGAGCGAGGCCGTCAAGGCTATCAGGTCCCTGTTCCTCCCAATCCCCTTGTGTATAGCCGTGTAATGGACCCTGACGCCGAACAGCCTCTCAGCCACCGCCGGAAGCTCCCTGTACCTTAACCCCTCCTTCTCCCTGACCGCTGCTAGGACGACGTACTGCCACGGCTCTAGTTTAGACCTTCCAGACCTCCTATCCTTGTGAGCTAGGGACTGAGCTGTCCT
>CAZKLN010000017.1:0-22340 GCA_964553765.1 uncultured Thermofilaceae archaeon
TTACAACATTCATTTTCTATCACCATTAGCAGAAAATTATGATTAAAATATTAATCATATTTTTATATTTTCATATTTTTTCTTGTTTTTAATTTTAATTATCGCTCTTCTGCTTTTTGGTGTTTTTATTGCTAAATCTTGTTCAGCTGTTGTAGAGCTTACGCTTTGAGGTTAAGCGCAGGCAGTCCTCGAACAGAGCGCTGACCGACACGAGCGCGGTAAGCACTGCGTATGAGTTGGCGTACACGGTGGCCGCGTTACAGTACATGGTATATGTTGCCTCTCTACATGTTTATGACTGGTTATACAGTTCTCGAGACAAGGATGCTGTTTACCTTGATATAGCTGGCCATAGTTTATCCTCACGTTAATAAAAAGGCTAAAGAGATAGCCGAGGTACTCGGGATAGAGGTATACATATCTATCAAATAACATATAAGAAAATCTGCAGTTTTGTGGACGCAAAACAGCTTTTTTCAAATAAGTCTATAGCTGCGTAATGAAACATTATCTATTTCGGTGTTAAAACTTGTTGAGAATAATAGAGGTTAAAAGTAAAGGTAGAGGAGTGTTTGATTTTACAAACAAGGTTATGGAGATTCCAAAGAAGGAAGAAATAAACTCTGGAGTTTTAGTTTTATATGCTATTGATGATTTATGCTCGATAATTACTATAGAGTATGAACCTAGGCTTATTTCTGATTTGGGCAAGTTATTAGAAGGTCTTAATGTTTCAGATAGAGTTAAGTCTTCACTTTTCCCTGTTTCGATAGCTATACCGATTGTAGATAAGGAGCTTTTCCTGGGGAGTTTCCAGCAGGTATGCTTACTAGATCTAAGTGGTGAAGAGGGTATTAAGAAGGTTGCTGTGGTGCTGCTTCATGATGAGTAAGTTAGTGAGGTTAATCACTTACGGTCCAGGTAAGCTTTTTGATATAACGGATCATGTTAAAGAGGTTGCTTCAAAAGCGGATGAAGGGACTATTTTCCTCTTCTCAAAGGGATCTACAGGGGCTCTTATCAGGCTTCCTAGGAGTAAGGATGTTATAGAGCTCTTTGAAAGAGAGTTATGGAAGTTAGTACCTATATATGGATGGGCCCACCCAGGTAATGCTTATGCCCATCTCAGATCTACACTTATGGGTACGTGGATGATAATACCTGTAAACAGAGGTAAACCTCTACTGAACGGTCTAGGTATATACTTTCTCGAAAACCAGCCTGTTAACGCTAGAAGAAGGGAAGTCTTTATCTATGTAAAACCCTCAAGGTAGAAATATGGATATACTGTGGGCCCCTTGGAGAATGAAATATATTGAATATGCATCGATTGAGAAACCTAAAGGCTGTTTTATTTGCGATGCTGCAAAATCAGAGGACTTAGATGAGAGGTTAGTGTTGTATAAGGGAGACAAAACCATAGTTCTAATGAACTTATATCCTTACAACACCGGTCATCTACTTATAGCTCCGCTCAGGCACGTACCTGATATAGAAGATTTAGATGATGAGGAGCTATTAGCGCTTTTTAAGGCCGTGAAATCCTCCCTAAGGAGTTTAAAGAGAGCTCTAAAACCCCATGGTTTTAACATAGGGATTAACCTAGGAAGGGTGGCCGGTGCGGGTCTGGAGGAACATGTTCATATTCATATAGTTCCTAGATGGGAAGGGGACACGAACTTCATGCCTATATTAGCCAATACAAAGGTTATACCCGAGGCATTAAAGGATACCTATCTAAAACTAAAGAGAAACTCACATGCAATATCTGAAAAGTAATGGAGCCGGGGCCGGGAACCTCGCCCCTAAAAGGGGTCTCGAACCCGGGACAAAACGGGTATCCACGAGGCCGCCACTGCAGCCCGTCCCCTTACCTCTCGGGCACCCCGGCTCCCAATTCAAAAACATGTTCAGGTTCTTAATTAACTTAATTGCAAGCCACTTGATTTTAAGGCTTGTAAGCGATAAAGCTCATTTCGATTAATACTCCCTTAGGTAAGTTAGAGACCTCTACCGTTGTTCTAGCTGGAGGTTTTTCTTTAAAATATTCAGAGTAAATTTGGTTAAACTCATCATAATCACTTAAGTTTCTCAAAAATACGTTAACACTGACCACGTCGCTTAGAGTATAGCCTACGGCTTCTAGTACAGCTTTTATGTTCTCTGTAACTCTTCTGGTTTGAGTCGTTATATCTCCTTTAACTATATTTCCGGTAGTAGGATCTATTGGTATCTGTCCTGAACCAAAAATAAAGCTTCCTACCTTTATAGCCTGTGAATAAGGTCCTACAGGCTTAGGGGCCTTCTCTGTATAGATAACCTCTTTCTCCATTCTCCTCACCCATTGTAAGTTTAAAATCTAACCCCTTTTCTTTAAGCTTATCCAACATTTTTATTACGGACCTTGTGTCAGGGACCTCTATACCCAGCGTAACCTTAGCAGCGCCTGGATGTATGAGAGGATTAGCCCTTTCATGTTCTATTGAAACTATGTTAAACTTGTATTCAGCTATTACATCTATCACTTTCTTCAATTCTCCAGGCCTATCATTAAGCAAGCCAGCGATCCTGGCAACTCTACCTTCTAAATACAGCCCTCTCTCTACAATCCTAGAAAGAAGCGACATGTCTACGTTACCTCCACTTATTACTGCTACAACTTTCCTTCCCCTAATATCTACTTTACCTGAAAGTAAAGCAGCTATCGGCAGAACGCCAGCTGGCTCTGCTACAAGCTTACCTCTTTCAAGAAGGAGGAACATAGCCCTAGCTATCTCGTAATCATCTACTAGAACGATATCACTCACTAACTCATTAATTATTCTAAATGTCCTCTCACCAGGCCTTTTAACTGCAACGCCATCTGCAATAGTATATATATTATCTACATATACTAAGCGTCCTTTCTTAAATGAATGATAAAGGGCAGGGGCTCCCTCTGGCTGAACCCCTATGATCTCTATCTCAGGTCTGAGCTTTTTTAAGGCTACAGCTATGCCAGAGATAAGGCCGCCTCCACCTATTGGAACCAACACCACTTCAACATTATCTAGATCCTCATATATCTCAACGCCTATCGTTCCCTGACCTGCTATTACGTCATAGTCATCAAATGGATGTATGAGGGGGGCGCCTAAAGAACGAGCTATCTCACAGGCCTTACTAAAAGCTTCATCATAAGTTTCACCGTAGAGTAAAACCTCTGCTCCATAGCTTTTAGTAGCCTGAACCTTATAGAAGGGAGTGTAAAGAGGCATTACTATGACAGACCTGATACCTAACGTCTGTGCTGAGTAAGCTACACCCTGTGCATGGTTACCTGAGCTAGCAGCAACACAAGCCCTTATTTTCTCCTTTTTAACCCTTTTCCATAGAGCATAGTATGCTCCTCTAACCTTAAATGAACCAGTTTTCTGTAAGTTCTCTAGCTTAAGATATACATCACCTTTAGTCATCTTGGAGAAAGTAAAGGATCTATTCAAAGGAGTTCTATGCACTACATCTGTTAAGATAGATTTAGCCTCTTTAATCCTGACGCTTATCTCTTCCATTTCTTTACTTGTCAATCTTACACCAATTTCTCTAAATGAAAAATAGCTTTATGAAGAATTCTTTTACCGAATCAGCATTTCTTCTGCCTCACAAACTGTCTTTATATCACCTCCTACTAAGAATGCCTTTACTAAAGGAAGGGATTTTCTAACCTTTCTAACTATTTCGGGGTTATCATCAAAGAAGTATACTTCTAGATCCTTCTTTTCAGAAAACCTTTTGATGATCTTCCTTATCATTTTTTCTTTACAGGGATGAGGCTCTATAACTATGTAATCGAACATATTATCGATTTGAAATGCCTTAAGTGCAGCTAAGGCTTTTTCAGGCACGTTCCAGCTTGCTACACATAGCTTTATACCTTTTCTCTTTAAACGAGATAACATATCTTTTACACAACTCTTTAGTCTTATCTTGGTTCCTAACGAATCCTCTATAGTATCTAAACCTTTACTGGTATAGGGAGGAATGGTAGAGGATATATCAGGGTGATCCCATAAGGTTTTATCTAAGTCGAAAACAGCTATCTTAACCATTTTAATCTCCAATTTGCTCTCTTAAAATTTTTGAGATCTCCTCTCCCTCATGTGAGCTAAGCAGCCCTCTAGAAGGTCTCTCGTTTAGATAAAACGGTATCACATGGAAATGTATATGAAATATTACCTGTCCTGCTAGAGAGCCGTTGTTCTGAACTACCCTAACTCCTTGTGCCCCTAAACCTTCTAGCTGAGCTTTAGCTACCTTCTTAACGACATTTATAACATCTCCTAACAATTTATCAGGTATCTCCAGTATGTTCTCGTAATGTTCTATAGTAGTCACAAGCGTGTGTCCTTTAGTTAGGGGAGCTTTATCAAGGAACGCAATGACACTTCCATCCCTATACACTATGTAAGCAGGAGCTTCGCCTCTTGCTATTCTACAAAATGTACAAGCAGTCATCAAGGAAAAGCATTATTTCATTGAAATCTATATCTTTAGGGGTTAAGTTATGGGAAACATAATTGAATCCCCGGGAAATGAGGCACCTAATGTAGTTAATGTAGTCATAGAGATACCCCTCGGTAGTAGCATAAAGTATGAGGTAGATAAGAGTAGTGGAGCGATAGTTGTCGATAGAATACTTTACACCTCCATGTTTTACCCATTTAATTATGGCTTCATACCTGGTACTTTAGAGGAAGATGGTGATCCTGTAGATGTCTTAGTTGTGGGTTATGAACCTCTAATTCCGGGCTCTATTATTAAAGTAAAGCCTATAGGTTTGCTCGAAATGGAGGATGAAGAGGGACCTGATGCCAAAGTAGTGGCTGTGCCTTTAGAGAAGATAGATCCTAGGTTTAAGCATGTGAATAGAATAGATGACTTACCCGACATAATTAAGGACAAGATAAGGCACTTCTTCGAGCATTACAAGGAGCTTGAGCCAGGTAAGTGGGTTAAGGTGAGAGATTGGAAAGGACCTGAAGAAGCTAAAAACAGAATTAAAAAAGCAATAGAGAATTACTCTAAACATAGATAAGCTAACTTTGCTTACCTTTTTTGTTCAGTACGTAAAGCGCTGAATAAAGCCCTGCAGCTAACTGTATCCTCACAAGTTTCCTTATAGGTATAACCTTATACCTTAATTCCTTATCTAGCTTCTCGGCATGCTCTTTCATCCTACTTTCAACCTCTTCCATCATCTTCCTTAACTTTTCACTTTTTGACCTCTCAGATTTAAGCATTCTACAAAATAAGCCTAAAGTCAGAAGTCTATAGAACTCAGAGACCTGATAATTATCGAAGAGCTCCGCAACCGTAGCTGGGCGCTCAAGCTCCTTAGCCGTCTTAGCCCACTTTTCCTCAGCCTTTAATGACTCAGGAACGACTTTGAGAAAATACTCTATAGATTCCCTAAATCTTGTTTCTGTTTTAAGATCTTTCTTAATTTCATTATATTTAGCAAGTAACCACTCATAATGTTTCTTATTGTTCCCGATGTTATCCAGCACTGCCTTCCTCCTTAAGGTTTCGGTAGGGGAAGCGTCCTCTATTCTAGGATCGTAATAATATGGAACCTCGGTCACTAGCTCTAAGACGTTAGGGTTAAAGTGTCTAGCGTAATCGTAACTATCAGTTCCCGACATTATTATCTCAGCCGGGTCTTTATCAGCGTGTTTCTCTAAATAATCATAGTATTCTGGTGTAGAAACCATATAATACACCGCTCTCGCTAGGAGTTTAGCCCATGGAACTTCAGGCTCCCCTAAACTTAATGGTACCTTTTCTCTCTCAACAAAGTAATAAAATATTGGGTATAGCAAGGGCGCTTTCTCAGAGAGATAATAGTAGACACCTCCAAAACCGGCATTATGAAGGCTGTAAATGAAATCAGGCTTATAACTCTCGATGATGTTCATTAAAGCCTTAGTCTCAGGTATGGGGTCATTAAACTTAAGGGTTTTATACTCTATTGGGAAGGTCCATTCGACTTGTTTGTTTCCTGCAGGCCTATAGTAGTTCATAGCGTAATTTAAGGGGGTAAAAGGTCCCTTTAGCCAACCCTCATTAAGCCTTAATCCATCAGGGTCAGCCACTTTTACTATATACCATGTATAGTTTAACTCCTTTCGAAGATCATCATCTTTAACTAATCTCCAAGATAAGTACTCGAGAACTAACGTACCTACAGGCTCGTTAGGATGAGGACATCCGAATAACAATGCTACCCTCTCCCCATTACCTATTTTTATTCCATAAATAGGTCTTCCCTCTCTAGAGGTACCAGCCTCAAAAACTCTAACTAAATCGGGGAATTCCTTAGCTAGCCTCATGGTAGATGAATTTAGCTCCTCTAGAGTCATAAACTCCTTATAATCCGGGACATCTTCTATAGCACTAAGAATAGGATCTGACACTATTCTCACCGATTTCAAACCTAAATGTAAAAGTTGTTTTTAAATATTGTGATAAAAGATGAATTATTTTCATTTTATATGGGAAAGCATCAGAAACTTTTAAATAGAATCATAAAAGAATTTTATGAACTTAACCCAAGGGTCTGATAATATGAGAGTTATAACTCTAGTGATGTTATTTATAGTTGTTCTAGCGGGGCTGTTACCCATATTTAACTCTCAACCTAAAGGTCCGAGAATGGGAGGGACTTTAGTCATAGCACATTGGGGCGATCCTCTTAGCTTTAATCCTGACGCTCAAGTAGATGACGCAGGTTATATAATTCATTCAATGATATTTAATAAACTGGTTACCTTAGATTCTGACTATAATGTGATACCTGATTTAGCCTATAAATGGGAAGTTTCCAAAGACGGTAAAGTATACACTTTTTATCTTTACAGGAATGTTACCTGGCATGATGGCACGCCGTTTACTTCAGCGGATGTCGCTTGGACTTTAAACGCTATTAAGGAATTTAAAGGGGTAGCATATGAGGATATAAAAGCTGAGAATATAGAGAAGATAGAGACGCCTGATGACTATACTGTAGTAGTTCATCTAAAGGAACCTTATGCACCTTTCATTCAATTTCTGGCATGGTATGGAACGTTTATTTTACCTAAACATATATATGAGAATGTTACTGACTGGCTCTCACCAAACTTCACGGCTATTCAACATCCTATAGGAACAGGACCGTTTAAATTTGTTGAATGGGTCAAAGGAGACCATATAACGTTAGAAGCTAATGAGAACTTCTTCAGAGGAAGACCTTACCTTGATAGAATAGTATTTAAGGTAATACCTGACGCTACCTCAGCGTTACAGGCTTTCTTAGCTGGAGAAGCGGACTTACTTAATCACAGGCCTCCACTTACTGAGATACCTAGACTTCAAGCTACATCTGGTGTGAAAGTGTTAATGGAACCTGTACCCAGTAGATGGTACTTATGCTATAACATGAGACATCCTCCCTTGAACGATACTAGGGTCAGAAGAGCTATAGCACATGCTATAAACAGAACAGAAATCGTAGAGAAAGCTGAAAGCGGTTATGGTTTCGTAGCGGAAGGGACATATACTCCCGCTATAGAATGGGCATATAATCCTAACGTTAAGCTACCTGAGTACGATCCTGAGAAGGCTAATAAGATACTTGACGAAGCCGGTTACGAGCGTGGTACTGACGGCTTTAGGTTTAAGCTATCTTATGTAATCTGGCAGGGACCCGAAGAGGAAGCTATGGGGCAGATCATAAAGGAGAGGCTTAAGGAAATAGGAATCGATGTAGAGATAAAAGTTCTTGAATTCTCATTATGGCTTGAAAAGGTGTATAAGGGAGATGAATACGATTTAACCGTAGTAGATGGTTTTCAAGGACCCGACCCCGCTAATTTAAGGTTCAGAGTTACAGGGGAACCTCCTGTATCCTTAAACCTGGCACACTATAATAACACAGAGGTTATAGAGTTGTTCGAGAAAGGAGAAAAGATAGCTGATCCTGAATTAAGGAAGGAATATTACTGGAAGATACAGGAGATACTAGCTGAAGATCTGCCCTATCTACCTCTTGTAGATTTAATGGTTTTCCACATATATAAAGCAGAGTTCCATGGATTCCCATGGGAACCTGAGGCAAGAGGAAAGGTAGGCTATAATGACTATAGGCTAGTCTGGTGGGAAGGGGGAGAGCCTATAGTCGGTTTTAGAGCTATGGATAAAGGTTTAGTAACTAATATCTTAAGCTCTATGAGGGAAGATCTCTGTGAGTAACATAGCCCCCTATCTTTTTAGGAGGGGGATTCAAACAATATTAACTATTTTTTTAATAATAATAATTAATTTCTTTATAATAAATCTAGCCCCCGGTGACCCTATAAGGGTCATAGCGGGAGAGTTTGCCTTCTCTAATCCCGAATATGTTAAAGCTTTACGTAAGAGATGGGGACTTGATAAGCCTCTCAGTGAAAGATTCATCATTTATCTAATTAACCTGTTTAAAGGTGACATGGGCTTCTCATATAGATACATGCAACCCGTTACTACTATAATAGGAGAAAGGATTATCCCCACTCTTCTCCTAACATTTACAAGTCTTATAATAGCTTTCTTATTAGGAGTTTTATTAGGCGTTTTTTCAGCACGTAAATCTGGGACGTTAGTAGATATCTCTCTTTCGTTTACTATGATAATCCTTTACTCAATGCCCGTTTTCTGGCTAGGTATTATTTTAATATTAATATTTGCAGTTAATCTACGTCTCTTCCCAATAGCTGGAATGTACAGCGCAAGGGTAAAATATGAAGGTGTTAGATTATGGTTAGACATACTCTGGCATATGGCGCTTCCTGTAGCAACTTTAGTACTAGCTCAGCTACCTGTTTATTACAAAATAACAAAAGCCAGCATACTTGAGCAAACAAGGGAGGATTATGTTAGAACATTCACTGCTTATGGTTTTCATAGGGAAACTATTTTCAGAAGATATATCTTAAGAAACGCCCTATTACCTCCTGTTACTATCTTTGGTTTACAGCTAGGGTTCGTGCTAAGTGGAGCTGCTCTCGTTGAAATAATATTTGGATGGCCAGGTATGGGAAGATTACTACTAGACGCGGCATTTTACAGAGACTATCCTCTGTTAATGGGCCTCTACCTAGTTACAGCTATAGGAGTGGCAGCAGCTAACTTCCTTACGGACATAGTTTACATGTTCCTCGATCCTAGAGTCAGATTAAGGTGAGGAGCATGAAAACCATAATAAGTAGAGTTATGAATAAGACAAGGAGCTTCCTTAAACTTTACTCACAGGATAAGATAGGACTTCTTGGATTATTTCTCCTTCTCTTCATATTATTTATTGCTATATTAGCTCCCTTTCTCCCCCTACATGATCCTTACTCAATAAAATATAGAAGATTTCTACCTATATCCTGGAAACACCCTTTGGGAACAGATCACCTTGGAAGAGATGTCTTTAGTAGAGTTATATGGGGCTCGAGAACCTCATTAATAGTAGGCTTTGTGGCTGCGGGGATCTCAGCATTAGTAGGTATTGTAACAGGATCGATCGCTGGATATTATGGTGGATTGGTAGATGACATACTTTCAAGAATAATAGATATATTTCTGATGATACCAGCGTTTTTCCTTATACTATTCATCATCGCAGTATATGGTAATAGTATATTATATGTAATGACTGTTATAGGCCTTCTAACCTGGCCATCAAATGCTAGGATAATGAGAGCACAGGTTCTATCTCTAAGGGAAAGAGAATTTGTGCAGGCAAGCCTTATGATGGGCATAAGTGATCTCAGAGTCCTTTTCAAACACATAATACCTAATGCTATTCACCCAGTTATAGCTAACACGATATTACAGGCAGCAAACGCCATAATTATCGAAACAGGGATAAGTTATCTAGGTCTGGGAGACCCTAATGCGATAAGCTGGGGGAGGATGATTTATGAAGGGCAAGGTTATATAATGTCCTATTGGTGGATATCGTTTTTCCCAGGTCTTGCTATTGCTATCACTGTACTTTCATTATACCTTGTAGGGGAAACTTTAGCTAAAATTCTTAATCCGAAAAGAATAGAGGTGAGCGAATTTTGAGCTTACTAGAAGTTAAAAACCTATCTGTTCATTATAGTACGCCAAGAGGTATGGTTAAGGCATTAAACGGAGTTTCATTGGAATTAGAGAAGGGTGAGTCGCTAGGGTTATTAGGTGAGTCAGGTTCGGGGAAAAGTACCTTAGCTTACGCAATAATGGGTATACTACCTTCAAACGCTAGAATAATAGCTGGAGAAATATTATTTAATAACAACAATCTTCTTAGGCTATCTGAAAGAGAACTAAACACGATAAGAGGTAAAAAAATAGCTTTAATACCTCAAAATTCAATGAGCGCTCTCAGTCCTGTTCATAGAATAGGGGATCAACTTGTTGATATATTAAAGAATAACGTGGGTCTTTCAAAGAAAGAAGCTTTAGAGAAAATAAAGGAGAAACTTAAGATAGCAAGACTTTCCTCAAATATCCTCAGAATGCATTTCCATGAGCTAAGCGGTGGTATGAGACAAAGGGTAATGATAGCTATGAGCCTGATGATGGATCCAGAAATAGTAATAGCTGATGAGCCGACAACGGGACTCGATGTGATAGTTCAATACCAAATACTCCGAGAACTTAAGTCTCTTCAAAAGAACCTTAATCTTTCTCTTATAGTTATAAGCCATGATGTATCAGTTATAGCATATACATGTAAAAAGGTGGCAGTTCTCTATGGTGGAAGCGTATTTGAATACGGCCCCTCAGTGAAGATATTTAGGGACAGTAAGAATCCCTATACCTCTTTACTACTAAAATCACACCCGGACATTCACTCCCCAGTGGAAAAAATAGTTGAGATACCTGGGAGCCCACCTAACATGCTTAATCCTCCTAAAGGCTGCGTCTTTCATCCAAGGTGCCCTTTCTCGAAGACCTTATGTAAGACAAAGCAACCCCCTTTAATAAAAGTAGGCATCGATCATTACACACGTTGTCATTTCGTGAAGGAGATCTTTGGGGCGTGAATTATGGATAAAGATCCTATACTTCAAACTATAGATTTAAAGAAGTACTTTCCTCTATCTAAAGGCCTTTTACTAAGGGTCAAGACCTACAATAGGGCTGTTGATGGAGTGAACCTCAATATATTTAGAGGAGAGATCTTCGGACTTGTAGGAGAATCAGGCTGTGGTAAAACAACTCTTGGGAAAGTGATAGTTGGCTTAGAGCAACCTACTTCTGGTAAAGTAATGTTTGAAGGAAAGGAGATATCTGGGTCTAAAAGTAAGCTTGACTACAATCTTAGAAGGAAGATACAGATGATATTTCAAAACCCTTACAACTCATTTGATCCCAGGTTGAGAATTTTAGATAGTTTGGCCGAGGCTCTTAAGGCGCAAAATGTAGAGGATAAGAACGAGATGTTGGAGAAGATATCAAGAATGCTTGAAAATGTAGGACTAACACCTCCTGAACAAATATTCCTAAGATATCCACATGAGCTAAGTGGAGGCCAGCTTCAGAGAGCATCCATAGCTAGAACGCTTCTCCTTAATCCAAGTTTTATAATTGCTGATGAACCAACCTCGATGCTTGATGCCTCACTTAGAGCTGGCATACTTAACCTTTTAAGAAGGTTAAGAGATGAAAATAGACTAACTATAATGCTGATAACTCATGATTTGTCAGCTGCAAGGTATCTAGCTAACAGAATAGCAGTCATGTATCTTGGTAAGATAGTTGAGATCGGATCTGCTGAGGAGGTTATTCATAATCCTTTACATCCATATACTAAAGCGCTGCTAGCTAGCTTACTTCCCCTAGATCCTCTCTCAGAGGAGCCTGAGGTGAAAATAACTGGAGAACCCCGTCCTGCGGTTAATCCCATCGGATGCAGGTTCTTTGACAGATGTCCCTATTTTATGAAAGATAAGTGCGATGTTAACACACCGGAGCTTTTCCAGGTTAAAGAGGATCATTCCGTTGCTTGCTTCCTTTATAAATAGGGTAGCTTCCTTTTTAAAATACCCCTTATTCTAAATATTTTTGTAATGAATATATTAATTGGAACCTGTGGTTGGTCCGCAAAAGGCGGTAGAAAAGAATATTTCAGGCACTTTAGTGTTATCGAGATCCAGGAAACTTTCTACAAAATACCTAAAGAAGATACTGTTAGAAGATGGAGGGAAGAAGCTCCTCAGGATTTTGAGTATACCATTAAAGCATGGCAAGGAATAACTCATCCTGTCTCGTCTCCTACATGGAGAAAAAGTAATATAAAGCCTAAACCAGGTAAAGAAAGTAACTACGGTTTCTTCAGACCTACACAGGAGGTCTTTGATGCTTGGAAAGGGATCAGGAGAATAGCCTTAATTTTAAAAGCCTCTGTAGTAGTTTTTCAAACCCCTCCATCTTTTAAATTCTCTAAGGAAAATCTATCTAACATAGAGAGGTTCTTCTCCTCTATAGATAGAAAAGATATAGTGCTTGCCTGGGAACCTAGAGGTGACTGGAATGAACATAAGGAAGAATTGTCAATGCTGTTAAGTAGATTTGACCTGATTCATGTGGTTGATCCTCTGAAAAGATTACCCTTAAGTACTCACGAGATAGTATATTTTAGATTACATGGGTTAGGTAAAAAGGAAGTCAATTACCGCTATAAGTACACTGATCAGGACCTGAAAAAGCTTTGTAAGGTAATTAAAAGGTACACAAACGAGGTCAAAAAGGTATACGTGTTTTTCAATAATATATATATGTTTGACGACTCTCTGCGCTTTAAGGAGGTGCTCAAGCATGAGCTCGGTAAATGAGTTAAGAAAGAAATATGATACTTCAGACATGTTTAGCCTCATAATTAACATGCCTAAGGATCTGAGAAGGTACTTAGACGAGTTTGATAAAGAACTTCCTGAAGAATTAAGTACAGTGAAAGGTAAAGCTAGGCTCCCTGATATTGATAAGGTTGTTTTCCTAGGTATGGGGGGCTCAGCTATAGGAGGAGACATAGTTTTCTCATATCTATATGAGAAACTTAGGAAGCCAGTAAGCATAGTTAGAGATTTTAAAATACCTGGTTTTGTGGACTCTAACACACTTGTGATAGGAGTCAGCTATTCCGGTAACACCGATGAGACTATAGCGGCAACTCTTGAATGTATTAAAAAAGGTACTTACGTTGTATTACTTACATCAAATGGCGTTCTCGAGACAATGGGGGAAAAGTTTAATATCCCTATCTACAGGCTTCCTAGGGATCGTCCTCCAAGGACTGCTATAGCCTCTATGTTAGCTGCTTTATTAAGGGTATCCGAAAAAACAGAGCTTGCCGATGTGAACTTTGCGGAGATCTATCAGGCTGCAGATTTTCTTGAAAGTATAATGGAGAGGTATAAAAATTTAGATGAGGATGATCTTCCTTATAAACTAGCTAGCGATATAGTAGGAAGTATTCCCCTAATATATTCGTATAAGCCTTATTCCCCTATAGGATTTAGGTTTAAGACCCAATTAAATGAAAACGCGAAGATACATGCTTTTTACGCTGAAATTCCGGAAGCTAATCATAATGAGATCATGGGATGGGAAGGTCCTCTCAAGGAGTACTATTTCCCTGTATTTCTGAGAGGTAAAAGCGAACCTGAAGAGATCAAGGTTAGGGTGGATTTTTGGGGAGAGCTGCTCAAGGAGTTTGAAGTCGATTACTTAGAGATTGAAAGCTCAGGACCTAATCTATTTGGAGAACTATTATATCTGCTAGCTACCGTTGATATGACCTCTTATATTTTAGCTTTGCTAAGAAAAGTCGATCCCTATCCCGTTGGAATAATACATAAATTAAAGGAGTTCACAGAGACTAAGTTAAGTTTCAAAAAGAAGATAACTAAAGAAATTAACTCTAGGAAGATAGCTTTCTGACAAGCTCGTCAAAGTCGACTATCTCCTCTCTCCACTTTCTAAGGTCTCTTAACGTATATAATCCGCTTTTCACCTCTTTCTCACCCAATATAACTACATAGGGAATATTGCTTTTATTAGCCTGTTCGAGACCGTGGGAAAGCCCTCTTTTCTTCGTGCTTATTAAAGCAGGTATATCTCTTTCCCTAAGCTTCTCAGCTAAGTTAAGTCCATGTATCCAGTATTTCTCGTTAACAGGTAGTACCATAACTCTCGCAGGAAGGTAAGTAACTTTTAAACTACCCTCTAATTCAAGCGCGTCTATCAATCTCTCTAAACCTATAGACATTCCAGTAGCTGGTATTTGAGGGCCTCCTATTGTCTTTATAAGCTCATCATATCTCCCCCCTCCAGCTACGCTCCCTACCTCTAAAGCCCTAAGAGCCTTAACTTCGAAAACTATTCCAGTATAGTATGCAAGTCCCCTAACAATAGTATAGTCTACTTTTATTTCCCTAACTATATTATAGCCATTTTTTAGCTCATCTAACACCTCATACAGGTAGGTAACTTCTCCGTTTTCACTTAAGATCTCCTCCACGGTTTTTAATTTATCATCATTACTACCTTCCATCTTTATTATCTTAATGAGTTCTTGTATATTTTTTTCATTTTCACTTATCTTTTTAAGTTGTTCCTTCACATAAGCTTCTCCTTTTCTCTCAAGTTTATCTAAGATTCTTAGTGCATCCTCAATCCTATGACCTAATCCATATGTTTCTAATAATTTCTCTACTATTCTTCTATCATTTACTCTTACCTCGAGATCCTTTAGTCCAGCCTTCTTAAGGGCATTGACCGTTACAGCTATTACTTCGGCATCAGCACTTGGTCCACTATATCCTATTAACTCTATTCCTGCATGAGAGAACTCTCTAAGTCTTCCTCTCTGAGGCTCTTCATACCTCCACACAGGTTGTATATAATAGAATCTTATAGGTTTAGGCATGACAGGATTCTGAGCAACTATTCTAGCAATAGGAGTTGTCATTTCAAATCGAAGTCCTAATAATCTGCCTCCCTTATCTTTAAACCAGTATATCTGTTCTTTAACCTCCTCACCGGCTTTAGCCTCAAGAAGCTCCAGATATTCAAATGCAGGCGTCATTACCTCCCCATACCCATAAGATTCAAAGACCTTCCTTAATTTCTCTATAACAAACCTTCTTTTAACCATGTCAGCCGGTAAGTAGTCCTTTGTACCTCTCGGAGTTTGTAGCCTCATAAGCTTCCTCTCAATAAACGGGTTCTGTGACGTATATATTGTCCTTGTTTCTTAACACTCTTACCTTAACCTTTCTCCCTATATCCGGTTCCCCCTTAACTCCCACTATAGTGAGTACCCTACCTCTTCCAGTAGCTATCCATTGGCCCTTGAACCAGCCTGGTCCAGCTACAGTCACGCTTGCTTTTTCCCCCCTTTTATAAGCCTTTGGAACACTCTTTGCTTTCACTATGCCAAAATCCTTTGGGGAGAGAATAAGCTTTACACCATATTCGCTCTCCCACTCTCTAAGTTTATTATAAAAATGGTACCATGTTAACGGTTTTACACCCTTAGGTTTTCTTCCATATTTATGAGCCTCGTATTTCTGTATACCTAAAGGTGGCCATCTTTTACCTGCACCTATGTTAAGCGCAAACTCTATTATCTTAGGTATCTCCTCATCGTTAACGCCAGGTACCCATACAGGAGTGATTATTAGGTCCATTTTTAAACTGGAAGTTATATACCTAGCTATCTCTAATACTTTTTTAACGTTAAACCAAGGAGTACCTGAGAGGTACCTAGCTAACTTAGGGTCTAAGGCATCAATAGAGAGATTGATCCTTGAGAGACCTACCTCATCAAGCCGCTCTACCAGCTTTTCCGTTAGTAACGCTCCTCTCGTTTCAAGAGAGACTACATCTACGTTCTTCATGCTAGAAACTAGGTCAATGAACTCTACTATGCGTGGATATGTAAGAGGATCTCCTACGGAATCCACATGTATTTGAGCCTTCCTAAGTCCCTTTACCTCAATACTCCATTTAACCCACTCAACCAGTTGTCTCAGCTCAACTAGGTACTCTGTAACTCTACGTAAGGAGTAAGGTCCTGCATCTACGGAGCAAAATATGCAAGAAAGAGGACATAGAGATGACGGCCTTACCTGAATCAGATTGGTTCCTCTATCTATAACCCCAAAGGCTATGTGTCCTATGAGAGGTATGTTTCCCTTGATATGAAAAAGCTTCCTTCTTTGAAGTGTTGTTCCTAAGGTATCTATCCTCAACCTTTCACATCAGGATAATGTATGTTCTCTTAACAACTTTTCAGCTATATCCCTCATCTTACTTCTTTTCTCTCTGTGTCGTTTTAACCAGTTTTCAATTATCTCCCATGCCCTTGCCTTACACTCACCGCACAATATTTTTCCTGTCTTACAGTCCCAATACCACTCCTCAAGCATTTTCTGGTCTTCGACGAAGTGAACAGAAAGAAGCTCGATGAACACCGCGCACACCTCCGGTTTTCCTCCTAACCTCTTCTGCTCCTCAGCGGTAGCTCTTCCACCCGTGAAGGTGTTCATGATTTTTCTTCTAGCACTTTTAAGGCTCTCATTTAAGTAAAGTATCCCCATAGGGTTTCTCTTTGACATCTTGATTTGTCCCGTTAGATCTCTGAGAAGCTTATGATAAGTAGCAGCCGGAGGTATGAATCCCAGATCTTTTTGATATTTATGAGCTAAATCCCTAGTTAACCTTATATGGGGATCCTGATCCGCACCTACAGGGACTACTGTAGGTTTAGGCCCCCCTCTCTCAGGTATCTGAGGAGCTAATATGTCTCCCGCTTGTACTAATGCCGAGAAGTAGAGACCAAAAGGTCTATCACCATAAATGGCTTTTAGGGTGTTAAAAGTAACTCCTCTAGAGAATATAAACGCAAGTTTCATGACTGAATGTTCTTCTGACTGTCTGTAAACGTATACTCTTTCAGGGTCTAATCCCATAGCTAGTAAATCCATTAGATTATCAATGGCTATTTTATAGCTCTCCTCTAAGGGTAGCTTATTGTCTATATAAGCCTCTAAGTCGGCTATAGCGTAATACCCAAATGCTTTATTCGAAAGCTGTTGAAAATATATGAACTCTTCAGCAGTTAGCTTGCTTCCAAGATGGAATGGACCGGAGGGTTTTATACCTGTCATTATTGCGTATTCCTTATTTTTTTCTAATGCATCAAGTATAATCTCTAAATCTCTATGGCCAAAGATTATTCCCCGTTTTATGAGCCTGTGAACCTTAGGCAATCTTCTTATAATGTCTTCAGTAAAAGGCTTCATTCCGAACTCTTTTATCAATTTACTATAATCTTTTACATAAGAAGTACCCCAGGGATCTATCACTATGTCCTTACTCATGTTCTGAATGTTTTCCATCCCAACTACCTTCACCCATTCTTCAATTTAAGAGGTATCAACCTATTAAAGAAACTAGGTGAACTTAATACTTTATGATGTAGTTTATAGTCTCCCTTAGGAAGAAGATATTTAAACCTAATAAGACCTTTCCCCAGATAATTTTGGTGTGGTTACATTGAACGAAATCATTACGGCTTACCTTTTAGGAAATAAGGTAGTGGTGCTTGATAAGAAAAAAAGCAACAAGCTATATTTCGGAGCTTTCTATGGCAAATTCTATGATGTTTCGAAACCTAAAGTGCCTAATATAGAGCGCGAACTAGAGCTCTCCTATTTTGACACGCTTTACCTAATGGAGAAAGGCATGCTTGAGGTTAGGAATGTTGAAGATCGTAAACTCAGTTTCGAGGAGTTAGAGAGAATTTTCTCTAAACATTACGAGAATTTTAAGGAAACATACCTTGTTTACAAGGATCTAAGGGAAAGAGGTTTTATAGTAAAATCCGGTATGAAGTTTGGCACTACCTTTGCGGTCTATAAGTTTGGACCTGGAATAGATCATGCACCTTTCCTTGTACACGTTCTCCCTTATGGAAGCAGACTTGACCCCATAGAGATAATAAGGGCTGGAAGGCTCTCTCATTCAGTAAGAAAGAAATTCGTGATAGCTTACATAAACTCTAAGACAGGTGAGGTAAATTATTTCGTATTCAAATGGCTAATGTAACTAACTAGACAACGACGTGTCTTCTTACCTTATCCCATGGAAGCTCACCATTCAACGATTTAGCAAAGTCTTTCTGCGGTTTTTCCTCCTTTATAGTCTTTCTGAACCCTCCTAACCCCCCTCCGTACATAGCCCATTTTATGATAAAATTAGAAAGAGTACTGTCTCCTCTAGATAAAAAAGCCTGTATGTAAGCCCATCTGGGATCATAATATTTTACGTCTGCTAAACCACCTAATGCAGATTTTATATATTTAATCTTTTTTCTGAGTGAAGTAACACTTTCCATACTCACTCTTTCAAGTGGAGTCTGGGGTTTAGGTATGAACGGCGTTAGGTTAACTTTAAGCTCTCTCTCGCCTTTAAACCCTGAAATATTCGAAATTTCCTTAACTAATTTAGGTATCGTTCTTAGGTCACTCTCTTTCTCCCATGGTAGTCCAACCATAAAGTAGAGTTTCAGTGATTTAATCCCTAACTTCTTAGCACACTCAGCCACCTCCACAAGTTTCTCTCTTAGCAAAGGTTTCCCCAACTTGAAGGAGAGCTCCGATGAGGCGGTTTCAGGGGCTACAGTTAATGTTTTCTGTCCTCCCATGGAAATGAGCTCCAACCTTTCCTCATTAAGGGTCTCTAATCTAATCGAAGGTACCGAGAATTCCAGCTCCTCGTTTATAAACCTAGTTAATATCCGGTCAGAATTCGTGTGATCGAAAAATGAGAGGGAATAAAGTATTACCTTACGAGACATGTTAAGCTTTGTGCCATCCAACGCTATTTTAACTACCTGACTAAGTGGCCGGTCCCTTTTTGGTCCCATAACGCTTCCCTCTAAACAGAAGGTACACCTATAAGGACAGCCTCTGCTTACCTCTATCATGGTTGCTCTCTCCCATACACTGTACTTATTTAACGACTGTAACTGAGCAATGGGATGAAACTCAAGTTTAAGATCTGCTGCGTGAACAACCGTTACATCCTCAGGGAGATTATGTGTTACATAGAAGCCTTCTTCTGGTCTCAGCGAATCAAAGAAAGATCCTATCCTCTCTTTATTTTCTAAATACAAATTAAGTAACTTAGGTAAGGTAGGTTCAAGCTCTCCAAGAATGATCACGTCAGCTATACCTGTCAGTGGTTCAGGATTTCCCATCAAAGGCAAGCCTCCTACGATTACTATAGGTGATTTCCTTGTCTCTCTCCTGGGGTCTATACCAGCAGCTAAGAACAATCTAGCTATATTAACATAGTCAGGCTCATAATGAACAGGAAATATTATCATCTCAAATTTTCTAAGGGAGGTTCTAGTCTCTAAGCTGTAAGGCTCCGGCTCCTCACCGCTTAAGGTAACAAGATTAAATCTTTCAGCTACAAACTCCTCTAAGGAATTTACATAAAAGTATATCATCTGATAAGCTAGGCTACTAATTGCTACCTCATATATCGAGGGGTAAGCCAGAGCTATCTTAACTGTTCCAGGTTTACCTTTCTTTCTTACCACGTTAAGTTCCTTTACGCGATACATTATCTAAACAGCCTAAACTGAGATAGAAGAAGCACTTAAAAATGGTAGCCGGGCGGGGATTCGAACCCCGGTCGGCGGGTCCAAAGCCCGCCATGCTTGGCCGCTACACCACCCGGCTCTAAGAATCACAGCAATATAGATTTAGAAACCTACGTTTTTTATCTTTTACCTCTTATTATATTATTGTTAGTTTCGAGGCTAGGTGTTAAACTATTGGCATGGATCGGTGTTGAGAAAAATAAGGTTGAAATAGGGAAGTTTAAGGAATTTATTGAGAGACTATCCTATAAACCTAAGGGAGAACTTACCTTAAGTATTAAGACGTCTAGAGGATGGATGGATTTTAACGTAATAGAAGTTGTAGCTTTTGTAGAGGGTATAGCAAGAATAATAGCTAAGGAATTTAATGTAGCAGGGCTTGAAGCGGGAGAACACCTAATCATGGGCGAGACTAGTGCTAGACTATGGGATGAAGCTGTACGTGTAGTATTTCCTGATGGAAAAGAAGAAGTAATTACCATATTAACATATGACGGTTTTCTTGATATACGAATTCCCAACGATAATGTTAAAGGACTAAATGCCACTATTACCATAGCTGGAAAAGTGTATGAGCTTCCTTTAACGCTTAATGATCTCTCAGAGATCTACTCTAAAGGGAAGGAGTGGATTGAGAAGATAGAGAAGGCGGCTATGGCTTACGGTATAAATAGGGTGATCTCTAAGGAAGCAATCGAAGCTCTCAGAAGGGGAATTAAACCCGGAAGAAAGGTAGAGGTAGATTATGAGGCTGGTTATGTTCTAATATGGGAAGAGGGTAAGTTAAGGACGATACCCATCCCCACTCATATCCTAGAGCTGTTAACGAACGATAAGGTTGAAGACGCTGTAAAGATATATGAAAACGCGCCTGAAAACATCAAGAAAGAGATAGAGGATGTTGTAAAGGAAGAAACGGAGCTTCAAAGAAGCTTAGGTAGAGAGAATTTAGCTAGTAAGTACGAGACGTTTCTTTCAAAGATAAAGAAATCGCAATAAGTGTCTCCTTTTTATTATCTTTAACTTAGCTATTAAAGGTGTGCGGTCTTGAATCCACTGTTGGATAGTATTTTAACCATTTTCTCGGTGATTGCGGCAGGGATATTAACTACGAAGATTTTAAAGGTTAGATGGGTTGACGTATTAAATGACTACGCTTTTAATATCGCTGTTCCCGCGCTTTTAATAATCTCTTTTTGGAGGTATGAGCTAAGAGGAGCCGAAGTAGACTTTATTCCCTTAACATATCTCTCTCTATTATTCTGCTCATTACTATCCTATGGGGTATTTAAATTCCTTAAAGTACGGGACATAACCATATTAGTTATGAGCAGCGTTCTAGGCAACGTCGCTTACCTAGGAATACCGCTCGTAGAGCTTACATTTGGAAAGGAATACCTAAGTCTAGTAAGTTTATTAAGCGTCACTCATTTCAGCATATTACCCATCTTTACGACCATAATGGAGGGGAAATTATCATATAAAACGCTTAAATCCCCTCTAATAATAGCTACCGTAATAGGGCTGTCCTTAAGCTTAGTAGATATACCTATCAATAACTTTATCTTTAAGTCTTTAGACCTTATAGCATCTTCAGCCTCTCCAGTAGCTCTTTTCTCCATAGGGATGTGGATTGGTAGCAAAGGATTTAACCTTGGTAAAAGAGAAACATATTTCGTTATAATATTTAAATTAATAATTTTACCTATAATTTTCAACTTATTTTATCTCTCAGGGTTATTCAGCATGGATGATGATATATATAAAGTGTCCCTGCTAGAAGCCTCAACTCCATTAGCAATAGCTAACTTCATCATCGCAAAGAAATTTAATAAGCATGTAGATACTGTGTCTTCGGCTATAGTAATATCAACTCTTATATCACCAATAACGCTCTCCATCTTTCTCTCACTATGATAATATCTTATCATTTCTGTGCTATAACTATCCATCTACTGCTTACTTTTTCACCTATCTTTCGCTCTTTTAATTTTAACTCAATTGAGTTAAAATTATAAAATAATTCTCTTATCTCTCTTTTATCTGAGTAATGATGAAGTATACCCTTTTCCCAAGCTTCATCTTGAAGGTATGTTCCCTCCTCTACCTTCGTTCCTTTCCCATATTTCCAGGTTCGTTTGGACATAAAATTAACAAGTAATAAGCCTCTGTTACGTAATATCCGTTGAATCTCGGCTATCGTTCTTTTAATACCCTTAAGGGTATTATGGTATATGGTGTTCAGACATATCACGGCATCAAAGCACTCGCTTCTATATCCAAGTAGCGAGATATCTTCCGCCTTAATGCAAGCCTCTATTTTTCTCTCTTTAAGTCTCTCCTGGCATATCTTGAGAGCTTTTAACGAGAAATCTGATCCGTAGACCTCGAAACCTTTTAGTGCTAGGTAAATGATATGTCTACAGGCTCCACATCCCAGATCCAGAATCCTTTTTGCTCTATTTCTCTTAAGTAAAGCTACGAAGTTTAGAACCTCCTCATCAGGCTCTAAGGATGTGAACTCTCCTTTTTCAAACAGTTTATCCCATATTTTATGCATAATTATTTTTAACCCCATATATTTATGATTTACCTAGATTATAGATAAATTGGTTTAAAAGAACTAGAT
>CAZKLN010000017.1:22440-26087 GCA_964553765.1 uncultured Thermofilaceae archaeon
ACGTTTCTGTGAACCTCCACAACGACCCTTTTAACATAGTTAGGTTGTAGCTCTCTAGACTTTTTTAAGACCTCTAGTTCAGCTCCTTCGATGTCGATCTTCATTAAATCTATAGGTTTAAATCGGTTTATCAAATAATCTAAGCCGATTCCTTTAACCTTCTCGACTCTTTCATCCTTACTTACATGTTTTACATATTCTCTCGTTAAGGTAGCATTAATCGGGCTCTGAGGAACATAGATTAAATTAGGTCCCTCATAGGGAGATACACAGGCATTAATCACCTTTACATTAGTTAACTTGTTTAATCTAACGTTAGTTAAAAGAAGCTCTAGGCTCTCCTTTAAAGGCTCTACAGACACCACTAAGCCTTGAGAACATATTAACTTAGAACATCTTAACGTGTATAGACCTATGTAAGCACCTATATCTAGCACTCTCCACCCTCTCCTAGGCTTAAACCAAGGGATCTGTTCATAGTCCTTACAAAAGTATATATGAAGCATGTTAAGCCATGCGTCCTCTATGTGATTAAGGTAGCAAAGAGCCTTAAGCCCGTCAGGCAGGTTTAAAAGAACCGGATACTGTCTCTTGAGAATGGGGGAAATAATCGAAAGCGACAACATTTTAAGGGAACTTTTCATAGGCTCGCCATAGCTAACTCCCATCTTAAACGTCTTAAAATTACGAAAGGTCATGGTTTCCCACATCTTAACCTTCTCATCTTAGAGAGCACTCTCCACCTGGCTAGGTAGTTTGTCTCTAACGGTTTTCTATACAATCTTTTTTCCAATGGCCAGTAATGATCGCGAGATCTCGGTAATGGTTGATCAAGTATATGTAAGGCTAGCCACCCTGTTACGTGATTCGGAACGGATCTAACCTCGTTCTGATCCTTAATGTGCATAAGCCCTTCATCCCTTATCACCAGTATTCCTAAAGGGTGATGAGCATAGTACTCACCGCCTGCGACGACCATCCCTGTTATGTTATTACCATGTATCCAATAACCCAGGCCAAATCTAGGTAAAACGACTACATCCGGTGCTCTATGTATAAAGGGTCCGTGATAAAAATCGCGTGATAGATGCGCATCTATCTGGTTATATGATTTAAGTACTTTTAATATCTCCTCTACATATCTCTCATCTTTAACATATACTCCAAAAGCGTAGTGATCGGGTAAAAAAGCTATTGACCCATCTACATCAACCCATCTTGAAGTTGCCACGGTTACCTTCTTATGAGCAATCTTACCATAAATAGATAACAGCTTCCTAGCTAAGCTCCTGAGTTTTAACCTCTTTACTGTGCTATAGACTAGGGGTGGTATGCGGATCTGTTTAACATTCTTTATGTTTACCATTCCCTCATCAATTCGATATTCTCCTATTTCCTTTGTTCTCCTGATGCTGGCTGATCTTGCATAACCATGTCTTAACAGGATATCATTTATACTAACTATTTTATCATACCTAGCGAACCCGTGGTCAGAAACTATCATCAATGAATCAGTGTTTTTATCCAATTCTTCTATTAGTTTATCAAGTAACTCAAAAAGCTTTCTTTCCTCTGTAAATACCCTATCCTCCTTTAGAACCTGAGGACATCTATGGAAGATTATATCCGGTATATTGAGGTTAATCCAGAGAAGCATATACCTCTCTTTAAGAGCTTTGATTATAGCCTCAAAGTAGATTTCTAGTACCCTTTGACACTCAGACAGTGCCTCACATGATACGCTTTTAACAATTTTCCTGGGATCCTCGTCTCCAAAATACTTTTTATAAATTCCCTCAGGTTGTGAAACGACTTTAGGGGTGAAAAACAAGTTACTTACAACTTCAGCGTTTCGCACTCTTAATAAAGGATAGTCTGGCATAGGGTTAAAAACTATACTCTTTAAACCGTTCATAGATAACATCTCATGTACGCGAGGGTGCTCTAGGTCGAAAGTTGTGTAGAGGCGTTGTTTCCAAGTTGATCTTTCGTAGTAAAAGAAACCAAAGATGCCGTGTTTGCCTGGGTTTACTCCTGTCATTATACTCGTCCACGAAGGAGGGGTAACTGGCGGAATACATGTGAGTTCGGCAGTAAAACTTCTCTGTATAAGTTTACTAAGATAAGGCATTGTTCCATTACTAATCAACTTCGTTAGATAGCTCCATGACATCCCATCTAATCCGAGAACGCTTAAGCTCTTAGACATTCCTTACTCACTTTCTGTTAAGTTTAGGGCTATCTTTAATAATTAAGATTTATAGAATTGATCTGTAGTTAAGCCTCACTTTTCTAGAAGTTTAAGGTGAATTCTTCTTGAAAAAGACTGCCTTTCTTTTGACCGTAGGAATAATACTGTTGTTTCTGGGCATTTTTATATACATAGGTAACGTTTGCCTTTTTCATCCTAAGAAGGAGGAACCGACCTTACAGAAAATGATAGAGGAGGCCCCTCAGGGTGCACATCTGATCATAAAGCCAGGGGTTTATCGAGAAAATATTGATATTACCGATAAGAACCTAACGTTGATAGGATACGGAGTAACATTAAAGTCGGCTAAAAGGAATAAACCTGTTCTACTCATAAGAAACTCCGAGGTTAGGTTAAGGGGGCTCAGAATAGAAAATAGTACTGGCCAGTGTTATGATATAATGTCTTGTGCTTGCGGCATTTTGATACTAAACTCGAAAGTCATTGTAGAAGAAGTAACTGTGAGGGGGAACGCGAACGTCGGTATTTTATCCGTGAACTCGACAACTGAGATATTTAACTCCATCATCACTGGGAACCATGGTGACGGTTTTGAGCTCCAAAGCTCTCTTCTGAAGATGATAAACGTTACCGTGAATGAGAATGAGTGGCATGGGCTATCTGTCTTCAACTCGAACCTTTCAGCCCTTAACGTTCTCGTAATGGATAATGGAGGAAATGGACTCTCGTCCAGGACCTCAAGAGTGGATGTCAGGAACGCTACATTTAGGGGTAATCGCTATGACGGTTTAGGGCTGATAGACACTAGCTTAACTATTACAGAAGCTCTCATAGTGGAAAACTATGAGAACGGCGTGTTTGCCTTGAGCTCGAGGTTAAGGATGAATAATGTACGAATCATCGGAAACAGGATTAATGGAATAGCTGTCCTTACCTCTACTTTAAGTTCATCGAAGACTTACATAGGTGGAAGCAGAGTGGGAATTGTCTCTAGAAACTCGGGTTTGAAGCTTAATTACGCTAATATAAGCTTAAATAGCGAGCACGGGGTCTTTGCCTCAAAGAGTATTTTGGAAATATCTAACTCAAGCATTGACTTTAACGAAGAAAACGACATATACATTACACGTTCCAGCCTGAGGCTCATCGATTCCTCTTTAAGGAATAGTAAGGTAGGCGTAAGGATCGAGAACTCATATCCCCATTTAATGAGATGTCTTGTAGGCGGTAATGGCTACGGCGTAGTTCTCATGGGCAACTCCTCCCTCAAACTGACAGCCTCACGAATTACCGATAATGAGTATGGAATAGCTATTCATCTAAAGAGATGCGGCTTTCTATGGGACTATTTTCATGGGTCACGGAAAGGACTGACTATAGTGGAATCGATAATTAACGACAATAAGGTGAACTTATGCCCTGAAGAATACTTCGT
>CAZKLN010000018.1:0-25241 GCA_964553765.1 uncultured Thermofilaceae archaeon
GCGCTCGTGTCGGTCAGCGCTCTGTTCGAGGACTGCCTGCGCTTAACCTCAAAGCATAAGCTCTACAACAGCTAAACAGGATTCAGCAAGAAAAACACCAAAAAGCAAAAGAGTGCTTATTTATTTATTTTTCCATAAATCTTTTATACCAAACTTAGTTAGGGATTATGTAGAGGGTGTACACAATGAGAAATCTTAAATTAATAGTGGGTATAGCCGTAGGTCTACTGTTGTCCCTAAGTATAATAACGCCTGCATTACCTGAAAAGATAATATGGGCATCCACCCAGCTAGTACCCGCTCATGAAAGAGCGTTTGTCATAGGTGAATTACTACCTCCCTTTAAGGAAGAGACAGGAATTGAGGTAGAATTTGTAGGACTATTATATCCAGAACTTGCCGATAGATTAGAGGCTGAGCAACTCGCACATAAAGTTACGATAGGAGTTATAGGCGAGCTTCACGGCGGGCTAGACTTATTTGCATCTAAAGAATTTCTTGAGGACCTAGCAAAACTTCCTGAATTACCTGAGAGGACATTCATACCTACATTAGAGAAGTTTAGCTATCTCTATGGCATAAAAGCCTATGTTCCTTGGATGCAAGCCACATACGTAATGGTAGTTAATAAAAAAGCGTTCGAATACCTACCTGATGGTTTAACCTCTGACGACGTCATTAAGGGGACTTATAAATGGACTTATACAGCACTATTAGAATGGGCTAAGAAGCTAAAAGAGGCAACGGGAACTCCTCAATTAGGATTTCCTGCAGCTCCTAAAGGCCTGTGGCACAGATTCCTTCATGGGTACCTCTATCCAGCTTTCACAGGAGCCCAAGTAAAGAACTTTAACAGCCCCGAAGCTGTTGAGATGTGGAGCTATCTTAGGGAGCTATGGGAATACGTTCACCCAGCCAGCACTACATGGGCCTCGATGGCCGAGCCTCTTCTTAGAGGGGAAGTGTTACTGGCCTGGGATCATACTGCAAGAATAAAGGATGCTATAGTTCAAAGACCAGAAGACTTTGTGGTAGTTCCAGTTCCAGTAGGACCTAAAGGTAGAGGCTTTATACTCGTTGTAGTTGGCTTAGCAATACCGAAAGGTGCCCCTAATATAGATGCCTCATGGAAGCTAATAGAATACCTTACCAGGCCTGAAGTTCAGACACTTGTCCTTGAGAAAGTAGGTTTCTTCCCAACAGTTGAGGAAGCTGCAGGCAAAGTTCCCGCAGGTGCCCTTAGGATATTAGCTGAAGGTGTCACAGCCCAGACAGGCGCTCCTTATGCTTTAGTAGCAATGATACCGAGCTTAGGTCCTCTTAGTGGCGAGTTTACCGCACTTTATAGAGAAGCATTCGAGAGAATAGTATTAAAGGGAGAAGATATACAGAGCGTTATTGCTGACATAGGACCTAGGATTATGAAACTTTTCGAGGAAGCAGGTGCTCCATTACCTCCTCCGGACGCCGGCAGCTAGGACTAAGGACGGGGTGTCCTATAAAGGATGAAGGATATAAAAAGTAAAATTTATGATTTTTTCCCCCTTTTTTTATTTCTTCCCTCACTTACTTACTTAATCTTCTTCATAGGATATCCTACACTTCAAGCAGTCTTACTTGCATTTAAAGATCCTTATACTGGAATATTTTCTCTGGTAAACTTCAAAAGATTATTTGGTGATTATCATTTCTGGGAAGCATTGCAGTTTACCTTTTTATTAGCAGCAGTTGTGATCCCACTCCAGGTTTTCTTAGCTCTTATAATGGCTCTTATAATAAACTCTAGGATTAGGGGCTATATGACCTTCCTCTATATATTTGCTATGCCCCTGGCAATAAGCGACGTAGCTGCCGGCCTCATATGGTATTCCATCCTTGCACCAAGTGGGTTCCTAAACAAGTTTCTTTTAGGTACGGGGATTATAGGTAAACCAATGTACTTCCTTGGTTACGCATTTAGGGATAGAGAGTTTCTCTCAATAGTTGTGACCGAAATCTGGAGAGCTACTGCTATAGTCTTTGTCATAATACTGGCTGGCCTACAAACCATTAGTAAGGATTTTCTAGAAGCCGCTGAAGTCTTTGGAGCAGGTATGTGGATTAAATTGAAAGATGTAATATTGCCACTACTAAAACCGAGTCTTCAAGCCGCTCTTTTAATAAGAACACTTTTTGCTTTTCAAGTATTCGGTGTTATCTGGGTTCTCGTTGGGAGGGATATACCGGTTCTGGCAGGAGAGGCATATTACTGGCAAACAGAGATAAGAAACCCCCACATCTCGAGCGCATACGCGCTTATGATAGCAGCTTTTTCGATAATAGTTAGTATAGGTTACATATCCCTTTTAAGACCCCGCGTTGGTGAGGTCACTTGAGGGAATCTTTAACCAACTACTTAAAGAGAATGACTATTTACTTCATCGCAATAATACTGTCAACCTGGGTTTTATTACCTATATTCTTGATAACGTTAGCTGCATTTTCCGTCCCCTCAGATTATTACAACGTTCATAAGATAGTTCCTACATCCTTCACCTTTAAACACGTCCATGATCTTTTCTTCACGCTTGGTGCCTGGAAGGCTACGTTTAATAGTATTATGGTCGCACTTATAACTATAGGGATAAGCTTTGGTCTAGGCATACCCGCTGGGTACTCGCTTTCCCGTTTTGCGTTTAAAGGTAGAGAGAGTCTTAAGCTTGCCGTACTCTTTATCCGTATGTTCCCTATAATGGTAATAGGTGTTCCCTTAACAGTTTTTTACCTTAACATAGGTCTTGCAGATACTCTTCTGGGGGTTGCTTTAGCCCATACAGCTATGGTTTTACCGTTTGTAATATTGATAACGTCAAGCATATTCAGTGGTATACCCGTTGAATATGAGGAGGCAGCTATGATATTTGGCCTTTCAAGAACTGGCGCTTTTTTCAGAACAACGCTTCCTCTCGCATTACCCGGTATAGCGGCTGCCGCCATGTTCGCCTTTATAATGTCATGGAACGAGGTGTTCGTAGCGGCTATACTTACCTTAACTAATAGAACCTTACCTGCTCATATCCTTACTACAGCCTTAGCCTCTATAGATCCAATAAAGTTTGCGGCCGGGTTTATAATGCTCCTTCCAGCTTTAATATTTATACTGTTAACTAGGAAATATCTAATGACGGTATGGGGCATAACTTTGAGGTGAACAACTCTTGGTTAACGTTACTTTGGAGGATGTGAGAAAGTATTTTGGTAAAGTTAAAGCAGTTGATGGAATTAGTTTAAAGGTAAAAAATGGGGAATTCATAGTCCTGCTAGGGCCCAGCGGATGTGGGAAGACAACATTGCTAAGAACAATAGCAGGTCTCGAAAGAGTTACGAGCGGCAGGATATTCTTCGATGAAGATGACGTGACTTACCTACCTCCCAGAGCTCGAAATGTGTCTATGGTCTTTCAGAGTTATGCTGTCTTCCCCCACATGAGCGTCTACGATAATATAGCGTTTCCCCTTAAAATTAAGAAGTATCCAAAACAAGAGATAAAGAGAAGAGTAAAATGGGCAGCCGAGCTATTGAGGATAGATAACTTACTTAGTAGATACCCCAATCAATTGTCAGGAGGTCAAAGACAGAGAGTAGCCGTTGCTAGAGCTATAGTAGTGGAGCCTAAGCTTCTGTTAATGGACGAGCCTTTAAGTAATTTAGATGCTTTACTTAGAGTAAAGATGAGGAGTGAACTTAAAAAACTTCAGAAAGCGGTTAAGGTCACTACTATCTATGTAACTCATGACCAGGTAGAGGCTATGACTATGGGAGATAGGATAGCTGTGATGAAAGAGGGTAAGCTTCAACAAGTAGGTACTCCCTCAGATATATACCACAGACCATCTAATCTATTCGTTGCAGGTTTTATTGGAAGTCCCCAAATGAATTTTGTTAAAGGCATGATAGCTAAGAAAGAAGGAAATATACTGTTTGATGCGGGTGACTTAACTTTTAGGATACCAGACGAATTAGTCAGTGTGTTAGAAAAATATGAGGGAGAAGAGCTCACTGCAGGGATAAGGCCTGAGAACATATACTTATCCTTTCTCACCCTTGAGAGTACCGAAACTGTGAAAGTAAAAGCCAAAATTGACTTCGTAGAGACATTAGGCTCAGAAACTATTTTACACTGTAAGATAGGTAATACTGTCATAATTAGTAAGGTATCTAAAGAAGTAAATTTGAAGGTAGGGGATGATGTCCAAATAGAATTAGATGCAAGAAAACTTCACTTCTTCGATAAAAGAGGCGAAGCTATAATTTAAATTTATTCCTGTGGTAATTGCTTGCATCGATAAAGGAGGGATTAACCCAGCTTACATGTTTAATTTGGAATTAAGGCTTGTTATCTTATCTATAGACTAATCTTACAAGGTTGATCAAGAGTTATATCACACCCGGTATTTTTAGTATCAACAGTATCAGCGTGGCAGCCTATATAGCTAATTACCAAGTTTACAGTCCAGCACAGATAACTATCGATCCCAGCATTAAGCTCACCGATCTCTTATGCACGATGTAGGTTGCCCGATGCACCATCTTTTTATAGACGTAAAAGCCTTACTCCTTTGATCAATTTATAACAAAGGTGCTAGAGGTATGATGAGCTGTAAAAAACTCTCAATACTTTCAGGGCTAATAATGGTCTTTATAATTATTTCTTCACTCACTTACTCATTACCAATAGCTGTAATCGACGAGAAAATAGATGTATCTCACCATCTAGACTATGCTGAAGTAACCCTTAACATAAACTCCTCTAACCCACTTAACCGTCTGTTGTTCAACGTGAGTGACTTTGAGGATAAAATAGAGCTAGCATACGCCGAGGTGAACGGGAAAATAATAGGTATTGGAAGGGTAGAGAATGACACCCTAATAATGCCTTTAAATACCACGGTTCGAAACCTAGTCGTTAAAATCTTTTATAGCGAAATTTTTCAGGTGAATGAATCTAATATAATTACGAAAGTGCCGGTAATTCTATCTCCTATAGATCTGAAGAGTAACGTAACTTTTCAGATATTATACCCCTCTTCCCAAGTAATAATTCTGAACGTTAATGCATCTGCTACTGGTGGGATTCTTGAGCTTAATTACAGTAATGTAGAACCAGGCACCTTTAAAGTCATAACAGCAAGCTTAGATCCCAGGCTCGCTTCAGTGGTTAAAATTTCCAAGTTTACAAGGGAGATTATCATAGAGTCTAGTGATCAGGTACAAGTCATTGATACATACGAGATTGAAGGTCTTTCTTTAAGAAAGCTTGAGGAGTTAGCTTTCCTATACCCTAAATATGTGAAGATAGTAGGCGTTGAGGGTCCTCTAGGACCCTATCCTCTTGCCACATCCAACATTCCTTTCTACTCACCGACTTACAGGGTTTATGAATTTGGAGATCTTCTCAGGGTCAGAGTAAGGTTAAGATCCCCACCTCTTAACATAGGAGACAGGACATATTTTTCGATTAAGTTATCACTTCCGGTTAGTTTTAGCAAAGATATCCTTACGTTAAACCCGTTCTTTGGCGTAGGATACCTAATAAGTGATTACAACATTCTCCTAAAGGTAAGAGGAAAAGTAGCTTTAGAATATCCTGTAAACCTTTCACTAGAGAACATAGGTAAGGAGGACGACTTCAACGTTTACATGGTAAGTTTAAAGGAGGATATGCCTCTCTTTAAGTCAATAGTTTTTCCCACGTTAAAATTGAGAACTGTGCTCAGAGGTAAACTAGGTCCTAATTATTTACTAATAGCATTAATTTTAGCTCTGTTTGGAGGTATAGGAGCAATTGTATATCATGTACGTAGAGAGGAAGGTGTAAAAGAGGCTAAGAGGAGAGCTTTAGAGCCCATTCAACGTCCAGAAATCTATACAATAAGCAGAAACAGAGTAGAGCTTATGGAATCCATTCTGAATTCATGGAATAAAATGGAGGACAGGAAGATAACCCATACTACTTATAGACAAACCGTGTCCATGGCTTTGCGCAGAGATGGCAATCTCTCTAAGAAATTTAACGAGCTTCTCTCAGATATAAAGGAGGAGAGGATAAGAAGCCTTGTTGAAAAAATAGAGAGACATATTAGCTTATTCAAGAATGAGCTTAGAGAGCTCGAAGCTCTCTCAAAGGAGTTTAGAAGGGGTATTTTATCAAAGGGTGAGTACAAGAGTCGAAGAAACAGAATAGTTAACGCTATGGAAAGGGAGCTAAATGAAGCGTATAGAACCATCGAGGAGCTAAGGGAGGTATCACATGGTTAGTAACATTCCTAATAGAGCTTACAATACCTTTCTTAAGGCTGCATCGTTTCTTTCCAATGCTGAAGTGATGTTCGAAATGAATAAGCTGAGTGACGTGAAGAGCTTCTCATCTAAGGCCGTTATTGAAGCAGCTAGAGCTATCTCCATAAAATTTAGTAATAACGAAAGAGAGCCACGTGAAGGCATTCTTCAGTCCTTGACGTCACTACCTACTTACGCTAGGCTCGATGCTCTAAGGTTACTAGAGATCCTTAAGTTTATAGAATACGCTGAAGCTGAGGAAGCTCTAGAAATAGCCAGGGAAGCTATAGAAATAGCATCGGCACTACTTATTTAAATATCATATACCTTTTTAATTATTTTAAATTTTTAAATTAATGTAAATTTAATAATAGATAATTCTAATCTACTCTTAAAAATTATATAAAAAGTTACTGTCAATAACAATCCGAGAACGATTATTGTGAGATAAGGAAGTGCTTTATATGTCTTAAATGGTAAGGAAGGATAAATTCCAAGTCTTTTAAATACATTAGATAAATCCTCACCTGCAGCCTCATTAAAAGCTTTTATAACATCCTCATCACTTTCTATACCCCCTCTTCGTTTTATAGTTTCAACAAGTTTCCTTACAAACTCGAGTCCCCCTCTTTTATCAGCTATGTAACTGATTACATAATAAGCAGCAGCGTAACACTCACCTATCGCTCCTTTGCCGGCATTACACCAGTCTTTAAGAAAGAAGAAAGGAGGGTTAAGCTCTTTTAATGCCTTTTCTAAATCTTCTACGATCAATGATACGTCCGCTCCTATGAGTTCACTTACTTTAAGAGATATGTACTGAGCCATCGCCTCATGGAACCATATAAGTTCTCCGGTGTTAGGACGAGCCTTTACCCCTATCTTCCCTAGCGCTATGTGAACATACTCATGTATCACGGTGGTCTCTAAGTAGCCCGGTGCGAACCTTATCAGAAGTATGTTAAGGTATATGGGTCCTTCTCCTTTAACGTTAACGGTTTCTCCTATTACATACCCTAATGCTCCTGCCTCCTCTGGGAGGAAAAACTTAAATTCAACATTTCTCGCTAGCTCACCAAATATATGTTTAAAGTAGGGGGCAGCTTTTTCGAACGTGTCAATAACCTTTGAGGTGAATCTTCGATAATATAGAGGCGCTTTAGCTGAAATAACTGTGTCATTTATTCTTTTTTCCATAACTATCTCTTCCACTTTTTCCGTGAGTGTGTAAACTAATGTTACTCGCGTCCCAGTAGCTGTCTCTTTAAGGTAAAAAGTTACCACTCCTCTTTTTACTGAGTAAGAAACAGGTTCTGCTCTCTCTATTCTCCTAAATTTAGGAAGATAGACTTTAACTATAACGTTTACGTCGTTACTAGCACCTATAAGGGGTGATATAAAGTGAGCTTTATCCCCTATCATTAGGGCTGCATAGGGGAACTTATAGCTTATTCTAAGTGAGAAAATTCCTTTATCTCCAGGAATGTAAGCTATCTTAGTTAGATTATAGAAATAGTAGTTTGTAACGTTGCTTTCGATAAAAACTATTTTCCCCTCTTCTACACTCATTTCTGGTCTTTGAAATTTAGGTAGATAAATGGAGAAGAACCCTCTGGCGGTATCATTAAACAATATGTTTATCGTGGAGTTTCCGTTTTCACTAACAAGTATGTGATATACTAGCTTCTTATTACTGTCTAGTACTGGCGCTATATTAGGCTGAGCGAGACTGCTTACTTCGAGGATAAAAAGCAACGAGATAAATGAGAACATTAATAATATCTTATTCCTCCTATACATACAAACTACCATAAATTTTGAGAACTTTATATATAAAAACTATAACTATGCGTGATCCACCTTGATAAAGATTAAACTCACTAAGGCTAAGCTGTTTCCTGGTATTAGCAAGGAGGTAAGGGTTCTTGAAATAAAACACGATTATGACAAAGCATTGATTGCTTCAGATCTTCATTGTGAAGACTCATGTAGAATTCTTTCCTTGCTTTATAACTTAGCTTTGAAGAAAAGATGCGATGCCTTAGTGATACTAGGAGATCTGTTTGAAGATTACCATCAAACAGCGAAGATAGATGAGGTTAAGGAAAAAGTGTTAAATATGATAGGTTTTAAAGATTTAAGACAAACTTTTAACTTAATATATTTACTTAGTTCAGCCTCTCATGACCCTATAATTCCCCGTCCCTCAGTTAAAGTTAGGAATGGACTTAAGCTTATACTCTCTCCTTATCCAGTAATTTTAAGGATTTCTGGTTTAAGGATTATTGCAACACATGGCGAGATAATGATAAGTAATGGAGCTTTAGTGCATATGATTAACCTTGTGTTATGGAAGTTAGGAGTAAAGTTAGCAGTTGAGAAAATAACGAGAAAAGCTCTGTGTTTAAACTCCTCAGAATGGCTTATATCAGGGCATACGCATATACCAGGAATAGATCCTAAATACAAGGTCGCTAATGCTGGTAGCTGGAAGCTATCTTGGAGAAAAGGCTTAAGATACTGGAGGCCATCCACCTTCTCATATATTGAAGTAGAAGGAAAGTGTTTAAAGCTTAGAATGATTTCTTGGGAAAGAGAGCATATAAGGACTTAGGTTACTTGAGCATGTAAGGACTTGGGAAATATGTATAAGGGTAAGCCTAGGCATATACTTGCTGATCCGGGTAATGTTGCGTCAAAAGTTATAGTAGTAGGAGATCCTAGTAGGGCTAGTAGGCTTGCTAGAGTACTTACTAATGCTAAGCTTGTCAACGAGAACCGTGGCTTACTCGTTTACACAGGGTTTTTTGATGAAATTAGGGTAACCGTTGCTACTCATGGAATAGGTGGGCCTTCCGCATCTCTAGTTATAGAAGAGCTATATGATCTAGGAGCCAGAACTATGATAAGATTGGGTACATGTGGAGGTCTAAAGGAGGAGATAGAAGCTGGGTCAGTTGTAATACCTTGGGGAGCTGCAACTCTATCTAAGAGTTCTCTTTCCATGTATGTTAACGAGTTTTGTCCTGCTCCCGTTCCTAGCCCTAGGATACAGCTATCTATTGCTAAGGGTTTAAAAGAAAGAGGAGTGAGGGTGCATGAGGGTGTGATTTTCACGAGCGACTCATTTTATGCGGAGAGTAAGTACCTTTCCTCCATAAAGGAGTTAGGTATAATAGCTGTGGAGATGGAGTGCGCAACTTTATTCACAATATCTCGAATAAAAGGCTTTGAGAGTGGAGCCGCTCTAATAGTATCTAATAATCTAGAGAGCGGTGAAGGACTAGATAAAGAGAGGTTATGGAGAATGGAGAGGGAGGTTTTTGAAACAATAGTAAGGTCTCTAGCTAAGCTGTAAATACTTTTTAATTAAGTCCATGGTCACAAATTTTTGCCCATCGACTCCTTAATTCTACGCTTAATTTCTCGTAGTTTCTTCAGGGTTCTCTCTTTTTTACACCTCTCTTCAAGATAGTTCCAATCTATTACACGCCATTGAGCGGCAAGCACAGCAGCAGCCTTCTCACAATCAAGGTCAGAGTTCCAGTAAACACATGCATTAAGGTTAGTAACTATGTTATCTTCTGGGGATTCAACGTAAACATAGCTATTGTTTACACGTAACCTCTTTACCTTACCCTTGAAATCATACCCAACAATATCTAACGCTATAACACCGAAAGTTTCTGCCTCGTAGACACGTCCACTTCTCTTCCTAGCTCCTACCTTAACAAGTGCTACGTCAAATATCGCCTTTGCATCCTTAACCTTTAAGGTATCAATAATTACGTCAACATCCCCTGTTCTATAGGCAGCACCGCTATAAAGCTCAGTAGCATAACCACCTACTATAATTATCCTACCTAAACCCCTATTTTCAAGCTCTTTGTTAACTTTTGCTAAGAACCTAACTATAGCTTTAGCACCAGGCTCATTAGTTGCTTGCATCATTTAACCCTTAGAACACCTCTAAAACGTATTCATCATTAATATTCACAGCTTTAATCCTGACATGCCTTGTCCAATCAACAACTACAAAATCTTCTTGTGATAACCATCTTACGTTCTTACCAGACATGATTGCTAGATCTATTATTTCCTTTAGCCTCCTCTCTGCCACATCCCTAGGGAACCTTCTAGGCTTTCTCATCAATACTGAAACACATAAGTGTTTTTATGTTTTTAACTACTTTCTAAACGTCAACAACTATTATCCTATTTGTAGCTGGTAAAGCTGTATTAAACACCTTAGTTTTCCCTATTAACGCATAGTTCTTAACACTATTGTGCGTATGAGAATGAATTACCACCTCAGGTTGTTCCTCCTCTATAATTTTGGTAAGAAGAGAAGAGGATAACATGGGCCATATAGCTTTATTTTCTCCCTTTAATGTCTCTCCCCGTGGTGGATAGTGAACTATCAGTACTCTTTTTTTATCTTTGTTCTCAGCAAGCATGTTTTGTATTTTCTTAAGTCTTGCTAAGTATAACTCTCTTATATTAGGAACGTTTCTTCGTTGCCACGAGGTAGGCTCATCTAAAGAACCTCTAGACCCTATAAACACAACTTCATCTATCATCTGGGATGAATCCTCTAACCACGTTATCTTACACATTCTATATAGCTGTCTCTTAACGGAGTCATATTCCTCATTCCCTAGCACACCAAGTATGGTTCCTTTAAAGAATTTACGTATATTATTTATCACAGGAGCACAAAACTCAACCTTACCCTTATTAATTATGTCACCAGTTAAAACCATTACATCTATAGAGCTCCACTCTACCTCCTTAAGCGCTTTTATTAACATAGGTAAGTACTTAGGTGAGTGAACGTCACCCACAGCAGCTATTTTCATCCTTTTCACCCAGCTAAGAGTTTTGAAAAAGCTCATTAGAATATGTGATTGAATGTTCGATAATATTAAGGCCTATGTACGTGTACTGGTTTTTCGCGCTCTCTAAAGGAGTTAGGGGTGAAGAGGTAGTAAATATGACTTATATTACATTGTATTACTGGTATGAAAAGAATAACTATCTCTATTCCGGACGAGCTTGCTGAAGCTCTCGAAAAGGTTGTAAAGTTAGATCCACTAAGACGTTCAAGATCTGCAATAATTTCTGAGGCACTGACAAGGTACATAGCCTCTAAATATCCTAATCTATTAAGGCATAAGGAAGTAAAGGGGCCTACGGTAATATCAGCGTTAAAGATTGCTAAGCTAAGAGCCCCGTCTCTAACTCTAAGGAGAACCAGGCTTAAACTTCCGGAGTGGGTTAAAGTTGAGGATTAGCTACGACTATGTTGAAGATGGTTACAACTCGAGAGGCAGGAAGCTCCCTGCAATTCCTGTAATTTAGCTTGAACTAACTGTACGGGATTCCAGGCTAAGGGGTCCCTGTCTCGTAGATACAGGGTTCGACGGTCCTCTTTATGCTAATGAGAAGCTTGCGTTATTATTAGAAAATGTTATGCCTTCAGAGAAACGATACTGAGGTTAGGTGATGTCAGGGTGCTCGTACCGCTATCTCCTGAGAACTTATCAGTGGAGGTCATAGTTGGAAGGGAAATACTTAATAAGCTAATATTAAAGCTGGATGGAAAAAGATTAGAGGTTCTCTGAAGAGTTTAGATATAACGGAAGAGCCTGTTTTCTCATTAAAGTATATAATTCTTTGAATGTTTGATATCTAATAATTATTTAAGGTTTGTATATCCTCAGTTTCTTGAAGAACAATGAGATATAAAGCTGTAGTGTTTGACGTTGATGGTGTATTGACTGAGATAGACAGCATTTGGAGATTTATCCATGAGAAGCTAGGTACGTGGAATATAGCTAAAAAGTATGCTGAGATGTTCAAAAGAGGAGAGATAGACTATGTTAAATGGGCTGAACTAGATGTATCACTGTGGAAAGATATTCCTTTCCATAAAATAATTGAAATAATCAAAGAGGTTAAGCTTAGAGATGGCGGTAAAGAGCTAATTAGATTTTTAAAAATTAAAGGACTTAAAACAATAGCTATAAGTGCAGGTTTGGACGTACTTACGGACTATGTAGCTAAGATATTAGGTATAGATAAAGCGGTTTCAAACAGGTTAATCATCAGTAATAACGTTTTAACTGGAGAGGTAGAGGTAAAAGTCCTATACAATAACAAGGATTTGGTACTTAAGAATGTGTGTGAAGAGCTAGGTATCTCTCCTACAGAAACCATTTCAGTCGGGGATAGCGAAGTAGACTTACCTATGATGCTTAAAAGCGGTTTCTCCATAGCCGTAAACCCCACATCTGAAGCCGTCATAAAAGTTGCTAAGCGAGTTCTATATCTAAAAGATTTAAGGGAGCTTATACCGGTGTTTAACGAAATATTGTATTAACTCCTGTTCTCACGCAGTATCTCGTTGAATGTAGTTATTTTCACCTCCTCTGGTATTCTAGTTGCATCTCCTATTCTAGCCCCTATAACGAGCTTTACACCACTTTTAAAAGCAGCATCTACTATTCTCTGGGTAATTATGCCGTCAAACATTACATAGTTCGCGTTTTCTATGTTTTGAAGCCTGTTAACTAGATCTTTAACGGCAAGCTTCTCTATAGGTTTCCAGTTTTCATCATATATTATAGCCTCAAGAGTTCCTTTAAGTTTACCAACCTCCTCCTTAACCTCATCCGGTATGTTAAATCCCTCTATTAAATCTACCTTAACTTCCTCCCCTTTAATCTGAGGTTTAGCTTGTTGAACACGTTTTACCGTTCGTTTTTCTTTTGTTAACGTTTCTAGATATTCCTCAGCCGGTAACTTGTTCCTTAACGCCTTAGCTATCTCCTTCCCAGTTAACTCTTCAACCTCTCTTCCTTGAGGTGCTCTGGCTATGTAATCAACGTCGACTGAACCAAGAACGTTCCTTATTATCAACTCTCCCCCTCTATCACCGTCCACGAAAAGTATGACGTTCTTCCTCTTAGAAAGCTCTGTTATAGTCTTAGGTATCTGAGAGCCGGCCCCTTCTAGAGCTATAACGTTCCCGTAACCATGTTTAAGAAGATTTATTACGTCAGCCCTCCCCTCAACCACTATTATCGTATCCGATCTGCTAACATCAGGACCTGCTGGAAGCTTTTCTGGTCCGTAAGATCTTAGCTCAGCCGCTCTGATACTTTTGAGAACTTCCTCCATTAACTCCCTGCTTTCAGGTGTAGTACTTTCAAGTTTTTTCAAAAGTTCTTTAGCCCTTTCAATTATTCTCTTTCTTTTTTCAACTCTAACATCCTCTATGTTTAACACCTCTACCCTAGCATGATAGGGACCTACCCTATCTACAGTCTCTATAGCTGCCGCTATTAAGGCAGTCTCAACTCTATCAAGGTTTGAAGGGATCCTTATGAATCCTATGGTCTTATTACCTGTTCTTTCGGTCTTCACATCTATCCTACCGAGTCTTCCACTCTTTTGTAGCTCTCTCATATCAAGCTCCTCTCCTAGAAGCCCCTCTGTCTGACCAAACACAGCTCCTACAATGTCCGCCTTCTCAACTATTCCATGGACCTCTATCCTCACATTTATAACATATTTACCTGATAATGAAATTCCTACCAACTTACAACACCTTAATGAGCCCTACTTAGTGTCTACCTAAAAAATTTATCTGATTCTAGCCTATTAATTTCATTCAAAAAATCATATAATTAAAAATTAGCAATCTTTAATTTATTTTAACATTATATTATAACTTATAAGAGAATCCTTAATTAAAAGGTTAAAAGAGCTAAGAATAGATGATTTAAGCATAAGGCCTTGTTTCCTCATTACCATCCTCTATTAGAGAATCATTAAAGGATAATAGTCTCTCAAAAATACTCCTGATAAAAGCTGTAATATTTTCCAGTAATCTTAAGCAGAAGATAGCTATCCTAAGGCTAACTATAATAAATGCCTTTATTAACCCCTTAATACATATGCACATTATTGCTGATCTAAAAATGACTTGGAGGTAAATATAAGCTCACCTGGGAGGTTTTACTTCTCATTTTTACGAAAAAATTAAGCTATTTTTCAGCGTATTATTGAGGTTAGTTTTAAAGCTAAAGCTGTCTATCTAAAATGTAATGGTAAAGAAAAAAAGAGAGAAGGATGAGCACTCCTGGGATATAACTACTTTCTTAGTTGAGAAGCCAGCTAGATCTCACAAGGTTAAAGTAGAAGAAACATTACCCAAGGGTTTCAGCGAGCTAGTCTATAATTATATAGCCTCCAGAGGAGGAGAAGTCGCCAAGTCAGAGTTATACAGGTGGGCTAAGGAGAGAAAGATACCTATGGCCGGTCTTTACAAAGCTATTCAAGAGTTAATGTCAAAGTCTAAGGTAAAAAGGATGTTTAGTGAGGAGAAAGAAGAGATAATTTATCGTGTCAGCTCTTAAGTAAGGGTCTGAACTTTATACCATATTCTATTATACCGTCCTCTCCTTGTTCCCTATATTTCCTGAACACGGCTTCTACACTCATACCTGTTCTTATATCCTCTATGTTCACGTCCGTTAGTTGAGCTATAACTCTTGTACCGTCTTTAAGCTCTACTAAAGCTATGGGATAAGGCGCATACTGAGTGAAATCTGCGGGAGGAGCTCTTATCACGGTGTAGGTTATTACCTTACCCTCTCTCGGGAGCTCTACTTCCTTAGCGCCTTTAAATCCACAATATGGACAGTTATCCCTATATGGGTAGAAACTCTTTCCACAGTTAGGACACTTCCCTCCTATGAGTCTGTATTTTATCTTTATCTCCCTCCAGACCCTCGGCACACTTCTTACCTTAACGCTCATCCTACCTCACCTTTCTAAGCAAATTTACCGTAACTGTCCCACCTAATCCTCCAACGTTTTGAGCGAGCCCTATCTCAGCCTCGTTTACTTGATTCTTTCCTGCTTCGCCTCTAAGCTGCATTAGAACCTCTAGAACCTGATATATACCTGTAGCCCCCACAGGATGCCCCCTCGCTTTTAACCCTCCCATAGTGTTCGTAGGTATTTTTCCGTCAATCTCTATTTCCCCCTCTTTAACGAGCCTCCATCCTTCTCCTTTCCTGGCATAACCTAGGTCCTCAAGATGTATTACGCCAAGTATCGTAAAAGCATCATGTACCTCTATTAGATCAACGTCCTTTCTCTCGATTCCGGCCATTTTAAGAGCTCTTTCAAAGGCTACTCTGGTAGCTTTTAGGGTCAGTATGTCCTCCCTATAGTTAATGCTTAGCGCGTCAGTAGCTACAGCGCTTCCCGCGAGCTCTATGAGCGAGCCGTGTTTAAGGGTCCTCACCTTTTTCTCGTTGCATAGTATTAACGCCGCGGCCCCGTCTCCTACTGGGGCACATTCAAACAACCTTATAGGATCAGCTACTAAAGGAGAGGAGAGTATCGTTTCCAGTTTAATTTCCTTTCTAAACTGGGCATAGGGATTGTTTACCCCGTACTTATGGTCATGTACTGCAAAGAGGGCTATGTCCTCCTGCTTTACATGATACCTCTCCATATATGCCCTATACACTAGTGCATTAAGTCCTACAAACGATGCTCCTGTGAAAGCTACGTACTCTTGGTCATCCGCCATTATCAAGGCTGAGGTGAGGTCGCTTGTTATCGCATCGCTCATCTTCTCAACCCCGACGACCAGGACACAATCGTAGAGACCCGATGCAACGCTCGTAAAGGCACTATGAAGGGCAACCCCTCCACTAGCACAGGCAGCCTCGACTTTATATGCCGATACACCTGGTATACCTAACCATGTTGAGATTAAAGATCCTAGATGTTCTTGTCCCTGAAGAGGACCTGAAGACATGTTACCTACGTAGATAGCCTCTATATCCCTTTTCTCGATACCAGCATCGTTTATAGCCCTTTCAGATGCCTGAACCATAAGATCTCTCAGTGAAAGATCCCAGTGTTCATCTATCTTAGTCGCACCTCCTCCCACTACATAGACCTTTTCCAACCCCCTCACCTCATCTTTATGTTCTCTCTAAATCTAGAGTATATTGAATAATCAACGTTAATTTTTCTCATAACATAATCTCTAACCTTAGGCGCTAACTCTCTTCTTTCCTCTATAGCATCCTGAACTACTACGCTGAAAGCATCTGATCCAGCTCCGCTTCCAAAGGACGCTACCAGGATCCTTTCCCCAGGCTTAGCATGATCTAGTACGTTAGCAAACCCGATCAGAGATGCAGCAGCATACGTATTACCTATTTCGCCGCTCAGTAAACCAAGTTCAATCTGCTCTTTGTCAAATCCAAGCATCTTAGCCATTTCTAATGGGAACTTGACGTTAGGTTGATGGAAGACAACATGGTCAAAGTCTGAGGGCTTGAGACCTAGCTCCTCCATTAATCCTTTAGATGCCTCATATATATGACGGAAGTAAGCAGGTTTACCTGTAAATCTAAAAGCGTGATGAGGGAACCTCTCCCCCTCTCTCCTCCAGAAATCGGGTGTATCTGTGACATAGGAATAGGACCCTTCAAAGAAGGCTAATGTCTTCTTGCTTTTTCTTATAAGTATAAAGGCTGCTGCACCAGCAGCCGCTGTGTATTCAAGTTCATCACTGGGTCTTCCTTGAGCTGTATCGGTTCCTATAGCCATTCCTGCCTCGATCATCCCGCTAGAGACCATGCCTATGACGCTTTGCATAGCCGTTGTTCCAGCTCTACAGGCAAACTCCATGTCTACAGCGACTATCTTGGGTCCTATGCCTAACGCCTCAGCGATAACTGTTGCTGAAGGTTTTACTGCGTACGGAGGGCTCTCTGAGCCAACGAACACGACTCCTATTCTATTGGCCTCTATCTCCGCTCTCCTTAAAGCATTAAGACCTGCTTCTACAGCCATAGTCAAGGAGTCCTCATCCATCCCTGGTACGCTTTTTTCAATGATAGGTACCCTACTTCTTTCTCTACCCCATACTCTCGCTATTTCCTCATCTCGTATTCTATAGAGAGGTACGTAAGCTCCATAACCGGCTATACCTACTTCGTTGTTCGTTTTCATGCCTATCAATGGGAGGATGAGGTGTTCACTTATAAAAGAATAACTAAAAATCCCTATTCACTTCCCTTTTTCCTCTAGGCTTCTGATAACACTATACTCCTTTATAATCTGTACTCCTGTACTAGTACCTATCCTCTCAGCACCCATCTCCAGGTAAACAGCAGCCTCAATATAATGTCTTATCCCACCTGCGACCTTTAAACCGGGTATATCCCCTATAGCTTTCTTAATAAGGTATACATCCCTTAACGTCACTCCCCGAGGACCAAATCCTGTGTTTGTCTTTATGAAGTGAGCGCCGACTGTCTTTACAAGCTTGGAAGCTACCTCTATCTCTTCATCGGTTAAGAGGCTTGTCTCTATTATTACCTTAAGAATAATCCCTGTTTCACGTGCTTTATCCACAAGACTTGTAAGCTCTTCCTTGACGTAGTCCATGTGTCCGCTCTTGAAAGCTCCTATGTTCATAACTACATCTACCTCTTCCGCACCTTTTGATGTAGCCACCTCGAGCTCCCTAAGCTTGATTTCTACAGGCTGTGTTCCTAAGGGAAAACCAGCGACAGTAACTAGCTTAACTCCTGTACCCGAGAGCATCTCTGCTGCTTTGTCGACATACCATGGGTTAACACAACATCCTACAAACCCGTACTCTATGGCTTCCAGACACACTCTCTTAAGCTCATCTTCGGTAGCTGAAGGCTTTACTAACGTGTGATCTATTTTAGAGGCCAGCTCTCTAGCAGTGTACTTAGAAACCAGATCCTCTATCTTCATCATTCTTCATCCACCTCGACAACTAAATGCCCAATGTATCCACAGTCCTTACACATATATGTTGAGGGTAACAACCACCCAGTAAAGGGCATTAACACTACGTTTTTTGATCCGCATATTGGGCATATAAGTGTTCCTTTATGTCTCCTTTTCAAGGACTTTAAGAACTCCTTGAAGCCTATTCTCTCCTCAACAACCTCTATGTTTTCCTCCTCTAGACCTATTCTCTCAAGTACATCAAGTACATCCTCAATCTCTCCTTTATAAACCAGCATCCATTTAAGCCCCTTTCTCTGAGTCTCAGTTTCCTGAAGACTATGAGATAGTTCCTCTATAGTAGACCTATCTGACTCTACGAGAACACTATCTTTCAGTAACCTAATTTTAACACTTCTCCCCATTTTATCTTAGAGAAAAAAGTAACATGAGGTAATAAGCTTGCGCATAGTCATAGGGCTAGGAGGAAACGCCTTATTAAATAAGCAGCAGCAAGGCTTTTTCGAGGAACATATAGAAACCTTATCTAGAATAGCGCCTCAACTGGTGAGAGTGGCATTAGAAAACGAAGTGATCATAACTCATGGTAATGGACCACAGGTAGGAGCTATATATCTTCAACAAGAACACTCTGCAGATGTAGCACCACCTATGCCTCTCCACGCGTGTGTAGCTATGTCACAAGGCCTCATTGGTTACATGATACAGCAGGCTATCACTCAGGCAGCATTAAGCATGGGCATCAAGGTTGAGGTGGCCTGTTTAATATCTAGGGTCCTTGTCGAGAGAAGCGATCCGGCTTTTCAGGATCCTTGTAAACCTATAGGACCTAGTTATAATCGCGATGAAGCGCTTGCTCTCTCAAAAAGAAAGGGATGGGTTGTGAAAGAGGTAAAGAAGGGAGTATGGAAGAGGGTTGTTCCCTCACCTCAACCTAGAGAGGTATTAGAGCTTAACATGGTTTCTGATCTTTTGAGAAAAGGAAGAATAGTCATAGCGGCTGGCGGCGGAGGAGTACCCATCTCAGATGAGAGGGAACTTAGAGGCGTTGATGCTGTTGTGGATAAAGATTTAACTTCCTCTCTCTTAGCTATAGGAATAGGCGCTGACATCCTTATCTTACTTACCAATGTTAAAGGAGTTTACCTAAATTACGGTACTCCCTCTCAGGTACTTTTAAGAAGGATTAAGGCTAAGGAGCTGGAGAAGTATCTAGCTCGGGGCTACTTTCCTCCCGGAAGCATGGGACCTAAGGTTAAAGCTGCAGTGGAGTTCGTGAGCAAGACAGGAAAACCCTCCGTTATAGGACATCTAAAAGATTTAGAGAGGATTATGAGAAAAGAAACGGGAACCTTAATTCTACCTTGAAGGTCTCTCCGTTCGCTTCCACTCATTGAAAAACAGTATCTCGTTTAGGTCTAATCTTTCCTTCGTTTCTCTCCTCTCTGAAGATTTTCCTACAGGTATTATGGTTTGAAGAATATACTCCTTTGGTACTTTTTAACAACTCGTTTATCCATCTAACCTTGGAAGGAGTATATGTAAGAGAAGCTAACCCTCTTTCCTCTAACGCTAGGATTAAGTATCCTATTGATAACCAAATGCTCTGAACAAAGTAAGATGCTGTTTTTCTACCAAACACGGCTATCAAGATAGGTGCATCTGTAAGGAAAGGTTTCCTCCATATAATATTCCTTTCCTTAAAGAACTTCCTCATCCATAAAGGAGCCTTTTCATGAAACTCTCTTGATTTTCTCACATTCCTCTCTTATCTTTTCCTTCAACTGCCAGGGTTAGGTATTAGCACCAGAAGGAGCTTGAGAGGCAACGTTACCTACGCTACTCATTCCTACTCCTTAGTTATTATGACAGGTAACTCCACCCTCTTAGAGTACTTCTCTAAAAACTCAACATACTCGTTGTACATCCATCTGGGAAGCTCTTCATGGTCTATTCTCATAACGGCTCTTCCTATAATCTTTCTTCCCATTTTCGAGTATGTTACTGAAATATTTCCCCAGTACTTCTCCAACGTCATATTTTTAGGTAGAAAGTTAACATCCCAGCCCTCTGGTATAAGCACCTCACCTACCTCCTCTGTTATCGAGGGAAATCCTAGTATGTAAGGATAGTACCTCCACTCTCTCTTCACGGGTCTGCTTCTAGGAGGTTCTAAGGGAATTTTAAACATCAATGAGTCCTCTCCATAGGGACTAGCGTAGGAACTTGCCTTAAAGGACAGTACGAGAGTAAAAGGTCTGGTATAATTCTCTAAGTCACTTATCTCATAGTGTTTAAGCTCTCCGCCAGGAGCTATCGAAGTCACATACTGCTTAAGCAGTAACTCTTTCTGTTCCTCAGTTAAAGCCATCCTGAACATATACTTAAGGAACCAGTCGTAGAACCCTGTAGCCTCCCATCTAACCATACCATTTACATCACCCGTCTCTTCAAGAACCAAGTACTTCAATAGATAGAACCTATTGGTTTCGGGAGGATACTTAGGAGTCTGAGTAAAGATATGTACTGTGTTATTAACACCTACTATTAGGGCCCATTTTCCCTGATCCCCTATGGGTATATATCCGTAAGGGTTAGTAACAGCTGTGGTGTCCAGGAAAAGCCACTTAGAACCATAGATCTCCTCCTCGAGCGGTATAGCTGCTATTGCGTGATCAAAGGCTAATGCTGGGAGCTCTGGACTTACATCACCCATACTGTTTATCAGAACTAAGTACGCTGTCTGGTTCATCGCCTTTAGCATGGAGACTAGGAGGGATGCCCCGTCCTTGCAATCACCGTAAAGGTTTTTGAGGACTATGCCAGGCTCATAAGGCTTAAACCCTCCTAACCCAAACTCAAGTGCGACGTACTTTATGTTCTTCTCAACCCAATGATAGATCTCTGCAACGCCAGTTTTCCCTTGTTCCACGAGCTCTCTAACTTTATCCACAACCTCCTCTTTTGGCTCAATGACGTGCTTAACTAAGCTCCACCACCACTCACCTATCTCATCCCAAGAAGATATCGATGACAACGCTATAGCGGGAGCTATCTCCTCCTTTAGAGGTCTACCTTCCTCATTTAGAATAGCTGGTACGTTTCTAGCCTCCCACACGTATGTACCGTTATCATAGGACGTAAACTCGACAGGCATCTCCTCTATACCAAGGGTCATTAAGAGGTTCCAGTCCTCGAAAAGAGTGTAGTTTTCGGGAAGAATTACCGTGTATCTCTCATATCTTATGGGAATGTCATCTTGGAAAACGAACCCGTCCTGAAACTCTCCTTCTATGGGGAACTTATCTATTATCGTGTAATTAGCCTCTATTATGGAATTTACCTTAACTCCAGGCATTTGGTAAATCCTTTGTCTTGCGTTATCGTATATTCTCTCTCTAACAAGGGGTATGTCTTGTATGGCATCAGGCATAGGCTCTAGGACTGTTCCATCGGGTTGAATAGTTCTCATTGAATGGACTATGAGTGTCTCCCAATCCCTGTTATATACTATTTTTCTCTCAAAGTACTTATCAGCGCCGGCATCTGTAAGTATTTTTAGCTTATAGTATATCCTCTTTATTAGATGAGTACCGTTAAATGTAAAACGCTTGTCCCTTACTAACCACACAGCATCGTAACCCTCTTCCCTATACTCTCGTTCAGGGGGTGAGTACCTAGAGGGGGGAGGTAGTACGTATGGCTGTCCTATAACCAGTAAAGCTCCCATTGAGACAAAGATTATAATGCTTAACAGACCGAGGGCTATGAGGTTTTTGTTTATAATAATACCCACCTATTACCAAACTTTAAAACAAACTTATTAATACATTAAGCTATTCGGAACTTCTGATAGATAAGAAGCTCCATTTATTCCCTATACCACCTGGCATTAGAACCCATCCAACGAACCTGCCTGAGTGCACCTCTATAAGCTTAGGCATGCATAGAGGAATGCATGGTACATCTTTATTAAGTAACTTCTGCATCTTTAACACGATTTCCTTCCTCTCATCCCTATTCTCTTCTCCCATAAGTCTCTCAACCAAGGAGTCAAATAATACATTTTTATACCCAAACACGTTAGCCATGCCCTTACCTGAGAATTTACTATAGAACATGGTCCTAAGGTAATCAGGATAGAAAGAAGTGTCCACCCAATAAAGGAATATGTCAAACTCCTGTCTCTTAAAGACCGTGTCTATAAACTTTCCCAGCGACAGTAACTTTACCTTAGATCTTACCCCTATTTTGCTTAGCCAATGTTGAAGGGCAAAACCTACTTTATATAAAATAGGCTCTGCATCAGGTGAAGGAACTACTATTACTATCTCTCTGGGCTCTCTTTCCCCTTTGAATATCAGTGAATTGCCTAACCATGTGTAATTTGCCTCTCTCAGGATGTCTCTCGCCTTCCTAACTCTCATAGCTAAACTAACCTCCTCCCCAATACTACAATTACTGTACCACTCTACGTTCCAAGGAGGTACTAGTGAACAGACCTCCTTACCGTAGTCCCTTAGGATGTTCCTTACTATAAACCCCTTGTCCACTAGCTCAAGTACAGCCTTCCTGAAAGCTATATCGTTAAGGGGCTTTCTCCTTAAATTGAATCCTACGTAATAAAGGTAATCCCCTGGACTAGTAACTAAGTTCATCTTTGGATCACCATAAAGTACCTCAGCGTAACCCGGTGTCAAGTACCACCATATGTAGTCAACTTCTCCTCTCCTAAGTCCCAGTAAAGCGTCATCGGTACCCTTATACACCTTTAAGACTGCTCTTTCAATATAGGGTCCCTCAAATAGCCTATAGAACCTGTTCTTAGAGAGGATTATGACGCCGCCTTTCCAACTCTCAAGGATGAAGGGTCCTGAGGATACTAATGGTTGAGGCCAGTTCTTAGAGAACCACTCTACCGGGTTCCTACTTTCCAGCGACTTCCTGAATATAGGCTCCCACTGATTTCTCTGTAAAATAGGTAACGTTAGGATCTTCTCGAGAATTAGAGATATGCCTCTCCTATCTACCTCTAGCTCAACCTCGTGTTCATTTACGGCTTTTACACTTTTAAGATAGCTTAGTGACTCATTGAGGTGGGGAGGATTAAGCGTCTTTAACACCTTGAACGTAAACTCTACGTCATAGGCTGTTAAGGGTGTTCCATCACTCCACAATAAATGCTCTTTTATCCTTACTTTCAATACGTTAGTAAGGAGTAAGGGTTCCTTATAGGCTAGTACAGGGACATACCTCATCTCCGGTCCGTAATCGTATAGAGGCTCAAATAGAAGCCTTATCACCCTCAAGCTTATCCCGTCTCTTGCCATAAGGGGGTTAAGAGTTAAGGGTAGATCAGGTATCGCCACGTTTATCGTGTTTACTGAGAAAGTTTCATTAGAGATTAAGGAACTTGACATCAGTAAGGATAAAAGCGATACTAACAGAAGATTACCCTTCATTAAATATCCCTTCCTCTTAACCATAATTACTTTAAGAGAATTCAATTATTTTACTGTAATCTTAGTTACTTTTGACATAGTTTTCCTGAGTAAGAGCGATTAAGAACAGATCAGGCGGCATGAAGTTAAAAATCATCCCCTGAGGACTCGAATAAAGGGAGCTAAGGTTGATATATAAAAACCGCATCCGCTGAACCACTCACACCAGGATTACAGCACTCCGAGAAGCTTAAGTATGAGCGGGGTTAGCACTGTTGAGGCTAGAGTCACTACTATGGCTATGAGCGACGCCCTGACCAAGGCGGCTAGGTCGTCTACCCTCCTCTCAAGCCCATCTATCCTTCCTTCAAGTCCGTTTATTCTCCCTTCAAACCCACTTATCCTTCCCTCAAGCCCGCCGATTCTTTGCCCAAGATTACTGATTCTCTGCCCAAGGCTATCAACCCTTCCCTCAAGCCCATTTATCCTGGCATCTATGTACGCCTTAAGCTCCTCCCTAACCCTGTACATCTCCTCCCTGAGCTCCCTAATGTCCTCCTTCGTGGCAACCTCGCGCAGGATGGCGTTAGCCAGAGCAAGCCTGACATCAGGCTCAGAGACGAGCAGCTCAGCAAGTCTCCTCCTAGCCCTGACATCCTCCTCAAAAAGCCTAACGATGTCCTCAGCGGTAAGGCTCAACTGAACCACCAACCTTATAGCGACTCTAAATTCTTTAAGTGTTTCTAAGGGAACTAGGTCTCTCCTAATATGTTAAAATTATAGATTATCCATCCGAACGTCGCCTTTCTAGTGTAGGGATCACCGAACTCTGACCCTAACTCTACGTCCTCTAGATAGTGACTAAGGATATCTCTTCTTTCAAGCTTCTTAACTAGGTCTTTCGTTTTCAAGATAAAATCGTTCAGCTTGAGCTTAACTTTACCTATGAGAAGTTTACCAGGTTTAAACGTCACTATAGTCCAGTCAGCTTTGCCAAGCCATACCTCCCACCTCAGTTTTATCTCCTCTCCATTAAAGTTAACGGGCATCACTGTCATCTCAACTCTTTTCCCTGCTGGTGTTAACTCGGTGTGATACAGCCATATCATCACTTCAACGTCCTCTTTACCTATTCTCCTCGAAAACTTATCTTTAGTGATCCAGAGGTCATAGGCGAAGTTTAAAGACAGGGGTTCTCTCGCCCATATAGTGTAGTTCACGATTAAATAGACCGTGGGCAGCTCCTTAATCCTTAGCGGAAGTTTAAGCCACCTCCCATTAACATAGTATCTGTTCCATGGCTTATACCCATAGAAGATCTCAGGGTAACCGGTTACCCAGCCTCCAGAGCTTACCTGCAGTATGTCATACAGGTTAGCATAGAACATGGTTAAGCCTTTGTTACTAACCAGGACGGCGGATCCTCTGGCTGATTTTAAGTTCCAGAGGTTCAGCTCTAAGACCAGCGTGTTATCAACTTTAGTAATGGGCCACTCTTCTGAGGGCCAGGAAAGGATCACAGGCTCTCCTAGGGTTGAAGACATAAGAATGAACGTAGCTATCAAGGGAACAAGAGCTGTTAATCCCCTCATAACCTAAAATACTACTCTAACCTATATAAAAATTTACAATACGATCTCCTTCCTTTTACTATTCACA
>CAZKLN010000019.1:0-23206 GCA_964553765.1 uncultured Thermofilaceae archaeon
AACTATTATAGCATTTTTAGGAAATTGACTAGGAACAAAGGTAATAACGAAGATAGTAATCTAGGAAATGGGGATGTTATTGAGTACTAAGCTCAGGGAGTTTATAGAGAAATTTTTCCTCTGTTTAGTGATCGGGGAATTGCTGCTGACTTTATCGCTAATATCATATGTTGATGCCACCGTTGGGGGCCTATCTCCTGAGATACATATTGGTAGCTGGGAAAAAATCTCTATAGCTCTTTACCTTACTTTTACACTCACATCTCTTATACTTCCTTTGTTAGGGCTTAAATCTCCTAATCCAGCGTATCTTCCCACATCCACCTTGATAGCTTCCATACTAGCAGCGTATTCAGCTGTAATAATACCTTTAATGCTAAAACTAGCCTCTTTTATAGGCTTCTTACTAGCGATTGTCTCTTCGTTACTCTATTTAATGAGCTTTTGGTGCTCTAAGGAAGAATTGAGAAGATTCAAGTTCATAATCACTACGACAGACATAGGAGCTATCTCTATTTTCTCAGCTATAACCGCTATCTTGACAGCTGGGGTGGGAGCTATCTTTCCCTCACCCACTGGAGGTTATACTCATATAGGCGACGTAGGCATATTTCTGGCTGCATTATTATATGGATCAAAAGTGGGAGGGTTAGTGGGAGTCATAGGACCCTTCATAGCAGACATATTACTAGGCTATCCTAGATGGTACGTTTCTTTACTTGCTCACGGAGTAGAGGGTGTTATAGCTGGTTTAGGTAAGGGTAGGAATGCTATCATAAGGGCAGTCTACCTAGCCATAGCAGGTCTCCTTATGGCGTTAACGTACTTCTTTGTTAACGTATTCATCAAAGGATACGCGCCGGCTTTAATATCTTTCATGAGAGATCTCTTTGGACAGGCAGGTATATCTCTTGTGCTAGCAATGATAGTGTATGAACCAGTGAGTAAAGCTTTGCAGAAAAGTTAAGATTTACTACTTAGGACCTAATTATTTCCTCATTTTCATACAAAAATATTAATATTTTTTTGATAACTATATATAAAAACAGGGAGTGAATAAAGGTGTCTTCCACATCAAAACCTAAACTTGACACTATAGATAAAAAATTATTAGAAATACTTCAAAACGATGCTAAAACATCCTACTCCAAGATAGCTGACGTCTTAAAGGTATCAGAGGCTACGGTTCATTTAAGGATAAAGAAGCTGATGAAACAGGGTGTTATAAAAAGGTTTCAAGCCATAATAGATCCTGAAAAGGTAGGAAAGAACACTGTAGCCATCGTAGCCATAACCACTACTCCCTCAGAGTTCGAGACCGTTCTAGAGGAACTAAAGAAGATACCCGAAATATACGAGTTATATGATGTTACTGGTGAGTACTATGCAATAGCTAAGGTACGAGTAGGAAGTAAAGAGGAACTTACCTCTGTTTTAGATAAAATAGGTAAGATACCTGGTGTAGAGTCAACGAAAACGATGTATGTTTTGAGAACTTTAAAGGAAGAGCTCAGGATAGCGATAGACTAAGTTTGACTACAACATTATTAAGGCTAGAAACAATATAACAAGTAGATTTAAGGTAAACGAGGCTAGAGTTTAATTGAGCATAGCGCTTAGTCTAAAAGATTTATTTCCGTATAAGAGATGGAGAAAAGGCCAGCTTGAGTTAGCTAAGGAAGCGTATAAAATCTCTAAAAAAGGAGGTATATTATTAGTGAACTATCCTACAGGTAGTGGTAAAACTGCTGCCGTGTTAACAGGTACATTAAGTGCTGCGTTAGAAAACAACCTTAGGATTTTTTACCTGGTTAAGACTAAGAACCAGCTAGTTTCCCCACTTAACGAATTAAGGAAAATATGTGGTAAAACCAACATCACTTTCTCATGTATCTACAATAAGAAGGATATGTGTCTGTTTGAAAGTCTCAAGAACGTTGAATACGATGATTTTTTAAGATACTGTTCTTTTATGGTTAGGAATAACAAATGTCCTTTCTATAAGAAGGCTAGTATTCTTGAGGAAGCATCTTTACAGGAAGTAGATGTAATGAGTTTCGGCAAGGAGATAAAGGCATGCCCTTACGAATTGGCAAAGAAAATGGCCTCCAGAGCAACTATTATAGTGACTGTATATAATTACCTATTTCATCCCGACATAAGGACATTACTAGAATATGACCTAGGGTATGACATAAAAAAATCGGTTATAATAGTAGATGAAGGTCATAACCTCTCAGATAGTATAACTGGCATGCTTACAAAAGAGCTAAGAAAGAGTTGGTTGGTAAAAGCTAGAAAAGAGGTGCTTAAGCTCTATAAAGGAGAAGAAAAAGAGATCATTATTCAGGAACTAACTAAGCTTTTATCATACTTTAAGTTTTTAGAGAGAAAACTAGGTGAGAAGAGCTATCTAGAGATAGAGCATGAAAACTTTCCTGTTTACGACCTTAATCCCGAAGCTCTGTTTAAAGTAGCCTTAATAATAGAGCAGGTTGAGGAAGGAAGACTAATAACTCCTTCAAGTTATACGAGGAAGATAGCGGAGTTCTGGAAAGAGCTTCATAAACATAGAGCTAGCAGAATCATAGTGGCTGAGAGAGATTTCACGTCAACCATCATAAGATTGACATATGTAATTCCCCCGTTAGACACTACTAAACCTCTTAGAGAAGCCCATGCAGCTGTCATCATGAGTGGTACCCTACCTCCTGAGGACTATCTAGTTTCTACTTTAGGTCTTCAAAGTAAGAATATAACTCTTCTCACTATGCCCTCTCTTTACGCTAATAACATAAAGGTCTTAGGTATAAGGAACATCTCCTCCCGATATGTTGAAAGAGACGAGAGAAACTTTGTTGAAATGGGTCATCTTATAAGGGAGGTCTATCGCTCGGTACCTACAGGAATAGTTATGGCGGTCTTTCCTTCATATGACTATCTTAAGTGTGTTTTACCCTATGTTAAAGTAAAAGATGTACTAGTGGAAAGAGAAACTACGAGTATTAAAGATGTTATATCAATGATAGGTATTAAGGATAAAGTATTGATCGCATGCTCAGCATGGGGTAAAATAGCTGAGGGAATAGAGGTAAGAATTAAAGAAGAGAGTCTAATAAAAGCTATAGTTATAGCCGGTCTTCCTATACCCGAACCCAGCTCTTATAGAAAGAAATTCTATGAAATAATGTTTGCCCGCACCAGGGATAGGGATAAGGCATGGAGACATACTTATGTTACTCCAGCTATAATGAAGGTTATTCAGGCATTAGGTAGAAGTATTAGATCCGAAAGAGATAAAGCCATAGCTGTATTGTTAGATGAGAGATTTTTTGATAAGTATATTTTAAATGTCATGAGTAGCTACGGTTATAAAATAGAAGAAATAGAACCTAAATTACTTAAGAATAAGATTCTGTCTTTTTTTAACAAAGCGTAAACAAAATAAATAAGTTATTTTAATTTAAGCAAGGGTGCTATTTATGGGCAGAAAGAGAAGTGAGAAAGTAATAGAAAGAGCTGAAAAAATTTACCAGATGCTAGTAGAGATGGGGCAGCCTATAACAACTCCTGAGCTTCTTAAGAAAGCATTAGATAAAGGCATCGTAAGAGAATACTCATCACTATATCACGTACTAAGACTGTTAGACAAGGTAGGTTTAGTGGATCATAACCTTATAAGGGGAACTTTAGAGTGGAGAGTTATAAAAGTAATAGAAGATAAGCAGGAGCTAAAAGACGTACTCGCTGGAAGAAAAAAGTTAGCTGAGCACTAGCTTATATATACAGGGTCTGAATGCCTTCTCATCATGTCTTCTTCATTAACATTTAATCTCTTCATCAAAGCAGCTATTAGTCCATCAAAGAATATCATCGCAGAATCTTCAAAGAGAGTACCTAGAGGAGCTAACGGCTCATAGATTCCTAGTACCTGTCTCGCAAAGTAATCAGCCTCTTTAGAAACCCTGGTTCTACCTGGTATGATTACATAGTGATCACTTATCTTGCCCAAAGGTGAGTCAGGATGAGAAGTCACGGAAACTATTTTTGCGCCCTTTTTCTTGGCAGCTACAGCTGTAGAAACAACTATCTGAGTGCTTCCTGATCCTGAAACGGCAATAACTAGATCATCTTTGTCTACTGAAGGTGTTATAGTCTCACCGAGCACATAAACCTTAAATCCTAGATGCATTAGCCTCATAGCAAATGACTTTGCTACAAGCCCTGAACGTCCAGCTCCAACCATCATTATTTTTCTGCCTTTTTTCTTTGCCTCTATTAACATATCCATCATTTTCTCAACAGATTTTACATCCAGAGAAGGTATTACTTTATTCATTATATGATTAATAATCTCCCTCATCCCTCTCTCTAGATCTTCCATTAAATCCCTTCCTAACAATGTTTTATGATTTAAAAAATTTTAGATATGGTAATATTAAACTTATTTAACTGAATAGTAAGCTTAAATAATCCTGAATATTGCTGAGAGAATCCATAAATATAAAATTCCCATTTCCTGTATCTGCTAACATTCTAGCAAAACCAACCCATCTACTCGGTACACAGATAACATGTAACGTATAAAATAACCTGGAGCTCTTTAGAGGGTTCTCTCCTTTAGTCCATTCTCCATCAGTTATTAAAATTCCTCTTGGTTTCCGTCCTTTTCTAACCATCTCATTATACGCCTTCCTAAGTGCAAGGTTTATGTCCGTGTAACCACTAGGCTTCAGTGATAATATCCTATCTACAAGCTCCTCTACACTCACACGTTTACCCAGTTCTTTAACAATGGTTACCTTATCATCAAAAGCTAGTACTAAGTAATCATCTACCTTACTATAAGCATAAGCAATAATAGAGGCAACTAACGCTCCTATAACTATCTTAAGCCCTGACATAGAACTACTTTTATCTAGTATAATCGCGTAGCTTCTACTCTCTCTAACTTTCTTATATACTACTAAATTATCAAGCGTCTTTAGTCCACTTTCAAGTACCTTCTCTATAGTGCTATCTAGGTCTAAGTCTACATAGTTCCAGGGATCCTTTGACTTTACGGTTCCATCTAAACCTCTCGAAATATAGGCTGTCTGCTTAATGATGAGCTCCCTAGCATATCTCCTTGCTACCTCCTTTAGTCTAGGATCTAAGTATCCTATGATCCTTGCTATGACTTCTAATCCCTTAACCCCCATTTCGCTAATCTTGTCTAGCACGTCAGGACTCGTATTAACCATTAAAGCAGCTCTCCTAGGGGCTATTCTAGAAAACTTGAGGATATCTTCAATACTTGTGCACTCACAAAAACCCTTTAAGCATCCTTCATCCTTCCAAAAATTTCTCTCCTCCTTTAAACCCAGAGATGAAGGCTTCCCAAGTAATACTTTTTTAAGTATATCCTTTATCACATCTTCCGGCGTTAACGAGAGATCCTTAAGCCATATTTTCGAAGTGAAGGACATGAGAGCTGCAGTCTCTACGTCCTTAACGGATAACTCTCCTTTAAGAGCTTTCATCTCCTTAAGTATTAAAACCATGTCTATTGCTCCTCTAACCGAAGCACCCATCTTTATAGCGGGATGTAAGCGTGTTTCCCTGGCTATATCGACAGCCAACTCTATTAGCTTATACTGATTAACTTTAGTTCTTTTTCTCACTATCTCTATCTCTTCCTCCCTGCTCTGGTAGTCCATCTTTAACCTGATAAACCTATCTAAGAGAGCTCTACTTACCTGTCTAGTACCTACGTCATCGTAAGGATTCATTGCACAGATGATTCTAAAGAGGGGATTTGCCCTAACGACTCCATATCTTGCTATGTTAAGTTCTCTTTCCTCTGCTGCGGTTATAAGCACGTTAGCTACTTCCTCTGGAAGCCTATTAAACTCCTCTATGTACAATATACCTCCTTTTTCCATAGCGAGGGTTAAAGGGCCAGGATCAAAACACTCAGGTTTAAACCCCTCACTAAGTACCTTAGCAGGATTAAATATTCCAATCAGTTTTTGAGGCGTAAGATCTGAAGAACCCTCGACTAAGTAAAAAGGTCTCCCACATTTCTTGGAAATTATACGAAGTATCGTTGACTTAGAGGTTCCAGGAGGACCTTCAAGTAAAATATTCTTACCTGCTGCTAATGCGGCTACAATAGCCTCTACCTCTCTCCTCCTACCCACTATTTCTTTAAGGACCTTATCTACTAGTTCCTTATTATAGTATGCATGTGTATCCATATTTTAAGCAAGATTTAATTTCAAGGCAACTTAAATATAATCCCAAGATAGTGTAAGGAGGTGTCAAACTGTTGGATGGACAAAATATCATCAACACACTCCTGTTTTTCCTATTCCTGTTGTTCTTTGCTTATATATCTAGGGAACTAGAAACATGGAGAATGATAAGTGAGATAGAAGCCTATCTCTCGATGTTTAAGATAGCTAGGGATAGAGCTCTCTCAGTTACAGTTAACACCTTTAAGGAACATTTTAAGGGTAAAAAAGTCGATTATTCTAAATTAAGGGAAGTAGAGGACAGAGTTAAAGACCTAACAGAGATGACCATAATCCAGCCTACTAGCCTAGATCCCTTCGGTATTGTGAAGAAGATAAAGCACATACTTCTAACAACTGAGGAAGTTTTAGAGAGAGAGGTAAAAAATATGCTCCCAGAGAATATAGACTATGAACTAAAGAATTTAATCGACCTGATCGATGCGACAAGAATACTTAATTATATATATAAAGTGATAAATCACTATTATAGAATAGCGAGGAAGTTCAAGAGTCTCTGGCTTCTCATGCAAATATACTCATTACTTCCGTTTATAACTGAGGATGTAAGAGCTCTTGAAAGCTCTATTGAGGCTTTTAATAAAGGATTACCTGTGGGCGATTCAGTGGGTCCTATAGTGGCATCTACTCTTATACATGAAAATAAGGGAAGCATAACACAACCTATTAAGGATACAATAGTCTCAAAGATAGATATTAACGGAAGAGAAGTAATAGTCATTAAAGCTAAAGGTCCAGGGGGGACTACGGGAAGACTTGACGATGCTTTAAACTGGGTAATTAAGGAATATGGTCCTATATCCATGATAATAACGGTTGACGCTGCTCTAAAGCTTGAAGGCGAAGAAAGTGGCAGTATATCTCAGGGATTTGGAGTGGCTATAGGAGGCACTGGAGTAGAGAAGTTTAACATTGAGGAAATAGCTACGGCAAATAAAATACCTCTTTACGCTCTTTTAATAAAGATGTCTGAGATAGAAGCTCTTTCTGTGATTAATAAGAAACTTTATGAGTCAGCTAAGAGGGCTGTAAATATAGTTAAACGGGTTATAGCTGAGCGCAGTAGTGAAGGAAGCAAGGTTATTGTGGTAGGTGTCGGTAATACCGTTGGAATATGTCCCTAAGGTGGCATCATGAGTATAGAAGAAAGAGTCTATGAGGTTAAGAAGAAATGGCTTCCGATATATATGCTGCTTTTTATAGCATTAATAATACTTGGAATATTTTTTATACTCTTGTATTCAGGTACAAGGAAGGATGAGTATCTTAACATTTCAATGTTTACACTCTTATTCTCTGGAATATTAGGTTTTAATGCTTTTAAATTATTTAAAATAAATCCACCAAAATATAAAATAATTAAAGTGTTAGAGTGCGAGTCCTGTGGATATAGGAGAACAGAGGAAGGAGCGAGGAAAGGAGAGTATATATATAAAGAAGTAGGCACATGTCCGCAATGTGGAAAGGAGCTGTTAATAACCGCTATTTACAGGGAAAAAATAGGAAAAGGTCCTTAATTTTTGATAAATCAGATTATATGTTTTTAGCTCAATGAATTTATTTAAGTAACGATATTGGTAATGCGATGAGTAACGATACTTTTAATGAAATAGGCCTCAAAGAGCTAGCCATAAGGATAGCTGGAGATATCATGCTCTCGGCTAACCCAGGTAAGGCTATGAGAAAGTGGAGAGAGCTATTTAGGATATCACAAGTAGAACTTGCTAAGAACATGGGAATCTCTGCCTCTGTGATAAGTGACTATGAGAGCGGTAGAAGGAAGTATCCAGGCTACCGTTTCGTGAAAAAATTTGTTAATAGCTTAATAAATACCGATAAGAAAAAGGGTGGTTACGCTACCACAGGCTTATACAGGATATTTCTAGCCTCAGATAACCTCAGAGAAGCTGTCATCGATATGAGAGAGTTCTCTGATCCTTTGAAGATAAGGGAGCTATGTGATATACTAGATGCGGAGCTAATAGTAGGTAATAGCCTTAAAGACGCTTACATATTTGGGTATACAATAGTAGACAGCATAAAGCTTGTCTTAGATGTACCGTCCTTTGATTACATAAAACTATATGGAACAACCACCCAGAGAGCCGCGATATTTACGAACGTTAAAAGAGGTAGAAGCCCTCTGATAGCAATAAAAGCTATGCAAGCAGGAATGGGCGGGTTAAAACCTGCCTTAGTTATACTTCACGGACCTAAGGAGATAGACGAGTTAGCTATAATGATAGCTAAGAAGGAAGGTTTGCCGCTGGCTATATCAAGAATAGAGAGTATAGAAGAGCTTGTTAAGAGGCTAAGTAAGCTGGAATGACAAGAAGTTAAGAATCTTTAGCTCATTCTATCTTAACTCTATACCTCTTAACCTTCTTAGGCAATCTAACCTCTAATATTCCTCCCTTATAACTAGCTTTGGCTTTCTTAGCATCTACAGGAACGGGTAACCTTATCTCAGCATAATACCTATCATAGTTCTGGCCTGAGTAGATAGGTATGTCTCCGAAGCATACTGGAGTTGAGGTCTTAGCCTCGATTATTACCTTCTCTTCAGTTAAAGTGACGGATATATCGTCCTTACTCTTAACTTTTGGAAGATCAACGTATAATATCAGCTCATCTTCTGAATCTCTAATTTCGTAAAGTGGAGTAAGACATTTCTTCTCAAAGCTTATGAGAGGTTTTGTGAGAGATTCCTCTATCTCACTTATCATCCTGTCTATTTCCTTTCTAATCCTTCTTATATACTCAAAGAACCACTCCTCCACCTATATCACCTTCCTAAGCGTACATAGCCGGTACGGTGAACTCATATTCCTTACCTGAGGTTCTCATAGATTCCATGGTTCTCCTCATAAGCTCTCTTAGCTTTACTCTTATCTCTTCCTCCTGTTCAAGGAGAGGCTTAACGTCTATCTTAACATTAAGTATGGAGCTGAGGCTATTCAGTACGGATGCGGCAGCACCTGGATCAGGATAGTTGAGGTGAGACTCAGCTAGTAAAGCTATTCCTGAAAAGCCTCTTTTATAACACTGTTTTAATATAGTTGCATAAGCACCGCTCACGAACCCCTCTTTTAGTAACAAGAAGTTCTTCTCAGAGAAGAATTTCCTGTCCTCCTCACGAACAGCGGCTACATAAACCTTGGGTTTCTCAATGCTCATCCTATTAGGAACGGCGATCCCCCCAAGCATTATTATCCTCTCAACTCCACTCTCAGTAACTAACTTCATTAAATAATCAGAAAATGAGTGCATTTCACTAGGAGGTAACGCTATCTCTGAGTAAAAAACTGAGAGAGTTTTACTATCGCTGTAAATTCTTAAGGGCATTAAGGGCTTAGAATCATGGAAAAGCATTAAAGGAGGTAACGTCTCAGAATCCAGATACCCAGCGAGCTCGAGTTTAAGGTTTTTTACAAGGAAAGAAGTTGCTATAGGCCCTACTAAACCAACGTCGGGAATACCTATTACCATGACGTGTTTCTCAGGTAGAGGTTTTAGCTCCCTATATTCCCATCCCACAATCTCACCTAGAGTACTTCTTTAAGATTTCTATCACAGGCAATGTGCCCTTAACCAAGTACTCAATGAGAGCTCCTCCTCCAGTGCTTACATGTGAGAACTTACCTAAGTAACCTAGCTTGGATGCTGCAGCTATAGTGTGTCCTCCTCCTATGAGGGAGAAAGCGTTCGACTCTGAGATAGCTGTAAATACTTCTTTAGTCGCTACCTCAAATCCTTTATCCTCAAATACTCCCATAGGACCGTTCATAACGATAGTTTTAGCATCCTTTATTAGCTCGGAGTACCTCTTAGCGGTATTTATACCTATATCCTTTATGACTTTCTCGGTAGGCAGATCTGAGATACTTATCTCCTTTCTGCCTCCATCATCTATTGCTAAGTCTTCAGGTAAAACTATCTTAGAGGGATACTTATCTAATAGCTCCTTTATCCTAGGTATAAGGCTCATAAACCCTTTTTTCTCAAGTACGTCTTCGTTCACTTTACCTAGATCATAGCCTTTAGCCTTTAGGAATAGGTTAGCTACCAAGCCGCCTGTTAAAACGTAATCAGCTCTATCTTTAGAAAGAACAGAATCTACCACGTCAGCCGAGTCCTCAGCTTTGGCACCGCCAAGTATGTAGATACAGGGTCTCTCAGGCTCCTCTAAAACCTTTACTAAAGATCTAAGCTCCCTCTCCATCACTCTACCAGCTACGACCTCCTTAACCACAGGTGCGAAACCTACTAAAGAAGCATGAGTTCTATGCGCAGCAGCAAATGCATCAACAACAAATACATCTACTAAGGGAGCTAAAGCTCTCACCATCTCGCTCTTAGCATGTTCTTCGGCACTTAACTTTTTAGTCTCACCGTCCCACATCCTAACGTTTTCTAAAAGGAGCAGCTCCCCCTCATCTAGGCTATTTATCTCACTTCTTGCTTTCTCACCAAATATGTCATCTACAAACTTAACGGATGATCCGAGTATTTTCTTTAAAACCTCTGCATGAGCACTCAAACTTATAAAGTCAGGATCTCCCTTCCTTCCTTGGTGAGCTAAAACCACTACCTTAGCACCTTTCTCCATAAGCTCCTTTAAGGTAGTCTCTGCATGAGTCCTTATTCTTGTATCATCTGTTATCTTCTTAGTCACAGGGTCGACTGGCGAGTTAAAATCTACTCTTACCAACACGGTCTTACCTTTAACTTCCACATCGTCAAGAGTCTTTATATTTAAGACAGGTATCATTTTTGTTCACCAATCACAGAAAAACATGGGACGGAAATATAGTTTCTTATTCCTATTCCTAACCTCTGAGCCCTCCAAGTATAAGCATAGCTTCTATACCAGCGGCTAAGGCTAACACCGAAAGCGAGAGAAATAGTATAGATAAGGTGATGCCTAGCTCCTTTCTAACAGGCAATCTTTTAAAGAATAAGTAACTAAGCACTATACTTTCTGCACTAACCAAAGATATCGAAAATATCTCTAACCACGTATGAGGAGCACTTAAGGTCATTGAGAGTAACTCAACTCTACTGCGATCTGAGAACATAGAGAAGGCGCTTAAGCCTAGACCTGTTGAGAACATTACAAAGAAGCTAAAGAACATGCCTACTAAAGGTATTACACACATTATAGCTACCCTAGCATTATTGATAAATATCCTAAATGTCAAAATCTCTAAATCCTTATCCTTAGTTATCTCATAGGCTGTCCTATTTAACTGCTCATACAGCATCCTAGCTAAGTCAGGAGGAAGGGGGGTCAAGGAACCAGCTACAAATAACATCAGGAAGACAATGAACATTATAGGGATAAATCTAGCTCTTATCTTATAGGTGTTTAACTCCTCTCTCTGCTCTCTTAACATACTTTCCATCGCTTTTAGCATTCAACAGATAGTTATATTTTTAAGCAGTAAACAAAGAACATGAAGAGCCGGGGTGCCCGAGTGGACTAAGGGGTGGGCCTTGAGAGCCCATGCCCCTTCGGGGGCTCCCGGGTTCGAATCCCGGCCCCGGCGCCAATGTGAACTATTATGCCAGGGAAGTATAGGCTGCTTCCTCACACGGCTGATGTACTACTTGAAGCTGAGGGGGATACTTTGGAGGAGGCCTTTGAGTACATAGCATTAGCTATGTTCGAGATTATGACAGATACATCACGCATAGATCATAAAATTAGTAGGAAGATAAAGGTAACAGGCTTTGATCTACATTCCCTACTCTATAACTGGCTCGAGGAACTTCTTTACTATTTTGACTCAGAAAATTTGTTATTCTCAAAATTTAAAATAAAAATAAGCAAAGAAAATTCCGAATATAGGCTCGTGGGCGAAGCATGGGGTGAGGAGTATAATCCTGAAAAACATGAATCGAGAGCTGTCGTAAAGGCAGCTACATATCACATGATGGAAATAAGTAAAGTAAATGAAAAGTATGTACTAAGAACTGTTGTAGATATATAAGAGGATAGAATTTTCACTTTCAATGATATCTTTGGGTACCCTTTATTTTAGTTAGAATTTACTTTAAATTTTAAGGAATTTCGGGGTTTTTCCCATTATGTCTATAAGAAGTGAGAAAATACTAGCTGAGAAGAAGTCGTTAGTGTTTATTGCTGAAGAAGAGTACTTAAGGAAGGCTGATTGGGAGGTTAAGGAGAATGCTAACACTAACTTAAGTTATAGTAATTTTATGAACTTTCTTTATAAAAGGTTAATTAAAAAATCTTCTATCTTAGCAGATTTCCTTCCCAAGGAAGGAATTAACGCACACTTTAGCGGGGATATTCATATACATAAACTTCCTCACTCTCTATGGATACCTTACTGTGCTGGTTGGAGCTTTGAACGAATATTGAGGAATGGGCTTAAAACTCTCAATATAATATCTAAACCTGCTAAACACCTTGATACAGCAGTTGCTCATCTGGTCAATTACTTCTTCATGGCCGCTCAGGAGTGGACAGGCGCTCAGGCAGTAAGCGCATTTGACCTGTTTATCGCTCCTTTTATAAAAAACGATAATATTAGCTATTCTAGGCTTAAGCAAATACTTCAAGGAATGTTGTTTGAGCTTAATTACCCGGCCAGGGCTGGCTATCAGTCTCCCTTTACTAACATAACCTTACTTATAGACACTAGCAAGGACATGCTAGACGGGAACGCTTATGTGAATGGAAAGGTCGTAGGTAAACTCGGGGATTATCTAGATGAGGCTTTGATGGTTAACAAGGCATTATTTGAGCTATACATAGAAGGAGATGCTGTGGGCCAGCCCTTCACGTTCCCTATACCTACCTTAATGCTTACTAAGGACTTTGACTGGAACGGAAGGAGGTGGAGTGGGGTAACAGACCTGATATTCGAGGCTTTAGCCAAAAGAGGTACAGCTTACCTTCTTAATGGTTATTCATCTAACGTTGAAGCTTTATATGCTATGTGTTGTAGACTTACAATAGATACATCTAAAGTGTTTAATAATATAAAGCTTTTCTTAAACTTCTCTCCACATGAAAACAAGGGGGGAATAAGTGTTAAACATCAAACTTATGGAATATGGGCTATCCCTGATGCCACAGGTAGTATAGGTGTAGTTACGCTTAATCTACCTAGGCTAGCTATACTTAGTAAAGGGGAATGGGAGATCTTCAAAGACATGCTTTACTCCTATATGGAGATGGCTAGGAAAGTATTATTAACTTGGAGAAAGCGTTATGAGGTAAATATAACTAGAGGTTTTATGCCTTTAACAAAACTCTACCTAGGTCATCTTAAGAATCATTATAACACATTTGGAGTTATAGGTTTGCCGGAAGCAGCAGCTAATTTTATGAGAGAACCTGATTTATGGCTCGACCCTGAGCGAAGAAAGATCAATGAGGCTGTTACTGTGATGAAGAAGATGATACATATCATTAGGGAAAGAGCTGAAGAATATGAGCACCTAGATGGCTATCTATACAATGTAGAAGAAATACCTGGTGAGTCAACAGGATACAGATTTGCAATGCTAGATTATAGGCTATTTAAGGAAAAGATTAAGAAAGGAGAAGTTTTCATTCCGACCGATGGTACAGCGGTTTTCTACAGCAACAGTGTGATACCTTATTACTCTGATGTATCTATATTTGAAAGAGCACTATGGGAAGGTGAAGTGCAGCAGGAATTTACAGGAGGTGTAATGATGCACTTATTTCTTAATGAAACTCCTGATCCAGATGCTCTTAAAAAGCTAGTTCGAAGGATAGCCATGAACACGAAGGTTGTGTATTTTAGTATAACTCCTACTATAGCTGTATGTAGAAAGTGCGGTTGGAGAGCTGTGGGCACATTTTCTGAGTGTCCTAAATGTGGGGAAGAAGTGGATTTATGGAGTAGGATAGTTGGATATTACAGACCTATAAAGAGTTGGAATATCGGTAAGAAAGCCGAGTTTAGATTAAGAACTAACTATGGAAGCCGTGATGTACTATAGTAGAGATTATTTTCTTTACATATCTGGATGGAAGGAGATAAGCCTAGTAGATGTACTAGGTTCTATATCCTTTACCTTATGGACAAGCTTCTGCAACTTTAAATGCCCATGGTGCGGTAATTCACATGTAGTTAGAGGATGTAATAGGAAAAAAGTATCTATAAATACCATTTTAAAGAGAGTCAATGAAGTTAAAAATTTTTTAGATTATTTTCACACCACTGGAGGTGAACCAACTCTTCAATATAAAGCTTTGCTAAATCTTTTTAAGAAAATTAAGAAGGAAACGTCGCTTCCTATAAGTCTTGATACTAACGGCTCTAATCCTCATCTACTTAAAAAATTACTACCTTTTCTCCATCATATAGCTATAGATGTTAAGGCACCTCTCTCGGATATATACAAATATTCACTGTCAATAGGTCTTCCCATGAAGCAAACGGCTAATTTCATTCCTAAAATAGTAGAGAGTATAAAACTAGCTCTAAAAGTCCCCTTTGTCGAGTTTAGGACAACCCTTATTCCAGGTCTCATTTCAGAAAATGATGTAATCAAAATAGGAAAGGAGTTAGAGGAGATATGTGAGAACAAAAAGGCCGTATTCGTTGTTCAGCAATATATACCCTATGAACACGTCATGGATGACAAGTTTAGATCTATCCATAGAACTGAGCCGGAAAGAGTTAGAGCTATAGCTGAAAGCCTTTCAGGTGATGTCTCCTTTAAGGTATACTATAGGACTATTGAGGAAGGAACTAAAAGAGTTAAATAGTCCTAGGGCTTACCTCCACTAACTATATATCCTGTATGTCCGATCATGAAAACTTCGGGTCTTGTCTCCCCCCTTTTTACCTTATATGTTCTCTCTAATATCTCTCTTACCTCTATCATTATAAAACCTCTTTCCTTAAGTGTTTCAACCACCCTCTCAACTTGATTAATGGTCGGTAAGAAACAGACAATTTTTCCACCACTACGTAATGAGGAGAATGCAATATCCGCTACATTCCAGGGATCAGGCATATCAAGAATTACGGCATCAACCTCTTTCTCATCTATCCCCTTTCTTATATCCTTTAACTTAAATTCTACATACCTCTCTAGCCCTACCATAGTTAAGTTTTTAATAGCTACTTCCTGGAACTCACGCCTAACCTCATATGTGAATACTTTACCACTAGGTTTAACGAAATTAGCGAGTATGGCGGTTAAAAAACCTGAGCCTGTGCCCGCCTCTACAACTAATGAGCCTGGACATATGTCAGCCAGAAGCACGATAGTTCCAATGTCCTTGGGATAAACTACCTGTGTCTTGCGCTTAAATATCTTAAATAGGGTGATTAAGTCTGGTTTTGAGACTATATATTCTAATCCTAAATGTGTTTTACCTTTAATACCGTAACTTTTATTGACCAGAGAATCTAAATCTATTATTCCCTCATTAGTGTTAAGCTTACCTTCTCCAGCACGTGCTAAGTAAAACCTATTCTCTTTAAAATATAAGAGAACCCAAGAACCCCTCTTTATTAACATTCCATAACTCCTCTACTATGTAAGACACTAAATCATCGCATAGCTATGTATATTATATCCCTTATCTTCTGATCATTTATTATCACCTTGTTCCTTGCTCCAGAGAAGATCCCTTTCTTTAACACATTTTTCAGTTTCTCACTTTTCTTAAGTAGCGTAATTGAGATTAAACCTCCTTGCTTTACTACTCTTTTAGCCTCTCTAACCAGTAGAGGGGCCTCATGCACAACCGTAAACGCTAGTAGTATGTTAAAGCATAGGTTTCTAAAAGGCATAAGCTCCACACTCCCCATTACAAAATCGCATAATACTCTTACGGCCTTAGCTCTTTTAACGGCTTTTCTCAGCATGTTTTTCGAAACGTCTATTCCCACGTAATATTCAACATCCCTCACATGTTCAAGTAATAGCCCCGTACCACAGCCTGCGTCCAGCAGAGTAGCTTCCTTCGTAAATACATATCTAAGCGTAACTCTATACTTTGCTCTCTGCTCCTCTCCATAGAGCTCATCGTACCTTTCAGCTATCCTGTCATAGCTGAGTGACATAACCAGTCTTTATAAAACATTGTTAGGCTATAGATATGTTGACATAGCTGTGAGTGGGAGAAGGGCAAGGACATTTCTTAGAAGAATAGGGGTAAGAAGTTACGTGGACCTAGCAACGATAGATGAAGCTACACTTACTTACCTTTCAGATTTAGTCAAGGATGTAGGTAAACTTAGGGAAAGAGCTATCGCTATTATTAAAGAGCAAGGTAGGTATGAGATAAGAAGAGCAACAGAACTACCTATAACTAAGAAGCGCCTGTCTACTGGTGTAAAAGGGCTTGACAGGCTTCTCGGCGGAGGCGTGGAGGTTGGTGCGGTGACGGAGATCGTGGGGGAGTATGGCACCGGTAAAACGCAGCTTTGCCATCAGTTAGCCGTTATGGCTAAGCTGGAAGGAGTGGGCAGGGTGCTGTACCTGGATGCTGACGGAACCTTCAGGCCAGAGAGGATAGTCAGCATCGCCGAGGCTAGGGGGCTTGGGCCTGAAGAAGCACTCGAGAATACAATTTACTTTAGGGCGGTGAGTAGCGATCAGTTGCTCGAGGCTATTTACGCATCTCGGACCCTTGCCCCTAATCTGAAGATAGGGTTGGTAATTGTCGATAGCGTTACTGCCTTGCCCCAATCCGAGCTTCCTGGTAGAGAGAACTTTTACAGAAGGAGAAGAAAAGTAAGGGACATAATGTTCGGCCTTAGAAAGCTAGCCGAAAGCGAGATGGCTGTAGTTGTAACCAATAGGGTCACCTCTTTACTTGAAGCAGGGGAAGCCCGTTTAGTCCCTGTCAGTGGTTTCATTACAGGAACGTTCTCCTCCTACAGGCTCTTCTTGCGTAAAGGGGCTAGGGGGATTAAGGAGGTTCACCTGGTTTTCTCTCCGCTTCATCCCTCTAGAAGAGCCTACTTTAGAATATTAGAGGAAGGTATAGTTGATGCAACACATGCCTCATAAGAAGCTACCTATAACTAAGAAGCGCCTGTCTACTGGTGTAAAAGGGCTTGACAGGCTTCTCGGCGGAGGCGTGGAGGTTGGTGCGGTGACGGAGATCGTGGGGGAGTATGGCACCGGTAAAACGCAGCTTTGCCATCAGTTAGCCGTTATGGCTAAGCTGGAAGGAGTGGGCAGGGTGCTGTACCTGGATGCTGACGGAACCTTCAGGCCAGAGAGGATAGTCAGCATCGCCGAGGCTAGGGGGCTTGGGCCTGAAGAAGCACTCGAGAATATCTATGTAGTGAGAGTGGATGAGTGGCCTCAACTGCTATTTCTAAGGGAGAAGATAGATAAATACGCTTTAGTGGTATTAGATTCTTTACCAACTATCTTCATAGCTCCCAGAAACATTAGGGAAGCAAGGAAATTTAAGGGAAGAATAGCTTTACTTGCTAACGAGTTGCTTAAGAGAGCTATCGAAAAAAGCATAGCTGTGATACTTGTTAACATAGAATATAGAGGTAATGTATTCGCAGAACACTACTTATCTCCTTTCGTTAATAAGGTCATAAAGCTAATTAAGGAGAGGGAAGAACTTAGCGCCAAGGTAATACCTTTAGGTGATCGTACTAAGCTAACGATAACCGAGGAAGGAGTGGGAGAAATAGCTGAAAACTGAGAGCTAAATATTTTTAAGGTGCACTTTAAATATATAATGGTGCACTTTAATGCACATACCCGACGGCTTCCTTGATCCTATCTGGGTAGTAGTTACGTATGCTCTCTCCGTTATAGCTTTAGGTCTTGCGTCGAGAAGAGCTAAGCAGGATATGGAAGAAAGAAGCTATATAATTATTCCCTTATTCTCAGCCGCTGTGTTCGTGGCTCAAATGCTTAACTGGCCCATTCCTGGAGGTACAAGTCTCCATTTTCTCGGAGGAGCGTTACTAGGTATAATGTTAGGTCCTTACCTAGGCATGCTTTCAATGGCTTTCGTCATAGTGGTTCAATGTCTACTATTTCATGATGGAGGTATAACGACCCTTGGTGCAAACCTACTTAATATGAGCGTAATACCCGTCTTGATAGGTTATTATGTTTTCGTGGTTCTCAATAGAACGGTATCAAAGATAAAAAGATCAACATTCATTCCAGCGCTAATAGCTGGATGGTTAAGCGTAGTGATAGCTGGTATAGCTTGTGGTATTGAGATAGGGCTCTCACCTAATTTTCCCTATGGAATAAACATAACGCTTCCAATCATGGGAGGGTGGCACGCCATTCTAGGCATAGTTGAGGGCTTAATTACAGGTCTGATAGTGTCCCATATTTATAAAAGACATTCCTTGGTGACATAGGTATGAGCAAGTTATTACTAACTATAATAGTATTACTTCTCATAAGCCCTCTATTTGGTGTTCTCCTCTCAGAGATAGTAGGCTATCACGAGCCTCTCGACATAGCAGCGGAGGCTCTTGGACTCAAGGATATAAGTGAGGAGATAAATTGGACTCCCTTCTATGACTACGCAGTGCCTGGACTCCCTCAAGAGATTGGTTACATAATTTCAGGTATAATAGGTGTTCTTGCAGTAATACTATTAGGTTATATAATATTATACTTTATATATAAACAGAGGTAATAAATAAGTGAACATCGCTTGTTCTTTTCTTTATTCCTCAGCAAGCTTCCTATCAAGCTTCAGTAAGATTAGGGAAAAATGGATTCTTAATCCAGCCCTTATAGTATCATTTAGTATATTTTTATCATTTTTACTAGCATTTACTAATATAATTTATATCCAAGTGCCTATAATATTATTTTCATTTATACTAGCTTATAAAATAAAAGCTACTAAATATGTTTTAACTGTTTTTTTATTCACGTCATTATTTGTTATAGCCTCTTCAATCCCATATATAGCCTTACTCATTATAGGTAAAGGGAATCTAAAGGTACTATCTCCTTTCTTAAATCTTTACCTGCGTAGCATTTCATCAAGTCTTTCAATGACATTAGGAATGGAGTATCTGGGTTGGTATGGCTTAACTAAGGGATTAAATAGGCTAAGAATACCTAAACATGTAACATATTTATTTATATTATTTATATTAGTAATTCCTGAACTTCTTCGCTATTTAGCTAAGCTACTTTTAAGCAGAGAAGCGAGAATAATATCTTACAATAAAAGACTCTTACTTGTGTTTCTATCCATATCCGTTCTTGATCTCTTATTATATTCCTCGAAGAAAATTTGGTGGCTTGAAAGAGCGGTTAAAGCTAGAACATTTATAAGCTAAGGTTCTCCAGCATGAGTAAGTTAGAATTAGCTAATGTATGGTTTAAATACCCTGGAACAAAGCATTATGTTCTTAAGAACGTTAACCTAGTAGCCAATGAAGGAGAAGTTTCTATAATACTTGGCGGCAATGGAGCTGGTAAGACAACACTTCTAATGATAGCTTCAGGTCTTCTCATACCAAGCCAAGGAAAAGTACTCATTAACGGAAGTAACTTAACGAATCTATTACCGGGTATCAGGAAAGCAATCGGCATAATGTTTCAGAATCCTGACGATCAGCTATTTAATCCTACAGTATATGAGGAAATAGCTTTCGTACTAAAACAAATAAATCGCAACGAAGAAGACAAAATATTGGATATAATTAAAAAACTTAAGCTACCTAAAGAAATACTTAGCAAACCTCCTTATCTCCTAAGCTTTGGTATTAAGAAAATGGTGGCTTTAGCTTCCATACTAGTTTATGAACCAAGTATAATACTTTTAGATGAGCCCTTTTCAAACCTCTCTCCTGACTATATAAAAGTTATCATGGAGATCATCAGAGAGCTTAGATCTGAGGATAAGACTGTCATAATAGCGAGCTCTAACACGGAAAGTGTATCCAAGATAGGGGACAATTATTATATTCTTTCTAAAGGTAGAATAATAGGTAAGGGAGGAAAAGAGATACTTTTGAAAAGGGATCTGCTTCACATTGCAGAGCTATCCCCTCCTACACTAATTAATCTAATGCTGGATTCTAAATGTATCGAGAGATTAGCCAATTTAGACCTCCAATATAATGATATAGTTAACTTACTGAAAATGTGCTGTGAGAAACTTAAAGAGTCGAGAGAAGAAGCGGTCTAGCTAATTCTACTCCAGGTATAGACTCAATCCTCTCTAATAGATTTTTTAATTTTGATACCTCTCCCTTTACAGCTATGGCTAACATACACTTCTCTTCATCTAAATGTATATGTAAGGTTGAGAGAATGATATCAAGACATGTATGTTGTATTTCTGTTATTTCCCTGTCTACATCCCTAATCCCATGTCTATATATTACACCTATTATTCCAGCAGCTCTACCTAGCGTTCTCCAGCTATGTTCAGTTATCAGAAGCTTTAATCCCATTCTAACTAATGCAGACCTACTTCTAATACCGATAGATTTAGCTACATTTTCAAGTTCCTGAGCCAGTTCCTCTGAAATATACACCCCGAATTTTCTTCTTTTCAATATCTTCTCCCAGATTAGTTACTTAAAGGGTGCAAAAATAAGGCTTATTAATGAAGAGCTAAGATTAGGTTTAATTAATGAATACTAATTAATATAGTTAATGTATAACATAAGGAAAATTTAAATTCTAATTGTTTATCATCCACTTTAGTTCGGTGAATTAAATGCCTGGATCTAAAGCTCCTAAAGGAATGTATGCAGCTAGAAGTCTAATTAGGAAAAGGAAAAAGTTCAGATGGAGCGATATAACTTATAAGCGTAGAATGTTACAACTCGTTAAGAAGGTAGATCCCTTAGAAGGAGCACCCATGGCGCGGGGAATAGTTCTTGAGAAAGTTGGAATAGAAAGTAGACAGCCTAATAGCGCTGTAAGAAAGTGTGTAAGAGTACAGTTAATAAAGAATGGTAAAATCGTTACTGCATTCTTACCAGGTGACGGCTCATTAAACTTCGTTAATGAACATGATGAAGTTATAATAGAGAGGATCGGTGGCCCTGAAGGAAGAGCTTACGGAGACTTACCAGGGGTAAGGTTTAAAGTGATAAAAGTTAATGGAGTTTCCCTTAAAGAAATACTTTTAGGAAGAAAACAGAAGCCTATGAGATAAAAGCTCCTTTTTTACCAAAACTTAAGTCTTCTCTTAAGTCTATCCTCAGGTCTGCCAACTAAATACTTACCTTCTACTTTAACCTTTAAACCTGATGGCAGTTCAAATACGAACACCGCAACCTTTTTCTCGATAACCTTTCTTCCTTTAGAAGTATGTATTATTAAAGTCTTCATTGTTTCGTCTATAATCTTACCTTTAAGCCCTATTAGTGATTTATTTAGAGAATCAACTACTTCTACTTTAAGCCCTATTATCTCGTGTATGAGGATGTTATCTGGCCTTATGTCCACTTTTACTCTTTAACTCCTCCTCTCTTTCAATGGTAAGAATTCTAGCTATGGCTTTACGAACCTCCTTAATCTTGCTAGTATCCTCTATAGTTCCCCTTTTAACCATTAACTTAAGTCTTGCAAGCTCAGCCCTAAGCTCCTCTAACTTTCTAAGCCTTTCATCTTTACTCATCCTCCTTATATCACTGGGTCTGAGAAGTGCCACTCTCCTTCACCTCTTTAATTTTTATCCTATCAGGTAACTCCTCTGGAGGCATAATTCTGACTTTAACTCCGTACATACCAGGCTTAAGCAAGACCTGAACTGTTGCTTCATTAATCATTTCCTCTCTGGGCTTACCGGATTTAAGCATCACCCCTGCTCTAAACTTTTCAAACCTATGTCTCTCCGATGTAAGTTTGCCACTAATAACTATCTCCGCCCCTCGTGCACCTGCCTCCATAATTCTCCTTAAAGCTACGAATGCCACTCTTCTAAACTTGACTCCTCTTGCTAATGCCCTGGCTATTCTATAGGCCATTACTTTAGCGTTAAGATCGGGGTTAGATACTTCCATTACGTCTATCTGAGGGTTTTCTAAGCCGAATTTAGACTGTAATATCTGCGAAAGCTCTTTTATCGTCCTACCTCTTCTACCTATAACCATAGCCGGTCTCTCGGCATAAATGACTACTCGAGTACCTATAGGCGTCTTAAAAATCTGTGAATCAATATATCCAGCTCTGCTTAGGGCGTTTTTAAGGAATTCATGTACCTCCATGTATTGAAGTCCCTGAGATATGAAGTATTGCTTTGCTGTAGGCATATCTACACCCTCTCCTCAACACCTATCTCTATATGAACAAGCTGTTTAAAAAATGGCGTAGATCTTCCGAAAGCCCTGGGTTTATACTTTTTCACCTTCATTCCTTTATGAGCAGCTGCGTGAACAATCCACAGTTTACTGGTATCAAGCCCTTTAAATTCAGCATTAGCCTCGGCGCTCTCAAGAACTTTAAGTATAGCTTTAGCAGCTTTAACGGGATATCTACCGGCACCCATATCCCTCTTATGCCCTACCTTTCCATGAAATCTTCTAAAAGGTATAGGCCTTCTCATTTCTATTACATCCTCAAGAATGCGCTTCGCTTCTTCAATGCTTTTACCTCTTATAGTGTTCACTATCTCCACTGCAGACTTATACGATATTCTTAAATCTCTACCTGAAGCTATCGCTGTTCTGACAGGGTCTAAAGCCACCGAAAATCTCCAGCTAGGCATTGCTCTACGTCCCCTCTAAACATCTCGATTAATCACTTTATCCTAATATAAAGACTTTGTTAAACCCCCTCCCCCCAAATACCTCTTCCTCTTTATTATATTCTCCTAAGTCTACTAATGGGAGATGTATGAGATACAAAGTATCTATTAGTAAAAGAGCTCTTAAAGATTTAAAAATACTATGTTCAGATATGAACATTCCAGT
>CAZKLN010000020.1:0-23069 GCA_964553765.1 uncultured Thermofilaceae archaeon
TCTCCGGAACTATCTTAACGTAACGTACCCTAGAGTATACTGGATTTACCATAAGGAGATACGTTATGATGAGCGAGCATGCTATTTTAGATACCCTCATACCTTTTCTGCAACTAACTAGATAATAAGAGTTAAATATCTCTTGGTTAAGCGCTATAATCCCTTACCGATATTCAACTAAGAGATGCTGAAAGTTTTACTTAGACTTAGTTATTTTCAACTAAGACTTAAGGTTTATCTATGACTTAGGTTAAGTAAAACAACAGTTTGGTGCTGAGGAAATGGTCGTTAGGAGGGAGAAAAAGAGTAGGTACATGCGCGGTTCTCGCACTCATGGATGGGGAAGGGTCGGGCAGCATAGGAGAAGAGGTAGGAAGGCTGGTAGGGGTAAAGTGGGTTACCATAAGCATAAGTGGACATGGACCGTAAAGTATGCACCCGATTGGTATGGGAGCAAGGGCTTCACCAGGCATCCATCCATAACGCCTCAAAGAAAGATGATTAACGTCGGCGTCCTCGATGAAATGGCTGAGGAGCTTTTAGAGAAGGGTATTGCTGTGAAAGAAGGAGACATGATTAATATAGACGTTACTAAGCTTGGATATAATAAGCTTGGGGGCGAGGGTAGGGTTACACGCCCCCTCCTCATTTATACATTAGAGGCAACTGAAAGAGCTCTAAGTAAGGTCAAGGAGGCAGGGGGAAAAGTTGTCATTCCCGGTGAAGGATAATGGGAATGTATGAGATACTCTCACCAATATTTAGGCTTCTACCCGAGGTACCTCGTCCCAAACGTAAGTTAAGTGTCAGAGAGAGGCTGTTCTGGACAGGAATAGTGTTAGTGCTCTACTTCGTTATGTCACAGATACCACTCTATGGGATAGAGTGGAGCGGTAGCCAGTTTCAGCCCCTTCTCTTCTTCCAAGTGGTGATGGCTTCGAAAAGAGGAACGCTGATGGAGCTGGGAATAGGGCCTATAGTGACAGCTGGCATAATATGGCAGCTCTTAGTAGGTAGCAAGATAATACCTATAGACGTAACCACTAAGGAAGGAAGAGCGTTGTTCACGGGGACACAGAAGATATTAGCCATTCTCTTCGCCGCGTTCGAGGCCTCAGCGTACATATTTGGAGGAGCATACGGTAGACTAACCTCTTATCAGGCAACTCTAATATTTGCCCAGCTAATGATAGTGAGCATAATAATACTTCTGATGGATGAGATGCTGCAAAGAGGATGGGGGTTTGGGAGTGCCATAAGCCTTTTCATAGCAGCAGGAGTTGCCCAGCAGATATTCTGGGAGATGCTAGCACCCATACCTCTAGGAGATGGTTTAATGGTTGGAGTAATCCCTTCAGTAATCCATGCCTCCTTCCAATACTTTGCTACAGGGAACGGAACCTTGCTAAGTAGATCTATAATGAGAGCATCAGGCTACCCAGACCTAATAGGGTTCATAGCCATGATAGGCTTCGTGCTTCTCCTAACGGTTCTCGAGAGCATAAGAGTGGAAATACCGGTAGTAGCCACAAAGTACGGCAGCTACAGGTCGAGGATACCTTTAAAGTTCCTTTACGTGTCAAACCTCCCTGTAATACTTGTTTCCGCACTTTACGCTGACTTAATAATATTCACTCAATCTCTCTGGCCCAGGATAAACCCAGGTAACACTAATCCCTGGTTAAACATGATAGCCATGTATAACTACACTGGAGGGACGTATCAACCTATAGGTGGCCTCGTATATTACATTTATCCTCCGAGAAGCCTAACGGTTGCTATGGCTGACCCATTAAGAACGTTAACCTCTGCTGCGACGTTTATCTTACTCTCAGTCCTCTTCGCCGTGGCATGGGTAATGACTTCAGGAATGGACCCGGAGTCGCAAGCTGAGCAGCTAGTTAAGTCGGAGCTCCAAGTTCCCGGGTTCAGGAAATCTAAGAAGGTGTTAACCGCCGTGTTTAAGAGATATGTGTGGCCTTTAACGATCATAAGCGGTTTACTAGTAGGCATTATAGGCGTCGTAAGTGACATAGTTGGAGCTCTAGGATCAGGCATAGGCATACTGTTAATGGTAGGCATACTAGTTCAGTACTACACATTGCTAGCCAGGGAGCAGGCTCTTGAGATGTACCCAATGCTAGCTAAAATAATAGGTGAACGATAAAGCAAATAATTTTTTACTAAAAACGTTTTAAAGATAAATGTTTAAAATCAGCTAGCCTGAGGTCTTTAAGTATGCCTAGAAAGATTACGCAAAAAATTGTTGAAAGGAAAGAGCTTATCTATAGATACCTTCTAAGATCTAAAGTTGAGGTTCCTACATCCTCTATAATGAGGGAAATGGGGTTAACACACTCTCAGGTATTTTACATACTTAAGATGTTGATGAAAGAGGGAAGAATAGAGGAGATAAAGAAGGGTAAGATGGCTTACTGGAGGGCTCGTAACGAATAAAAGCCATTGATTCCTATTTCGAAAACGGGGTCTATACATGGGTGGTAGGCAGAGGACATCAATATTTTTCGACGTAGAGAAGAAAACAGGCGGAGCCTCTAAGGAAAGCGGAAAAGAGGAGAAAAAGCGAGGTAAGAAGAAAAGATAAATGAAGAGTACTGGTAGGAAGATACCTTTAAAACCTAGAATACGTAGAGCGATAGCTATTCCCTCCTCTCTTTTTATAGATGATAAGGAGCCTATTAAAACCTATAAAGTTGGTTTCTTAGCGAGGATAGCAGCCATTTTTAGAATAGAAGAGATATCTGTATTTCTTGACGGTGAGGAGAGGAATGCATACTTTATAAGAGATGTACTGAACTACGTGAATGTTCCTCAGTACTTACGTAAGAGGACTATCCCTTTAAAGAGAACATTAAGGTATGTAGGTGTTTTACCTCCTTTAAGGACCCCCCATCACCCAGATGCTAACGGAAAAGGCTTTGTATGTGAGTACAGGGAAGGAATTGTCTTGAAGAGAAAGGGAGATACACTTCTCATAGATGCTGGGTTAGAAACTCCTATCGCTGTTAAAGGCGATAAGGCTGTGGGGAGTAAGGTAATAATTAAGCTATCTAGGGGAGAAGCGAGGATCACTGATGAGTCAATAGTCCCTTACTACTGGGGTTTTAAAGTAAGCATCGTTAAGAGCCTAGATAGCTTAGCTAAGAAATATGAGAGATACCTGAGGATTGCCACTTCCTTTTATGGAGAACCTATCAACATGCTTAAGGACTCTATAGCCAGGAAGTCGGCAGGGAAAAAAGGTGTCTTAGTGGCTTTCGGATCAAGAAAAGGCTTATTTGAGATAGCTAGAAATGAGGGAGTAGATCTCTTCTCTCTTTTCGACCTAGTTATTAACTTTATACCTAGTCAAGGAACATATACTGTTAGAACGGAGGAAGCTCTGCCTATTTCCCTCTCGATACTCAACTTGATTATGGACTGAACTTTTCCAGTGAAATTTTTAAGCTTTGAGCTCTAATATTTATATCAGCAAACCTAGGTGTTATCATGGTTAGGGTTAAACTTGAGAACCTGTCAAAGTACTTTGGTAAAGTTAAAGCGGTAGACGAGCTGAACCTAGAGATCAAGGACAAGGAATTTGTGGCTCTGTTAGGTCCTTCAGGATGTGGGAAGACGACCACTCTCCTAATGATAGCTGGGATCTACAAGCCCACGAAGGGCTATATATACTTTGATGAGGAGATAGTTAACGACCTACCTCCAAAGGACAGGAACATAGGCATGGTCTTTCAAAGCTATGCGCTGTACCCTCACATGAGTGTATATGATAACATAGCGTTCCCCCTAAAACTTAAGAAGGTATCTAGGAGAGAAATAGACAAGAAAGTAAAAGAAGTAGCTAAGCTTCTTAACATAGGCGAGTTGCTAAATAGAAAGCCCGCTCAGCTAAGCGGTGGTCAGCAGCAGAGAGTGGCACTTGCCAGGGCATTGGCTAAGGAACCCCAACTATTCTTAATGGACGAGCCTCTAAGTAACCTCGACGCTAAGCTCAGAATAGTGATGAGGGCTGAGCTCAAGAGAATGCAGAAAGAGCTAGGTATAACGACTATATACGTTACTCACGATCAGGTGGAGGCCATGACGATGGCGGACAGGATAGCTGTGCTTAACATGGGAAGACTACAGCAGTATGGGCCACCAGACGAGCTCTACTTCAAACCAAGAAACCTGTTCGTTGCCGGCTTCATAGGAAGTCCTCCCATGAACTTTCTTGAGGGTAGCTTAATAGAGAAGGGAAACTTGTATGAAGTTGACTTAGGAACCATAAAGGTGCCCCTGCCTGAGAGCCTCTCCAAGGTATTAAAGGAGCGAAACGCTAAGGGAGAAGTGATATTCGGGATAAGGCCTGACGACATTAAGCTGGGTGAGGGAGAGTATGAGGCTGAGGTATACGTTATAGAGCCCTTAGGCAGGGATTACATAGTACACCTTAACTTAGATAACATGAAAATAAGAGCCATAGCGCCTTACGGAACTCAAATTAAGGAAGGTACCAAGGTGAAATTTACCTTCGACATAGTTAAATCACATCTATTTAATGCTAAGACGGAGGAGGCCTACTTCTAAGCTAGATCTCTTTCCCTAACCATCCTCTCATAGTCATTTTTATTTATTTTAACCTCTTTCCCACATACAGCACACCTATACACAACTTCACTCTCCTTTAAGGACACGATGTTCTCGTCCTTTAAAGGCCTTCCACAGTAACATACGAAACCTCTAAGTCTAGCTGGACACCCCATTACGAGCCCATGATCCGGCACATTCTTGGTCACCACAGCGCCTGCGGCTACCATAGCGTACTTACCTATTGTGATCCCGCAGACTATAGTAGAGTTAGCCCCTATAGAGGCTCCTCTCTTAACTAATGTAGGAACTATCTCCCACTCCTCGTTAAACGACCTTGGATATAGGTCGTTTGTGAAGACAGCATAAGGACCTATGAAAGCCTCATCCTCTATCCTTACACCCCTGTATATAGAAACACCGTTCTGTATCTTCACTCTATCCCCTACTACAGCATCAGTATCTATGTAAACATCCTTACCTATGTTACAGTCTTTACCTATCTTAGCTCCACTTCTCACATGCGCAAAATGCCATATCCTAGTCCCATCACCTATAATAGCTCCCTCCTCGATGACAGCTGTTGGATGGGCAAAGAAGCTTTTTCCACTCATTTAATCCCCCTTATGAGGTAACTATTTTTCAGAATTTAAGTTTATAAATAGACTTTACGTATGAGAACTGAAATCCTTAAACAAGCAGGGATAATGGTGAAACACCCTTAGGTGTTTAATTGGTATGAGTAGTGATCTAAAGCGTTATAAGCTTGAAAAGATGATCGAATCTCTTAAATCGATGAAGGGAAGAGGGACTGAGCTTATCTCACTCTATATACCAGCCGGCAGGCCTATAGGTGACGTTACTAATGTCCTCAGACAAGAATACTCCACGGCCACCAACATAAAGGACAGGACGACACGACACCATGTGCTCGATGCCTTAACTGTTATAATGCAGAGATTAAAGCTGTTTAAGCAAACACCACCCAACGGTCTTGTCATCTTCGCCGGGTATGTAGCGGGGGATGCTCCAGGGGATGAGAAAATGGTCGTACATCTAATAGAGCCCCCTCAAAAGCTTAGAACATGGCTTTATAGATGTGACTCCAGGTTTTACACCGAGATATTGGAGGACATGGTGAGAGTTAAGGACACATACGGTCTTATAGTAATGGATCGAAGCGAGGCCGCCTTCGCTATTTTAAGAGGAAGAAACTTAGAAGTGGTGGAGGAGATAACCTCAGGTATACCTGGTAAGCACAGAGCCGGTGGCCAGTCAGCTAGAAGATTCGAGAGAATAATAGAGCAACTTGCTCACGAGTTTTACAAGAGAATTGGGGAGCACGCTAATAAGATATTTCTGAACATCTCAGACCTTAGAGGTATAGTTGTAGGTGGGCCAGGCCCCTCTAAGTACGAGTTCGTAGAGGGCGACTACCTACATTACACGCTTAAACGAAAGGTGTTAAAGGTCGTTGACATAGGTTACAGCGGTGAGGCAGGCATCTATGAGCTCGCAGAGAGAGCAAAGGAGGTGTTTAGAGACGTCCAATATATTAGAGAGAAGGAGCTTATGAACGAGTTTCTCTATAACATCTCACGTGACACAGGGCTAGCCCTTTACGGTATAGAGGAAGTGCTTAAAGGCCTTGAGTTAGGTGTTGTAGATAAGCTTCTTCTCTCTGAAAAGTTAGATAGGTACTTCGTAAAAATCAGATGCCTCTCCTGCGGGTATGAAGGTCGTTTAATTGTCAGAGGTCTAGATGATGTAAGATGTCCTAGATGTAAAGGAGATGCTGAAGTATTAGAAGCTAAGAGCTTAACTGATGAGCTTGCCAATAGAGCCGAGAAGATAGGAGCTAAGATATACCTTATATCTACCTCAACTAGCGAGGGTAAAGAGCTGCTAAGAACCTTTGGAGGGGTAGCCGCTATACTAAGATATAGGGTTAACATTTAGTGGAGAGAGGGTTACGGAAAAGAGATTTAGAGAGAATAATAGAGTCAATACCGAGTTTTTCACATCCTAAGGTAGAGTTAGAACAGTATGTCTCACCTCCTCACCTTGTCTCAAGACTGATTTGGATAGCAGCTTTCACGTTTAACGATATTTATGGGAGAAGAATAATTGACGTGTGTTCTGGAACGGGAAGGCTAGGATTAGCTGCTGCCATTTTAGGCGCTAACCAGGTTCTAATGGTCGACATAGATAAGAAAGCTATTGAAATATCATGGGAACAGGCTAAAAGACTGGGTTTGGAAAATGTGGTAGATGTTGTATGCTCTGATGTGAGAAGATTTAACCTCTCAAGAAGATTTGACGTGGCAGTTCAAAATCCACCGTTTGGTGTTAAGAGAAAAGGTGCCGACTTAGAGGTACTTTCTGCTTCCATGAATCTTGCTAAAGTCATTTATAGTATTCATAAATCTGAGACAAAAAACTACATCATAAAATGGGTAAAATCAAAGGGAGGTACTGTCAATGTTCTATTTGAGGAAACGATATTACTGCCTAAGATATATGAGTTCCATTATAAGTTAAGACATGAGGTTAGAGTGGCAGTTATAAGAGTTAGTAAGGTGTTACGTGTTGGGAGAAAAGGGTAGGGAAGGTAAGTCTGAGAAGCTAACGATTCCAGGGGAAACCATAGCTGTCATAGAGGAGTTTTTCGCCGGTGATAACACGTATCTGATGAACGGAGATATAATATCAAAGATCTTAGGTAAAATCATAGCTGATATAAATAAACGTATTATAAAAGTGGAACCATTAAAGCGACTTTATTTACCTGAGGTTAATGAGGTGGTTTATGGAAGGGTTGTTACTATACGAGACCCTATAGCATTTCTAGACGTCATATACGTCGAGAACAGGAACAAACCTTTACTAAAACCATTGAGCGGAATTCTTCACGTAAATAACGTTAGTAGCTCCTACGTCAAATCCCTCTACGAGGTCATAGGCTACGGAGATGTAGTGAGGGCATGGGTAATGGAATCCAGGACGTTACCGCTTGAGCTCTCGATAAAAGGCAGGGAGTTTGGAGTGATATTTTCTAACTGTCCTTATTGTATGACCCCTCTTAAAAAGAGGGGATTTAACCTCTTCTGTAATAAATGTAAAAAAAGCTTTAAGAAGAAGGTAAGCCCTAAGTATCTCTTATAGATAACTTCACATGCGTCTTTCCCCTACCTCATTCAGGCTTGCATCCCTTGTACTTGAGATAATAGAGAGAAGAAAGCTCTCGTTAGATACCGCGTTTAAGGAGGCTTTAAACAGGCTTAGGCCTCATTCCGGGGTATCCGATGCCTATATGCTTACTACATTAGCGTTAAGGAGATTTGCAGAAGCAGATCTTCTACTAAAACTTCGGGGAAAAGAGGACATTCCTCTAAGAAGGAAATGTGCATTTAGGGTGGCTTACGCACTTTTAAAGGAGGGTATAGCGGATCTAGGCGATATGAGGAGTGTGAGAGGAGGACTGTTAGGAGATAAGCTATTAAACATGCTCAGCGAAGGAGAGCTCATTAACCTAAGCAATGTCGTGAACTCACTTACCTTAGCAGATAAACTTTCAACTAAATACTCTACACCTAGGTGGATAGTTAAGTCTCTCCTTAAGTTTCTAGGACAAGAAGAGACCATTAACATCCTTAAATCTGAAATGAAACATAAAGTATGGATTAGAGTTAATACCCTTAAAACAGAGGTTGAAAAAGTATTAAAGAATCTCTCAAAAAAGGGTATTAAACCTAGAATAGATAAGGACTACTCCTTTCTACTTGATTTAGGAGACATTACCATACAAATAGATGAATTTAAAGCTTTTAAAAAAGGAGATATAATATTTCAAGATAAGGGTAGCGTGGTAGTCGTTGGGGCTCTTGATCCCCAGGACGATGAGGAAATTCTGGATATGGCCGCTGCTCCAGGCGTAAAGACCTCGCTGTTACAACAGCTAAGAGGTAATAGAGGGACAGTAATAGCTATTGACATATCTAGTAAAAGAGTTAGAAGTATGAGAGTTCTTCTTAATAGATTAATGGTAAAGAACGTCAACATAGTTATAGGAGATGCTACTAGAGAATTTCTCAGAGGAAAATATGACAAGGTAATTATAGATGCACCCTGCACAAACAGTGGGGCCATCAGACAGGACCCTGCATTAAGACTAGCGTTGTGGAGGAAGCCCGATCTCGAGAAGTACTATGAAATACAGCACTCTATGTTACTCAATGGAATAAACTTACTTAAGAAAGGAGGTACCTTAGTTTTTTCAACATGTTCCTACTCTGAAGTAGAAGGGGAAAAACACTTCGAAAAAGAGCTAAAAGGTATAATGCTGGACCCTAGAGGTATAAGAATGGGTAAGAAAGGTTATAGAGGGTTTAAATGTGCAGAGCATGTAAGAAGACTTTTCCCGCATCTTCACGGTACAATAGGGTTTTTTATAGCCAGGCTTACTAAAGAAAGATAGAGAATTAAACCTTATCCTAGGTATAAATTTATTATTGTTCCTATATAATGAGTAATTATAACTACTACTAGTGTAACTATCACATGTTCTCCTATCACGTATAATGGGTTCTCTCCTCTCTCTTTAGCTAGCTTATAGCTAAATAACGATACCAGGAAAAGCCCCCACACAACACTGACCACTAAAGCAACAGATATTTCTAAGAATAATATAGGGAATATAAAGGTGGAAGTAAAAAGAGCCTTAAACACGAAGGTAAATAACGTGGATTCCCATATTTCTCTTTTCGAATGCACGTTCTCCGATTCCTCGGAGAGATATATGCCGGTAGCGTCAGAGAGTGAATCAGCTAAAGCTATTGTTAAAATACCGGCTATAACTGCAAGCCTAGAGTGTGTACCTGAATAGAGCCCCATCATAAGTCTAAGAGTCGTTATCACGCCTGAGGTTAAACCAAAGCTAAATCTCACTCTAAGAGTGTGCCTCTTCATCACTTTATCACCTAAGTTTTAAACACGAGAGCTGCTATTACAGCTCCATAAAAATCCTTTGGAACCTTAAGCTGCTCAATCCTAAACCTTGGTTCATTAAGCTTAAGACCTGAGAAGCTGGCCACCTCCTTTATCATTCTCTCTAAATTAGCCCTAATCTCTTCAGCTCCCCTCTTCCCATGAGCTTCCATTATATACCCATAAGGCTTACCGTGGGCCCATGCTATTCCAGCGCTTATAATCTCTCCTCCTTTTCCTAACTCCTGAGCCAACACTGCGAAAGCTATGCTTCCCGGCTCTAAAGATATGTCGTTTCTCTCCTCTATTTCAGCCGGCAGTATTGAGGTAACCTTAACTATGTTTAAGTGAGCTATGCCAGCATCCCTGAGAGCATTATCCAGTGCATTAAGTGGTGATACCTTACTTATACCCTTTCCCGTAGCCACAAAATAGAACCTTGGCTTTATTTCCGTCACCTCAGACATATTTCTTCTCCATTCTTATCTCTATTATATATAATTCTTCAAAAAGTCCAACTCCCTCCTTAATAACTGTGTTCACCTTCACGCCTCTCTCACTCAAGCTATTCATATAGCCTTTAACGTTGGAGAGAGAAGATAATACTATAGCCATTCTTCCCCCCTCCTTCAACCTCCTTAAGGCGTCAAACGTAAATTTCTGTGCAACCTCTATGCCTCCTTCACCTCCTGACCACAGACGAGATTCGTCCTTGAAGGGAAGATAGGGAGGATTCGTCACTATAAGACTAAAGAGCTTATCCTCCCTTATAGCTGAAAGAGAGTCACAGCAAATTACGTCAACGTTAGGCCTTTTTCTCACTTTTTCCCATGATACTTTACACGCCTTAGGACTGATATCAACAGCTAAGACTCTCTGAGAAATATTTGCTAGAGTCTCCGTTACTATACCTGAGCCAGATCCTATCTCGCATGAAAAATCAGCTGCCCCTATGTTGCTTAGAAACTTAAGCAACAGAAACGTGTCATCACTGGGAAGATACACGTATTCCCCTGTCATTTAAATCCTAGTAACCTCTTAGCTTCCTCAGACATTCTCTCCGGTGTCCAAGGAGGATCCCACACAAGTTTAACGTTAACCTCCTTAACGCTAGGGATCTCCTCTTTCACAGCCTCCTTTACCATGTCAACTAGTAAGAATCCTAAGGGACATCCAGGCGCTGTCATTGTCATCTTTATGTTTACACTATTATCTTTAATCTCTATACCATAAATGAGTCCTAAGTCAACTATATTAACAGGTATCTCAGGGTCATAGACCTTTTTTAAAGCTTTAATGACATCCTCTTTTGTTACCAAATTTATCCCTCCTCACTTTATTCCCTATAATCTGCTTATAAGGTTTTATGACCGGATTATAAATCCCCCTCATTAAGTTGCTCATCTATGGTTGGTTGAAACATCGTATCTAACACTTCTATTATCCTTCTCACCCTCTTGTCTCCGAGTCCCTCTATACACTTCATTTCAGAAGATGTTGCTTTAAAAAACCTTCTAGGGGTTTTAAAGTGTTTAAGTATTTTCTCAGCTAATTCAACACTTATACCCGGTAACGAAGCTATTAGGTTAAGCTGTGTAACTGGCAGACTCTTACTTGCTCTTAAGACCTTTATCTTAGAAGGAGGAAGATATCTCCTAGCTTTCTTCTCTGTTCTCCGGTTAAGTATATAAAGGAAGATAGCTGTCTGATGGGGGTTCCTAGTAAACATTAAGGAAGTACCTATATCAACTAAAGAAGCTAATGCACCATATATTTGCCTTAAATCAACTTTTCTATACCTAAGCACATAGTCTAGATCTCCTTCAATGATTATATAAGACCTCTCAAAGCTTGAAGAAAGATACTTAGCTTGCTCAAAAACGCGCTTATCTATTACCGAATTTATAAGATCATTTACCGTCTTACGTTCAATACCTATATCTCTGTTTATTATATAATCCCCTATGTCTAGTCTATCTATTATAACCTTCACACCCAGAAGCCTAAGTTGCTCTATAACCTTAGAATCCCTCTCTCGATCATCAGCCGTTATCATCTCAGTAACCCCTATTATAATCCACGATGTTAAGAGGAGTCTCGCCCATAAGAAATCTTCTTACATTTTTTACTGCGAATTTAATACATCTTCTTCTAGCTTCCTGCGTCCAACCTCCTTTGTGAGGGGTAGCTACTACATTCTCAAGAAGATGAATTCCTAACTTAGAGGGCGTATAAGGATCAGGAGGATAAGCCCACCAGACATCTAATCCAGCTCCTCTTATCCATCTCTCTTTTAAAGCCTTATATAGAGAACGTTCATCTATCACACTCCCTCTTCCTAAGTTTATTAGAAATGCACTTCTTTTTAACAGCTTTAACTTGCTCTCATCTATCATGCCCTTGGTTTCTTGAGTAAGGGGAGTTAATATTACAAGGAAATCTGCCTCAGGTAACACCTTTTCAATGTTTTCAAAGCTAACCAATAAATCAGCATATTCATCATAAGGAACTGAAGGCTCACTTCTCTTAATACCTATTATTTTCATACCAAATGGTTTAGCTATTCTCGCAAGCTCCCTACCTATGTTCCCATAACCGAGTATAACCAGCGTTTTTCCCCATAGATCATCTAACATAGTTTCAAAGGTATAACCTACCCATCTCCCTTCCTTTATCTCCTTATCATATTCAACTATTCTCTTCGATAAAGCTAATATAAGTGCCATAGCGTGCTCTGCAACTGGTATAGCGTTACAGCCTTTACCGCTTGAAAGCATTATCCCCTTTTCTTTAAGAAGCTTAAAATTGAATCTATCAACACCTGCCATCACAGTTTGGACGAACCTAAGCTTATTTGCCATAGCTATTTCGCTCTCAGAAAGCCAGCTACAGATAACGACTTCACAGTCCTTAATTTCCCTCTTAACATCTCTTCGGTTTTTAACATATATTATCTCAGCTACCTCACTTAGCTCGCTTTCAATTATCTTTTTATCCTCATCGAACGTCTCAAATGCTATCAATACTTTATGCTTCATAATATCTTTTAAAGAATGAATCCTCAACTTAATTAATTAAAGGGTATATATGTATTCTTTTAAACATAACCTTATCAACGTAATAAATAAAAAATAACCTTAAAATCACAAGATAAGTATATAAATAACTTTTTAAAGCGGTATTCTCGCAGGGTGGGCTCCTTGCCGCTAAGGATAGAGGAAGAAGAGGAGGAGGAAGAGCTTTTTGATGAGGAAGAAGAAGAGTGGTTAGAGGACTGGGAGGAAGAAGAGGAGGAAGAGGAAGAAGAATGGGAGTAAAGCTATTGAGGCTATAGAAGGAAAAGTTACTTACTTTCTTCTCCTCTAAGTATATCCATGAAAGGTCTGAACATGTTTAAGATCTCTACTGGAAATACTATCTTGGTAGAGGAAGATGATGCTATGTCCTTCCACGCCTCTAAATACTGAAGTAGTACAGTTTTAGAATCGAGTTTACTCGCGGTCTCATTTAAAGTAGCTAAAGCCCTCGCTACACCCTCTGCTCTAAGCATGGCAGCCGCTCTTTCCCCCTCAGCCTTAAGTATGGCTGCCTGCTTTTCGCCTTCGGCAACCTTTATCACTGACTCCCTCTTTCCCTCTGCCTCAAGTATCATAGCCCTTCTCGATCTCTCCGCGCTTATCTGCCTTATCATAGCCTCTTGAACTTCCTTCGGAGGTAGTATCTCTCTAATCTCAACGGCTGTAACTTTAACACCCCATCTTTCCGTTACTTCGTCCAACTTAGACCTAAGTACCTTATTAATATACTCCCTTCGAGCTAGCACCTCATCTAAGTCTATATCACCTATAACAGCTCTTAACGTGGTAGTAGCTATTCCTACGGCTGAGGATTCAAAGTTCTTAACGGCTATAACTGATCTCTCAGGGTCAACTACCTTAAAGTATATTAAGAAATCAACGTCTACAGGTGCGTTATCCTTAGTTATGCATGTCTGGCGGGTAACTTCTAAGAATCTCTCCCTTAAGTCTACTCTAATACCCTTGTCTATGTAAGGTATTAGGAATATTATTCCAGGTCCTTTGGTGCCCACAACCTTACCCAGTCTAAGTACAACCACTCTCTCGAATTGCGGAACTATCTTTATTGAGGCTGAAATTATGGCTACGAGTATAACTATAAAAAACGTATAGAGGAGTGCAAGCCCCAGCCCTATTCCAGGTAAGAACTGCATCAATTGAGGTGATTGATGAAGTAATTCCTCAAACATAATATTATTTTATACATAATCTCCTATTAGCTTTCCGGCTTAACCACCAGTGTTAAACCCTTTATACCCACCACTCTGATCCTTGTTCCCGAATTTATTCTTCCTTTAGCACTTACAGCACTCCACTCCTCTCCCATAACGTACACTACTCCCTTTCTGTTTTCTTCTATTAGAGTTCTGGCTAAACCTATCTTTCCTATAAGCTCTTCCTCAACACGCTTAACTTTTATTTCAACAGCTCTAGCAGCTTGATAAGCTATGTAAAGCGCTAGTGCCAGAAATGTGATTAGAGGAGGAATTAAATAGACCATGTTTATTGTTAGTTCTATGTAGGGTTGAGCTCTAAAGTATATAAGAAGAGCTACTAAAACCAAGGCCACGCCTATGAACCCAAATCCTTGCAACCCGGCTTTAACCATCTCTACTGCAAGGAATATTCCTCCTGCAACTATTAGCGAGAGAGCTAACAAGTCCAATCCTATTAACCCTGCTCCGTAAAACCCTATGATTAAGAGAAGTATGCCTATTATGCCTAAACCTTGGAAACCGGCTGCAGCTAACTCTGCTAGTAACATTATCATACCTATTAATGTAAGCAAAGAAATCACAAACGGATTTCCTAGTAGAGATAAAATCTCCTCCAAAACCCCCTCTTTTATGTATGTTATTTCAGCGTTCGACAAACCTTCTCTACGCAGTAATTCGTCTAAATCATTTACTAAACCATCAATAAGTTCCAAGTTAAATGCTTCCACAGCTGATAAAGCCTTATTCTCTGTCACGAACTTTTCAGCGATTTCAACTCTTGGATCATTAGTCCCCCACTTAGAGCTTGCAAGGCTCCTAATCCACGCAGCTGAGAACTTAAGTATCTTAGTATCCTTAGGTCTGGGCTCAGCCGCTCCTATAACACCTCCTTCACCCATATACACTGAGTCACATGCTAAAGCTATGAAAGCACCGGCTGACACAGCCTTGCCTCCAGGAGGAATCCAAGCTATGGTCTTTAACTTGGAGTTAATAATCGCGTTGACAATCTCATCTAACGATTTAAGATAACCTCCGAACGTGTTAAGCTTTATTATTACGAGATTAGCCTCTTTCTCCTCACCTCTTTCTATCCCGTGAGTAATTAACCTAACTGCGCCTACGTCTATTTCTCTCTCAACTATGATAACAATTACGCTTCCTTTTTCCCTATAAGATGCTTCTATAATCGTGGTTAACGTTAACAATAAAAGAAATACTAAGAATATCTTCCTCATAGCTCTAAGTAATACTTTTAGGATGAATTTATTAAATATATCTTCTCATTTATCTCTTTCATTAATCTCTTTTTTTCTAAAATGATATCATCAATACTCTTTAGTATTATCTCACCATTTGCTATCGCTAAGCTTATTGTCTCCCTAAAGTTATTAACTATGTATCTGTAATCTAAAAGAGCCTTTTCTAAGCTAACACCTATAAGGTCAGCGCTCCTTCCTTCCCTTACCGTACCCGCGTTAATACCAAGTATCTTAAATCCCCCGTGAGAAGCCAGCCTAAGGAAATCAATCTCCCCTAGTGACATATCATAGTAATTATGCCTATAACACATTAAGGAAAATCTAGTTTCTTCAAACATATTCATGTTCACTCGGGGATCATAGGTTCCAAGTCCTATAGTCGCTCCTTCGTACATCATATCCCGAACCGGCGTAAAGCTTCCTAACCCGGAGTAAGCGCTGATACTTGCACAGATAACTATCTTTGCTCCTCTCTCAATTACCAACGATATTTCTCTACTGGTTATCCATGCAGGACATACTAAGACGGTGTTTTCGTTTAATAGCCCCTTGTTGTATAAGAGCTCTACAGGGAAGTTACCCGTAGTGTTTTTTACTTTAAACACCTCTCTTCTTGTTAAGGCAAGGTCTATAATTTTAAGTCTACTTTCATCTAGAAAATCTAAACTGTTACTGAGAATATCACTGAAATTAATCAAAGTCACAGGCATTAACCTTAACCCCATTTTTTCCGACTCACTTTTCACCTTTTCTTTAAACCTTGTTAATGAAGTCAATAGAGTAGTAACTCCTGAGACGAGAGAATCTATGAGAAAGATTTTTATCATCTTTAAGGCCAGCTCTGGAGGTAGATCCTCTACGGGACTCTCTAACTTAACAAAGGAGTTAACTAAGGCGGGCATGATTAACAGGTTGCTACAGTCTATTACTTCTCCGCTCTTATCTTTTCTTCCCATCTCCGTTATGATTCCATCTTCAATAAGTATGTCCATGTTCTTCAGCACAGGTCTTTCTTTCTCTAACGTTATTACTGATTTACAGTTTTTAAGTAATAACACGAATAACCTATTAAAACGTTGATTTAAAGTCCTTGGATGTGAGACCATGAAAATGGTCAGGGCAAGACTACTCATATATGGTTTGGTTCAAGGTGTCTTTTTTAGAGCGACTATGAAGGAAGTAGCCGACTCCTTAGGAGTGAAAGGATGGGTGAGAAACTTGCCTGATGGCAGAGTAGAAGCTGTGCTGGAAGGACCGGAAGACAAGGTTAACGATGTGATAAAATGGGCTCATAAGGGACCTAGAATGGCTAGGGTTGAGAGGGTCGAGGTTATATGGGAGCCTTATAAAGGCGAGTTTAAGTCCTTTAGCATAAGATATTACTGAGCTTTAATGCTTGAAGATTTGAATATGGTAGCGTGCTGCTAGCCTAACAGCCTCGCTGCTTCTATACCTAGGCTTAAACCCTAGGGAAATTAACTTACTTATATCAAGGTGCATAACCTTTACATCGCCTATCCATCCTCTACCTCCTTTTACACCACCGGTAAATGCATACTCGACACTTTTAAGACCCATCTCCTCTACGACTATGTCAGCTATCTCTTTAACAGTTATCGAGTCCTCGCTTCCTATGTTAAACACGCAAAGCTCTTCGTTACATCTTTTCCATGCAAGTAGTGAGGCATTCACGGCATCCTCTATCCATATATATGATTTTCTTTGTGTACCATCCCCTAGTATTTCAAGCTTCCTGGGGTTTTTAAGAAGCTTGATCACAAAATCATGAACCACTCCTCTACCGTGTCTAGGTCCTACGACGTTAGCATACCTTAAGATGATTCCTTTAAAACCGTATGTATGTGTATAAGAAGATATTAACGCTTCACATGCAAGCTTGGAAGCTCCGTAAACAGATATAGGCTTAAGAGGCCCATAATTTTCAGGTGTGGGAAGTCTCTTAGCTTCACCATACACCGTGGATGAGGACGCGAAAACTATCTCCTTTATATCCAGTTTCCTCATAAGCTCTAAGACATTAAAAGTAGCTTGAATATTATTCTCATAATGAACAAGGGGATCACCAAGTCTCACCTCAGGATTAGCTGCTAAGTGAAAAACAGTAGTAGTATTCTTAAAGGCCTCTTTAACATCACCTATGTTCCTTAAATCACCTTTAAAAAAACTGAAACGAGAAGCACCTCTCACGTTTTTTAAATTTTCTAAGCTACCGCTACTAAGATTATCAACCACCGACACTTCGTATTCTTCCCTTAGTAATCTCTCAACAACATGGCTACCTATGAACCCTGCTCCACCGGTAACAACTACCTTCATCTCTCTTCTCTAGTCTAACCCTTTAAGAATCTAATAAATTCGTCTATATCTATTTGGCCTAGGTTCCCATTCACTTCCTTATTATTTCCTATAATTATCATGTCCCTTTTGTCACGTAGTTCCTCATCACCAACATATACAACTCTTTCCTTTATTATAAGCAAGTCCTCAGGTTTTACCTCAGCAATGCCATGTTTTACCTTAATAAACACCTGTTTAGCTCTTCTCTCTCTTTTACTTACAACTATCTTATTTATCCTCCCAAGAACCTCTCCTTCAACGCTATAAACCGGCATACCTAATAAGTTCCTAAGCTTATCTATGCTGTTAATCGAGTAAAGTGTGAGAGGGGCTAAGGTCTTCTCTTTTCCTAGAATTTTCCGCAAGAAATCTATCATGCTATGGTACTTAAGCTACCAAACTATATCTTAATGTATTGAATCAGAAAGTGATAATACTATAGTTATTTCACGGAGAACATAGGATTTGGTAGCCGGGCGGGGATTCGAACCCCGGTCGGCGGGTCCAGAGCCCACCATGCTTGGCCGCTACACCACCCGGCTTTCTAAATAGCTTATTCAAGGCAGAGAATAAAAAGTTTCCTTCCACCTTAACTAAGCTTTTATGAGATTTGGTTTTAACTTATCTCTAAGGGCTTTACTTGAAGATAGCCATATTGGGAGGTACTGGTAAATTTGGCAAAGGACTTGCTGCTCGATGGCTTATTAGAAAGCATGAAGTTTACATAGGATCGAGGCGCCAAGAAAAGGCTGAATTGGCTGTTAAATACGTCAAGGAGATGTTATCACGTTATGGCTTTTATGATCTAAAGCTTTACCCTATGTTAAATAAGGATGCGGCATCTAGAGCCGAAGTGATAGTTTTAACGATACCTTATAAAGGACTAGATAACATCATTGACTTAATAAAGGATTCTGTTAAAGGAAAGGTAGTGGTATCCCCTATAGTTCCGTTAAAGTTTGAAGATAGGAAACCTCTGTTAATCAGCACCCTATCTACATCTGTAGCTGAATATATTGCTCATAAGCTTGATTCTTATATTGTATCTGCTCTTCACACGATCCCTGCATCAAAGCTAATTGAGTTAGAGGAAGATATTGAGGGAGATGTTGTGGTCTGTGGGAATGAAGAAAATGCTAAAAAAGTAGTAATGAAACTTGTTGAAGATATACCTAATCTTAGAGCTCTAGATGGGGGTTCTTTAAGAAACTCAGAGATCGTTGAAAAGCTAACATACCTCATAGTAGAGATAGGATTAAGGATTAAAAAACCAGATCTTACTCTTAAGTTTCTATAAATATGCCTGTGAAAGTAGCCATATATGGGCTAGAAACAATACCTAAGATAAGAAGAGGAGATGATATAGGTGAGAAAATAGTAGAAGCGGCTCTAAAGGAGAAAGTAGGCATAGAGGAGGGTGATATAATTGTTGTTTCATCGAAGATAGTTTCTAAGTCTGAGGGTAGAATTATAGATCTTAAAGAGATTACCCCCAATGAAGAAGCCAGGAGAGTAGCAGCTAAGGTAGCTAAGGATCCTAGACTCGTGGAGTTGATACTTAGAGAGTCTAAAAAAGTGATTAAAGCTGAGAAAGGTCACCTAATAGTGAAGACTAGGTGGGGATTTACGTGTGCTAATGCGGGGATAGATAGGTCTAACGTAAGAGGTGACGCGGACGTAGTTATCTTACTACCTGAGAACCCCGATCTCTCTGCAAGAAAAATAAGATTGAAGGTAGAGAAACTTACCGGTAAGAACGTCTCAGTGGTGATAACCGATACTTACGGAAGACCTTTAAGAGAGGGACAGGTCGATATGGCTATAGGATCGGCAGGTATATGCCCGTTTAAAGATTATAGAGGTAAAAAGGACCTTGAGGGATATGTACTTAAAGCTAAGCTTATAGCTCTTCTAGACGAAATAGCCGCAGCCGCGGAACTCGTAAAGGGTAATGGTGCTGAAGGCATCCCCGTAGCTATCATCAGAGGACTTAAGTATGATAAATGCAAGGAAACTGATACGAGGATACTAGCTATGAAGGAGGAAAAATGGCTTTTTTTAGTGAAAATGCTTAAAATTCGAGAGTTTTTCTCCATAGAGCATGTAAAGACTTTAGAACAGGGTTTATGTTAAATATCTCTCCAGGTATGTAAGGACTTACGAGAGACATAAAAGAATCTATGGTACTTCTCCAGAGTATAAGTGAGTAAGCATAACTACCTAGAATAAGGGCCTCATATGGACCTATGATCTGTACCCCTATGAGTCTTCCTCTTTCCCTATCGCCTATAGCCTTTACATAGACTTTTACTTTACCATCCCCGCTTATCACATCTTTTAGGGGAACAGCTAGCCTAGTGGTTGCTACCTTAATACCATATCTTTCAGCTTTAGACTTTGTGTATCCTGCAGAAAAGAGATATATTTTTCCTATTTTAAGTGAAAAGGACTGTAGAACACCTCTTACGTTTCTTTCGAACATGGATAGGGCTGCGATGACTCCCTGGACGGCTGTTACATAATCGGAGATAGGCACAAACCTGTGTCCAAATATTTCATCCTTCGGTTGCGACACAGAACCCAATGCGTACACGTTCTCGTTCACTCTCATGAGGTTATCAGTCAATATTCCCTCCCTAAGAGGAAGCTCTATATTAAGCGTAGGTAGCCTAGCCTTCTCATAACCGTAAATTATCTTGAGAGAGTTATCACACTTTGTAAGCCTCTTATCTGTAAGCTTGAACTTATGCTCAGCTATTTTAAGAGCAAAGTTCCATATGTCGTCATCAAAGTACTCTCTGTAAAATCCTGTGCTAGGATCAGTGAAGACCTCTACGTTAAATCCCTTTGACGATAGTACTTCTCCAGCCCATAATCCTTGAAGTCCACCGTATATTTTAACCACTTTATCCTTATCCTTAATTATATCTCTTAACTTTACAGCCTCTTCGATGTTTCTGAGAGGATATCCCTCAATAAGAGGGCTAGTCCCTGACGCAATAATAAGTTTATCATACTCTATCTCGTCACCGGTACCTAGGGTTACCATTTTTTCATCTACCTTAACCTCTCTAACATCCTTAATAAGAATGATATCGGAGAATAGTGAGAGGTATTGAGGTGTGAAAGCAAGCGCTTCCTTAACTCCTATGTCGCCTGATACTATTAAGGGAAGTACGCTTCTATAAAATGCCGGATATTGAGTATCAGTGATTATAGTTATCTTGTTTCTCTGGTTAAAAATCCTGTACCATCGGGAGAAAACTGAGGAGGAAAGCTCTCCACCTACTATGACTATTTTCCTCATTACCTTCTAGCTTTCAGAGATATTTTCCAGGTAATTTACGAGCAGTCTTACACCGAAACCTGTACCACCTTTAGGCATCCACTCCCACTCCTTAGGGTTTATGGCGGGACCTGCTAGGTCTATGTGAGCCCACTTAGCTTTCTCAACGAAATTTTTCAGGAAAAGCCCACCAACTATGCTACCCGCCTCCCTAGAGTTTGGACCAGGCAAGTTTTTTAGATCCGAGACATCTCCCTTAACTAACTCCTCATAGAAGTCTGGTAAGGGAAGCTCCCATAGATACTCTTGAACGTCCTCACCAGCTTTCTTGAGCTTTTCAACTAATTCCTTGTCATTTCCCATGATAGCGGCTATTCTGTGTCCGAGAGCCACTATCTGGGCGCCTGTTAAGGTAGCCAGATCTATTATAGTAGAAGCGTTTAACTCCTTCTCAGCGAAACTTATCGAATCGGCAAGTATCAGCCTTCCTTCAGCATCTGTGTTAACTATCTCTACGGTCTTTCCGTTAAACATTTTTATTATATCTCCGGGCCTGGCTGCTTTAGGACCCGGTATGTTCTCTACGAGAGGTATGACAGCGGCTAAGTTTACCCTAAGTCCCAGCTTAGCAGCTAGAAGAACGGCTCCTAAAGCGGCTGCGGCACCAGCCATGTCCATCTTCATATCCTCTATGTAACCAGTAGGCTTCAGATGAATTCCTCCTGCATCAAAGCATACACCTTTACCGACTATGGCTATTAATCCTCCCTTATCTCCCTTGTACTTAATTATAACCAGCCTTGGAGGATTGACAGATCCCTTACCGACAGCTAATACGCCGTTAAGACCTTTACTCTCAAGCTCTCTCTCGTCAAGAACATCAATTGATACGTGTGTGAGATCCTTAAAAATTTCCTGTATTTTATTGGCGAAAGACTGAGGAGTAAGTTTGTTTGCCGGCTCATTCGTTAGATCTCTTGCTAAGAACACTGCCTCAGTAACAATCTTAGCTTTATTAACAAGCTCATCTTCCCCTGTTACATGTACTCGATACTCCTTCTCCTCTTTACCTACTTTATACTTATTAAACTCATAACTAGCAAGGAGAACCCCTTCAACTATCCGGTCAGCCCTAAGCTCTCCAGCTCTAACCCAAACCTCCTCTATCTCATTATACTTCAAGAACTTAGCAAGCCTAGCTCCCCACTTAAGAGAGTCTTTCTCTGACTTGTAGGACCCATATATAACCTCCTTACCCCCCTCCACAGCAATCCTAAACCTCACATCCTCAAAGAAATCCTTCTTGAACTTGCCCTCTTTAATAGGAATCACTAGTGGATACCCCTCCTCTTTAGCAGCATCGATACTGAACCTAACCAAGCTAAACACCCTTTAGTGTCTAAACATTAATCTCCCATCATAAAGTTTTTATTCAAGATGTGTGTTTAGGTTTTATGCGTATAAGCAAAAAAGTCACATTATTCATAGGAGCGTTGATGGTATCCGTTTTTGTAACAGCTTTTCTCCATACGTTAGTCAGTGCCTCATCTTATCAAGGTGGGGTTAAGTTCATTACTCTTGGAAAAAACGTGTATAGCGTGTGGTTTATTAAAGCGGGTTCTAAATATCGCTTCAGAGTAGTCCTTAAGGATAAGTATACTATGTGTGGTAGAGAGGTAAACTACTTAGAGTTTAACGACGTAAGAACCCTGGGAGAAGCTGTGGCCCTTACCCAAGCTATAAAAGACAAGACCATTAACTACGTAAGAGTCACGTGCATAAACAACGAACCGACAGCAGACTACATGTACTACCGACCAGGGTATGGGTAGCTAAGTTTAAATCCTCCTCTTTTTTTCCTCCATGTCTGAGACATGTTCTCTACATATAATTAACTTAAACTTGCTAGCTTTACTTGCTTTACATATCCTAGTGAGACTCAGTCATTAAATACAATCATATTATAAGGGAGTAGAACTTTTCACACTCAGATTTTCCACCTTCTTGTTTTGTTCCTCCGTATTTTTTGACTCTGCTCTCCTAAGACTAATACATGACGATGGGATAACGGGTACATGACGGTAGCATACGGGGTACCTGACACCGACATAAACACAGTGAAGCAATATGACAAAGACATTAACGAGGGAAGACAAAGATTCACAAAAATCAAAAACACAAAAACGATAGTTTATCTTTCCTTATTATATGTCAATGGCATAGCTGAGGCTAATAATATTTCGCTCTTCTGCTTTTTGGTGTTTTTCTTGTTAAATCTTGTTTAGCTGTTGTA
>CAZKLN010000021.1:0-22909 GCA_964553765.1 uncultured Thermofilaceae archaeon
TTTTCTCTTATTTTTCTCCTTTTTACTACGATTGATAGATTTTCTTAAGCAAAAGAAAAAGTGCTGAAGAAACATATTCTCTGATACTTAAAAGTGGTGAATTAAGTACCGAGGAAAAAGAGACCCTAAAGAAAATCTTAGAAGAGAATTGGTTTATGTATATGAATTTGCCGATGAAGAATGTACCCTGATTGTTCCCCACTAAGGGGTAGAAAGCATATAAGGGAAATTATTAAAGTTGTAGAAAATGGAGGAAATGGCATCATAGGTATTTCATAGCTGCAATACCTAAAGTAAGGTTCTTTAAACCTTATAGAAAAGGAGATGCTTAGATATCCCTTTTAATAGAAGAAGCTTTAAGAAGAGGGGTTGTAGTAAGGTCCATAAATATGTTTTATAATCCAGTGCTTAACTCTATATGTCTAGGAGAAACAGATATGCCTGTTTTAATTAAGTAATTTTACTACTTTAGGAGATATTTCCCTGAATGCCCGAGCTAATTTTTCCGATTCCAATATGTTTCTCTCATTAAGAAGTAAGCTCTCTAGATAAGGATCATATGGTACTTTTCCTAATAGTTCCACCTCGTATCTGTTTAGTAACTCTCTTACCCTTTCCTCATATTTGCTTGCCAGATAAGGCTCATACATATTCTCTATCACTCCTAAAATTTTGACTTGTTCTTTTCTAAGAAATTCTATAAACCTTTTTGTGACCGGTAAAGCTAACCTTGAAGACCTTGTAACTACTATAAATCCATGTTTTAACTTCTTTATAATTCTAAGAGGTACTAATACTTCATCTCCCATTCCTGGGGGCAAATCTACTATAAGATAATCTAAAGGATTCCAGTGTATATGGGCTAAGAACTCAAGCACGGCATCAGCTCTATCCCTACCGCTCAAGGGTAAGGGTCTTTCCTCTACAATGAATCCAAGGGACATTACGCTTAGATTACCTAAAATAATAGGTTTAAGCCCCTCCTTATCACCTCTTAACCTCTCTTTAAGCTTATGCGTGAATAATACAGGAATAGCAGGACCTTGAAGATCAAGGTCTAGAACTCCAACCTTATAATTTTTTGAGAGAGAAAAAGCTATGCCTGCTGATATCACGCTTTTACCTACACCACCCTTGCCCCCTCCTATTAATATTATTCTTTTAGCTTTAGATAGCTGTTCATATGATAGTTCAATAAGAGGGTCTACCCGGCACATGCTTTTACCTCTCTATTTCTATCGCCTTTATCTCGACACTTCTAGTGATATTCAAGGAGAAATTCATGCTTTTACATTGAGGACATGCTATCAGTGCGTGAATAGCCATCGGCATATAATGTGTAGGGAGATCGATTGTTCCTTCCTCGTCAACTATACCATACTTTTTAGCCAAGTCGGAGAATATATCTCCTATATCCTTTAATGTCCACTTATAACCGCAGTTATTACATGTGAATTCAGCCTTTTCAATCTCTATATTTAGTTTTGAGCCTTCAGCTAACGTTCCTTGAGTTAAAATCTTGTAAGCTTCTCTTAATACATCTAAGTCTAACTGGGCTATCTCACTCACCAAGATATCTACCCTTAACACTCTTCTAGCATTCTTTCCTTTAGCAAAGTTAGTGACAGCGTCTACTATAGCCTTACCTATACTCCACTCATGCATATCTACTCGTAATATTCCATTTCTACAGCTATTTATTCCTTCAATTCTTGATATTTCCTAGATTAGTTTTATTCATATATTTAGGAAGCGGCTTTATTTCATTTACAGTATTAAGAGATAACATATAGTGGAGCTTAATGGTAAAGAGGATTAAGACAAAGATACCTGTTGAGAAGGTATTTAAAGCTACGAAGGAGATTAGGCTTAAAGTAGGTAGCTCTATTTGCTTAGCATGCAGAGGAGCTAAACTACTTTGTGGTAAATCTTCTTGTCCTGTGATGATTAGATTAGCATATTTTAAGAAGGTACTTCCTATACTTAATGAAGGAAGTGTTTACGGAGCCTCACCACCTGAGGTGTTCGTTGGATGGAAAACCTACCCTAATGTCTACGTAGGACCATTAGTGCCCCCTAATAAAGGAGACACAAGTCTTATGGCCAATCCTAGTTTATGGCTAGATTTAAGCATAAGTGATATAGCAGAAATAAGAACAAGCCTGATCAGGGAGAGTTTCAAAGTTCATGTAAGGAAACCTTGGTCAAAAGGTAAGTTATATGATGAGACACTAGAAGTTACTTTATCTTCAAGGCCTGCTTATGTCGATGCTGTATTAGAGAGAGCTCCGAAAGCAGAGGTCTTAATCGATTCAGAGGTTCAACCTATGGGGCCTTTAGCGCCTGTAAAATCAATTTATGTAACAGGTGCTAGAGGAGATAGAAGATTGGAGAAGGTGTTTTACGATTATGACTTAAAAGCATCTGATGCTATAAGGGCACTTTACGCTATGAAGACATCGGTATATTCAATAGTAAGGTTGATGAGCATAGGAGGTATGGGGATTATAAAAAATAGAAAACTAGTGCCTACACGGTGGAGTATAACAGCCGTTGACGACACTCTCTCTAGGTATATAATAAACACGTATGTCAAGAAAAGTCCTTTAATAAACGAGTATAGAGTATATGAATACAGTAAGTTGGGTAATAAGTTCATAATACTTATGCTTCCCCATTCATGGGAGTATGAATCAATAGAGGCTTGGTTCCCCGGGACTTTATGGAACCCCGACTCCCGTAACGTAGCTATGATAGGTGATTGGGAAGGATATCACGGCAGAACAAACTATGCTAGCATGGGAGGTTGTTACTATGCAGCTAGACTAGCTGTTACAGAAAAGCTAAAACAAGAAGGAAGACAGGCAGCGGTGCTCGTGTTAAGAGAAATCTATGGGGATTATATTATGCCTTTAGGAGTGTGGTTAGTAAGGGAAATGACGAGAAAGGCCCTATCCAGCGAACCTACAAAGTTTGGATCTCTTGAGGAAGCGTTAGAATATGTATTTTCAAAGCTTAAAATACCTAGGAATGAATGGGTTAAAAACTCGCTGATATTATCTAACTTAAGGAAGCAAGTTAAGATAACTAACTTCCTTTAGGAAGATTTTTCTGTCCCTCCTTACATATATCATTAAGTGGACATTTTAAGCATAAAGGCTTTGACGCCTTACATATGCTTCTACCTAGCTTTATCAGGTAAAGATGCGCTTTTAACCTTAACTCAGGTCTAAAAATGTTTTCTAAGCTCTCTTTTATATCCTCATAGTTGTTACTGGTAGTTACACCTAGTCGTTTAGCTATTCTTCTTATATGTGTATCTACGGGTAGTACAGGCTTACCCATATAAGCTAACATAACATCTACGGTTTTCTTACCTACTCCTGGTACTTGTAGAAGAATAGAATAAGCTTCATCTATAGATAGATTACGCAAGGCCTCAGTATTTCCCTTAAACTCCTTTAATATAAGTTTCGAAACCTCCTTTATTGCTCTTGATTTAACTCTGTACATGCCTGAGACCCTTATAGCATCAACTATCTCATCTAGAGACATGTCAGCCAATCTCTCGGGCTTTAATTCTCCTATTTTTCTTCGGAGGGATTCAAAGGCCTTAAAGGTGTTCTTTTCATTAGTATTTTGGGATATTATAGTAGCTATTAGAACTATAAACGGATCTTTAAACCTCTTATTGACAAAGAGGGCTATAAACTCATTTACCTCTATTCTCCCCACTCTTTTAAGTCTAGTAAGTATTTTGTCTCCTATATCATACTGTTTCATCATAAAGCTAAACTATTTTACCTAAATTTCAGTTTACTTGCTTAGAGTAGTGTTGTTAATGTCTCTAACCAACTTAGGGATGTTTTACCTATTACTTCATCCTAGACCAGCATACGTAATAGGTTCAGGCAAAGTAAACGAAGTGGTAAATTTTATGAGCGCCTCATGGATTATGCCCGTTGCTGAGGAACCTCCTAGGGTAGGTGTGTCCATAGGTGTTGAATCCTATACCCATGAGCTGATAAGCAAGTATAGGACGTTCACAGTTAATATATTACCTAATTAAGATTGTTGGATTTAATATATTTTCTAGGTTCAGTGAGTGGTAGAGAAACTAATAAAGTGGTTGAATATAACATAGGCATCTATAAATGCGAGAAAACAGAAACACCGGCTATGAAAGAAGCCTTAGCATTTCTAGGATGTAAAGTGTCTTCATATGTTAAAAATGAGGACACAACTCTGTTTATAGGCGATGTAGTTAATCTAAGGATCTTAAAGAAGGGTACCTTTTCGCCTAGAAAGGGATGGAATTTCCCTGAGGTCAATATACCCTTGCATAACTAGGGGAGAGGGTTTTACGAAGTAGGGCGTTTCCATTATGTTATGAAAAAGGCTTAATTACTTCATCCATTTTTATAAAAGTGGATGATGAAGCATGGCTTAACGGATCGTGAGTGATGGAAGGCCCTTAGACTGACTTTATTTAAAGGTGCTATTTTTGGATAAAGCATTTAGTGTGCTTAAGGAGATATCGGTTAAGCTCTTTTGGTGTCCTAAGTGTAATGTCCCAATATTAGGTAGAAGATGTAATATTTGTAATTCCCCCACTATACCTGTCAAATTGACTCCTCCAGGAGATGTAAGACCGGCTCTGGGCTTTGAGCTGAAACGTGTGTACTCTTTATTAGAGAAGTATCTAGGTAAAGGCTGGGAAAAAATAGTTCCTAAAAGGAAAGTCGTTTTGCTTAACAAGATACAATACCCTGATATGGCTGATGAGGTAATCATCGATGGACAAGTGATATGTCATAGATATTATGATCTCTGGAGTGAGGAGTGGAGAATTAAGCCTTCTTATCCTCTTTCTTTTAAAATGGTTGAGGAAAAAACAGGGTACTATGCTATTCTAAATTTACCTAAGATAACTAGAGGATACGAGGTTCATAGAAATAAAATAGTAGAGATTGCGTTACCTGAGGATAAGGAATACGTGGCTGTGGGTACTTTAAATAAGAAAATGTATGGTATAGCTAAGGTTATAAGAGGTAAAAGATTAAGAATAACTAAGGTATGGTTATGGAGACGTTTCTCATGGAATAGAAGTAATCCTTCGTGGAAAGACGTCATTAGAGCTAACGAGAGAAGATTACTTAGAATAGAAGAAGAGGCTATTAATTTTGTAAAGGAGGTTCATTATCGTTATAAGTTACCTGTGTTTGTATCGTTTTCAGGAGGAAAAGACAGCTTAGTGACATACCATATAGTAGCTAAGGCTTTAGGGAAAGTACCAATATTATTTAATGATACAGGTATAGAGCTGCCAGATACGGTGAGCTATGTTAAGGAGTTTGCACGGAAAAACAACCTGGAACTAATAGTGGCAGATGCTGAAGACAGCTTCTGGAGGGGGGTGAATGTACTGGGCCCTCCAGCCAGAGACTACAGGTGGTGTTGTAAGCTAGCTAAGCTAGCTCCCATATCTAAGAAGGTAAAAACTTTATTCCCTAAAGGTGCTTTAAGTTTCGTAGGTCAAAGGAAATTTGAATCTGCTAAGAGAGCTGTCTCACCTAGAATTTGGAGAAATAGATGGATGCCTGAGATCTTAGCTGCTGCACCTATACTGACATGGACCTCCCTTGATGTATGGATGTACATTCTTTTTAGAAAACTTATACCAAATAAGTTGTACTATCTAGGATTTGACAGACTAGGATGCTGGCTATGTCCAGCATCTGAGATGGGAGAATTTAAGGACGTAAAAAGACTATATCCCTCTCTTTGGGAAAGATGGGATGAGTATCTAAAGAAGTATGCTATTAGTAAGAAGCTTCCAAAGGAGTGGATAAAGTACGGGTTATGGAGATGGATTAAAGTTCCTGGAGATGTAAAAAGAGAGATCAAAGTAGATTACGTAGATAGAAGAGGGGTAGATTTAGACATAAATAAACTTGGTTCAATATTACTATTTAAGATTAATAATAAAAATTTACTAGTAATTAAGGATAGATTGTTTAATTTTATTAAAACAACTAATTTAAAAGGAGAATTAGAGTATGACATTAGTGATAATTTAATAAAATTGAAACTAAAAGAAAAAGAGTTAAATTATTTAAAAGTTGTTAAAGCAGTTATAAGAGCACTCTTCTGCATAGGCTGTGAACTATGTGTCCTTCACTGTCCCTCAGGTGCGCTGAAAAGTGTAAAAGGTCAGGTAAAAATATCTAATGATCTATGCACAGGTTGTGGGTATTGTAATGAACTATGTCCTATAGGTGAGTATGTTCTTATAGCTCAGAATTTCAGTGAGATAGCTAAAATCTAAAACTTTATTATAGCTACCGAGGTTCATATCTTAATATGGTGGATCCCTTCAAAAGACTCACCGTAGATTTTTGGGTTACTGACCTTCATGGAGAAGAAATAGGTATAAGACAGAAGGAGCAATACAGGTCTAAAAGTAGGTATTTTACATTAGACATGGATATTATAGGAAAGTACAAGGAGGACGGAAAGGGAGTAGGGTTTATCGCCTTAAGGAGAAAGATATGGGAGAAAGGAGATCTAGATGGTAGACTCGTGATAAGGATGTTTACTGATGAAGGTAGATGGCTAGGTAGCATAGAAGAGGTGGTGAGTGAGGAGATTAAGAGGAGCATAGGCTCTAATGATATAATACCTGTTTTCTTGGTAACTATACCTAAACATAGGTATGTGATATGGCTTGAAAAGGTCCATAGAAGGCTGGGTTTAGGTGAGATATACGTGTTTAACTACATTGACGAAAAGGAGAATAAGACGTATACGTATGTAATAGATGAAAAAAGATTAACCATAGGTAGTGATTGGGAAGTATACCACTTTTCCTCTAGTAAGAAATCAGCTGTTATAGATTCTAAGAAGCTTAACATTGGAGGAAGGGTAGATATAGATGTTTACAGTGAAGAGGTAGCAAAGAACAGGATAATATCCACAGTTATCGCATTATTTTCCTCAACTCTAAAGTATAAGGGTGATATAGAGAGGAGAATTAGGAAAAGATTAAATTCTCTGAAAGACGGCTCATGGAGATATAAGCTTGATAGAGGAGAAATTAAAATACTCAGAAATCCTAGAAGAATATTAGCTTAGACCTCGCTAAGTTCCGAGAGACATATCTGACACTTATTGAATGTTTTCCTACTGCAAGTTGGACAGTATATTATGTCACATTTAGGACATTTATAAATGACATCACTTCTATACAACTTTTTTCCGCACCTTATACATCTGCCGATTACTAAGGATTTAGGTATATACGCCATAGATATCACCACGAACAAGGATAATAATTAAGCTCCACATCTTTTAAAAACTTTAAGGTATTGTTATCCCAATACTCCGACATATGTTCCTTTAACTATCTCTGCGACTTTAGTTAAAAGCTGTGTGCCTGTTACTATACCATGTGGATCTCTAGGATAGTCTCTATGCCTAGTATTGACTATGACCGTTTCTATCTTGGACTTAGCTATTAACCGTGCTACCTCTAAAACAGATTCTATAGCTGGATCAGGTGACATAATATTCCCTCTAAGATATTTCTCTAAAGGAACGTTAACATTACCATCTGTTATGATTATAATTACTGGCTCATATCCTCTTCTTCTTTCTCTAACAGCGAGGTCATAACCCCTATACATACCTGAAGCTAATGGCGTGAAATCATCTAGACCTAATACGGAGAATTTACTTAGTACCAGGTTAAAATTAGTTGTAGGATGTTGAGCTACCACCGAGCTAAAACCTTTGCTTACTATTAAGCTTACCCTATCCCTATATTTTCTCGCCTCATTCTTTATGGCTTTAAAAGCGGTCAATATGCCTCTTATTGAGTATATCATGGATGCGCTTGAATCTAATACCACTATAAGAGAAACCTTACCCTTACCTGCTTGTAAGGAAGCTCTGAGATCCGAGAAAGCAACACTAGGGAAACGTTGTGAAGCCGCAGCCCTTCTTAAGGTTGCCGGTATCGATATTTTGAAGTATTTCTTTCGAGGTAACACAAAGTCTATAACCTGAGATGAAGCTCTAACCTTCCTTCTACCCTTCGATCTAGCCATCTTCCTCGATATATTTATGGCTAATTCAACCATCTGACTAGGACTTATATCTCCCCTGCTGATCTTCATTCCACGGGTAAGTGACATCATTATCTTCTTACGCTCAGGTTCCATGTTATATGAGGAGAGCAAAGTTTTCTTGGATCTTATGAGAGCTTTCCCATCTTCCTGCACTCCCTTTCTTCCGAAAAACATACTTAAAAGCAGCCATAGAAGCAAAGCCAGTAGAGCTAACCTTATGTCCAATAAGGCAAGAACTATAAGCAAAGTTATTGACGCTAGTGCTAACAGTATCCTTAGCGATCTGGGCAATTTACTCTTAGAAAGTCCATCCCGGAAAAAACCGCTTTTTTGTCTCTCTTGATGCCTTATCGTATCTGATCCTAGCCTGTGCCTTAGTTTTCATCTTAAGAGAGCCATAGTAAGCGGATAAAATCTCCTGTTCGGAGGGAGGAGGTTTTAATCCCTCAGCTCTCGTCCTGTGTATAAGAGCCATCTTTAAACCTGTTAATATATCTTCTTCTATAACCTCAGTTCTTCCATCTAGTGCAGCAAGGGCTCTAGCTACTTTCACGGCAACAATATCAGGCCTATAACCGTCAACGTCAAGCGATACACAGGTATTTGTAACTCTCTCAACTAACTCATCATTAATCTTAACTTTATCGATTAAAGCTCTAGCCCTTATTACCTTTTCCTTCATCCTCCTTTCTTCATCATTCCAAGCATCTTTAAATCCCTCAGGATCCTTCTCGAACTCCAAGTTTCTTCTTACAATCTCAGCTCTTACCTTAGGATCACGTATCGTATGGACCTTAACTCCTATAGCAAACCTATCCAATAGCTGCGGTCTTAACTCTCCTTCCTCAGGATTCATGGTTCCTATCAATATAAAACGAGAGGGATGTTTTAGCGAGATACCCTCTCTCTCAACGATATTCCATCCCAATGCTGCCGCATCAAGAATAGCGTCTACTATATGATCTGGAAGTAAGTTAACCTCATCAATATAAAGTATGTTTCTATTAGCTTTACCTAAAAGCCCTGTCTCGTAGACTAACCTCTTTTCTTTAAGTGTTCTTTCGATGTTTATCGTCCCTAAGACCATATCCTCTGTAGCACCTATAGGTAAGGTAACTACTTCCATCTTCTTGATTCTCACAGGAAGTTTTCCATCATTCTTGTACCTCTCTTTACAAAAATCACATATGTTCTTAGGATCTCTAGGGTCACAGTTGAACGGACAATCAGCTACAACCTCTATCTCAGGCAATAAATCAGCAAAGGCTCTAACTATGCTTGACTTTCCTGTCCCTTTGGGACCGGATATTAGTAACCCTCCTATGTTATTATCTACTGCTAGCACTAAAAGAGCCTTCTTAAGCTCGTCCAATCCAACGAATGCGGAAAAGGGAAGAATTTTCATCCATATCTTCCTTTAAATCCTAATCTAAATCCCTCTTAACATGGATATAAAAGTTAACATCGTTACTATTTCAAATTATACCTAGTAATCTCGATTTAATTATTTTATTTATTATTTTTAAATTAAAGATAATTTTTTATCAAATAACATACTTTTATATACTTCGATACTTCAAGATGTACTTAAAACTTAGATCTCAGGTAAAGGAGCATAGTTGTTGATATGCTAGTTGTTCGGCTGCTCAAATTTTGTATTTTATCTAATAATACCAAAAATGTCTGTCAAGATGAAAAACTAAAAAAGGATGGTATACTAGGTTATATTGTTATGAGGCTTTTAGGAAAAGTTATGAACGTTTCTGAACATGATAAAGTTATAGTAAAGGCCAGAGAGATTCCTGAGATAGGAGCTGAGGTTTATGATGAGAATATGAGAGTTGTAGGTTATGTTCAGGATGTGATGGGGCCTGTTAAAGGTCCCTATATTTCTGTAAAAATTTATAAAAATAAAATAAATAGTTTATCATATATAAAAAACAAATCGCTGTATTGGAAGGGATTTTCCAGGAGAAAAGCTAGGAAGAGAAGATGATGAGATGTCGTAATTGCGGGAGTGATAAAATATTCTTAGATGATCTTAGAGGAGAGATAAAGTGTCTTGAATGTGGATATGTAATGTACACTAATACTATGGATTTACAACCTGAGTGGAGGTATTATACTAATGAAGAGAGAATTCGAAGAACTAGAGCGGAGCCATCTAACGGGCTTGGAACAAGAATTATAGGACATACGGATGGCAAGGGTAGGATTATTAGCTCGTATCTGCAAAGAAGAAGATTAAATAAAATCAGTCTAATTCAAAGGAAGATTCATGAATATAAGCTCATAAATTATAGTATAGAGCTTGAAAGGATAACTTCCGCTCTTAAAATACCTAGTTATGTAAAACAATATGCCTTTGAAATATTTAAAAGAATTTATAATAATAAGTTTTTTAAACATAGATCGTTATATGGTTATTTAGGTGCATGTATTCTATTTGCATGTAAAATGTATAAAATTAGAAGAAATTTAAAGGAAATAGAGATATTATCTAAAGCTAATTCCAAAGATATAAGGAGATGTTATAGAGACATCATCAGAAGTGGTTTCTTCGGTAAACCTCCACTATCTAGAGCTGAAGATCATGTGACGTTAATAGCAACTAAGCTTGCGCTTTCACGAAGAGTTAGAGATCTCTCTTTAAAAATCTTATCTAACATAAAAAGAGATCCTAGGTTTCAGAGTAAGATGGCTGCAAGCTTAGCAGCTACGGTTACCTATATCTCTTCAGTGTTGATGGGAGAAAGGAGAAAGCAAGCCGATCTTGCTAAAGCGGCAGGCATCGCAATATCCACATTAAGAAAAAATGTCAGCAATGTTCTTAAAAACATGGATATAGAGGTATACATCGAAACCCGCTAAATTTGGTGGGGCCGCCGGGACTCGAACCCGGGACCTGCCGGTCTGGAGCCGGCCGCCATACCTCTCTAGGCCCTAATAGGGCTTGCTAGGCCACGGCCCCTATTTTTCTTTAGAAAGCAAGGGCTATATAAAATGTTCTTAATTCTTAAGTAGTGGTGTATAAGTTTTGGAAAGTCTCAGAAAGGGACTAACAGAGATAATAGCTAAGATAAGGAGGTCCTCCATAATAGATGAGAAAACATTAAAGGAACTGATAAGAGGTATTCAAAGAGAACTTCTTAAAGCTGATGTAAGCGTAGAGATAGTTGCTGAGCTTTCTCGTAAAGTTGAAGAAAGAATAAAAAAGGAAAAGATACCTCCTGGTTTTTCTAAACAAGAATTGTTAATAAGGATAATATATGAAGAACTGATTAAGATACTGGGAGGAGAGAGTAAGTATAGCATAAGGCTCAAAAAAGGAACCTCCAATGTAATCATGCTGGTGGGTATACAAGGTTCAGGTAAGACTACAACAGCGGGTAAGCTAGCCTATTTCTTTAAGAACAAGGGGTTTAAGACTGCGTTAGTTTGCGCTGATAATTATAGACCTGGTGCTGTGGATCAGCTAAGACAGTTAGCAGAGAAAGTAGGTGTTGCCTTTTATGGTGAGGAAAACGCGCATTCTGCCATAGAGGTAGCTAAAAAAGGAGTTGAGAAGTTTAGAAACGAAAAGTATGAGGTAATAATAGTTGACACAGCGGGAAGACATAAGAAGGAGAGAGAGCTGATAGAGGAGATGAAGGAAATAGCCTCCGCAATTTCACCTGATGAAATAATACTTGTGTTAGATGGAACAATAGGTAGACAAGCAGGAACTCAAGCTGAGGCTTTTCATAAAGCAACGCCCATAGGTTCAATAATAATTACTAAGTTAGACGGGGCTGCTAGAGGAGGAGGGGCATTAGCGGCTGTAACTAAGACTGGAGCCAGTATCTCCTTTATAGGCATGGGGGAAAAGATAGAGGAGTTAGAGCTGTTTGATCCTCCAAGCTTTGTTTCTAGACTTCTCGGTATGGGTGACTTAAAGCAGCTCATTGAGAGATTTAGGAAAGCTGAAGCTCTCGAAAAGTTAAGGTTAACCGCGTTAGCGAGCGGTAAATTCACTCTCTTAGACATGAAGGAACAACTAGAAAGCCTGACTAAGATGGGACCGTTAAGGAAGCTATTAGAGCTTCTTCCAGGGGGATTTAAACTACCTGAAGGTTTTGAGGAAGCAAGTGAGGAAAACATACACAAGTGGGTAGCCATCATGAACTCTATGACTCAGTTAGAGCTTCTTAAACCTGAAATCATAAATAGAAGTCGGATGCTTAGAATAGCTAAGGGCTCAGGAACCACATTAAGGGACGTTAAAAATCTGTTAGAAGCATATAATAAAAGCAGGAAACTATTAAAGAAAATGATGAGGAGAGCTAAGCGGCTCAAAGGACTAGATTTGACAGGTATTTAGGTTTCATGAGAAGAACCTATATACTTTTTTCAAAAAATATCCATGAAACTAGAGCAAGGCTACCCTTAGTCATAAGGGCGATAACAGCCGCTCTTATGATATCTCATGGACTCAGACTGGACTCTCGTTTAATAATACACCTTAAAAGAGAAAATCTTAACATAAGCTTTAACGTTGAGAAAATGAGAAGAGTGAGTCCTGACGAGCAATCCATGAAAGGTGTTTTATCTAAAGCTTTGAGAACGGAGGTTACTAAACCTAAGAGTGTTCATCCAGGAATAATAGTTTCGAAAGGAAAACTTGAGGAGTTACTAAGGAATAAACAGCATATAATCTTTAGTGATAGCAGAGGCACAGATGTGAGGCAATTAGGAGATGTTCAGTCTGTAACCGCTATAATACCATTAACTTGTTTTGATGAAGACGTTAAGCAGCTGCTAGTGAGAAGAAATGCCATGCCTGTTAAAATATCTAAGAAACTAAGTACACCCGATGCTTTGATAACGATACTAAATAATGAGCTAGATCGAAGGTGGTTGATTGCTAAGAAAAGCTGAAGAAATACTAAAAAAATATACGTTATGTGATTCGTGCCTTGGAAGGCTTTTCGGACTTAAAGGTTACGGATTAAGTAACAGTGAAAGAGGTAAGGCTATTAAAACCCTACTTATAATGGACCATTATAAGGTCAATGAGGGAATAACAGATAGAGAATTGATTATAAAAATTGCTGAGACAGGTTTTAAGCCAGCGATAGAACTAGCTAGGAAAGAGGGTTTCGAAGTAGAAATAAGAACATGCTATTTATGCGAAGGAATGATAGACAAAGTTAAGGCTTTAGTCGGGAAAATGATCGATAAACTTAATGATTATCAGTATGAGTCGTTCCTAGTGGGTTGCAGGCTTCCTAGAGATATTATTGAAAAAGAGGAAACCCTCTGGTCCTCATTCTCGCTTAAGGATGCTGAGTCCATAAAAAATGAAATAACCAGAGAATTAGGGAAGAGGATAAGTGAGATTACGGGAAAATCTTACTCTCCTACATCACCTGATGTAACAATAATAGTAGACCTGATAAGTGACGAACTTAGCGTATACTCCAGTCCGATCTTCATATATGGAAGGTACAAGAAGAATGTCAGAGGTCTTCCTCAAAATCCTTGGCTTCATGAGGACAAAAGTAGAATAAAGTTTCATACGTCTATAGAAGAGTTAATAACCGAACCAGTTATAAGGGCTTTGAGGGCAAAATCCGCTAAGTTTCATGCCGCTGGAAGAGAGGACGTAGACGTCAGAACGTTAGGTAATGGGCGTCCATTCGTAGTTGAGGTAAAATCACCTAAAATAAGGAAAATTGATCTTTCGTCGTTGGAAAACCTAATAAATAAAGAGGCTGAGGGACTTATAGAGGTTAAAGATCTAAAACTAGTTAATCACAGCTACGTTAGGGCAATAAAAGCTCTAGCCGAGATAGCTAGGAAAACGTACCTAGCTAAGGTTACTTTTGATAGACCTATTAGTGAGGAAGAACTAGCTAAGTTAGAATCATTGTTTAAAAATATAACAGTTAATCAAAGAACCCCGTTAAGGGTTCTGCATAGGAGGCAAGATAGAATTAGGAAAAAAGTCGTATATGAGGTTAAAGCGAGAAAAATAGAGGATAAAATAGCAGAGTTTGAGATAGTTTGTCAAGGAGGTCTATATGTTAAGGAGCTGATTCACGGAGATAAAGGCAGAACAAAGCCCAATTTTACAGAAATACTAGGTAAGAAGGTGATAAAGATAGAACTTGATGTAATAGATATTGAGGAAAAGATTTAACCTTTAAAGGGTTTTATGTGCTCTTTAGTGGTTATTATCTTCTTAGTCTTATTTCCTATATTAACTGCTATTACGAAAGCTCTTCCTCTCTTCTCGATTATTGTCCCAACCCTGCCCTGATATCTTCTGTGAGGTGCTGTAGACAAGTTCTCAGGAGAGATATCTATGTGTACCTTATCACCTATGTTGTATACGTATAGCAATCTTCCTAATCCTTTATACTTTTCACGAGGAGTTTTCCGAAATAGTTTTCTAGATCTGTTCCTGTAACCTTTAGAATGTCTCATCTTCTCTACACCTTGCGATTTTAGTTATTCCTAGGTTATATTTAAAGCATCTATTATATGTTAATGGGACAATGAATACCCATCGATATTTCAGATCTTCATTTAGGAAGTAAAACCTTAAGTTAGCCGAAGGCTCTCTTTACTGGTACACATGAAAGAAATGAGGGAGTTACTGCTTAAGTACGCGCTACTTAACGCTGTTAAGCATCAAGGAAAAGCACAACTAAACGCTGTCATAAGTAAGGTTTTCGCTGAAAGACCAGATCTAAGACCCAAAGCAAGAGAGCTAGTCTCTCTTGCAAAAGAGGTTATTTATGAGGTTAACAATCTTGATCTCGAGAAACAGAGATCTATAATAGAATCTAGGTGGCCAGAGTTATTAGAAGAAAGGAAAAGAGAAGAGAAAAAGGAACTTCCTCCTTTACCCAAATTTGAGAGAGTAAAGAAGGTAGTTACTAGGTTTGCTCCTAATCCTGATTTCGTACTTCACTTAGGTAGCGCAAGACCCGCTATCTTAAGTTATGAATATGCTAGGAGGTATAAAGGTAAATTCATTTTAAGATTCGAGGATACTGATCCTAAAACTAAAACTCCAATTCCTGAAGCCTACAAGCTTATAAAAGAGGATTTGAAGTGGTTAGGGTTAAAGTGGGATGAAGAATACATTCAATCCCTTAGGATGGAGATCTATTATGAATATGCAGAAAAACTCCTGAGGTCAGGAAAGGCTTACGCGTGTACATGCCCCTTTGAGAGAATAAGGGAAGAGAGAAAAAGAGGATTAGAAGATCCCTGTTCTAATCTTAGTATGGAAGAACATCTAGATAGATGGAAGAAAATGCTCAATGGAGAATATGATGAGGGAGAAGCAGTATTAAGGATAAATACAGGTCCTCATCCGGACCCATCCGTACGTAACTGGATAGCTTTTAGAATAATAGATACGGAGAAATACCCTCATCCTTTAACGGGTAGTAAATACAGAGTTTGGCCCACGTATAATTTCGCATGTGCAATAGATGATCATCTAATGGGAGTAACTTACATACTTAGAGCTAAAGAGCATGAAACAAACACTATTAAACAAGGTTACATATATAAGTTCCTTAATTGGGACCCTCCTATAGCCATACATTTTGGAAGACTTAACTTAGAGGACATGATTCTAAGCAAATCTAAAATAAGGGAGGGTATTACAAGAGGTTTGTTTAAAGGATGGGACGATCCTAGGTTAGGAACTTTAATAGCGTTACGAAGGAGAGGGATATTACCTGAAGCAATATGGGATTTAGTAATTGACGTAGGAATTAAACCATCTTCAGCTATTATAAGCCTAGATATGCTTCACGCATTGAATAGAAAATATTTAGAACCTAAAGCTAATAGGTATATGTTCGTACCAAAACCTGTAAAAGTTAAAATATATAGTGATAGTAAGGAGCTTAAAGCTAAGATTCCTTATCACCCATCTTTTCCTGAAAGAGGCGCAAGAACAATAGATCTAAAAACAAATGATGAATATATATATATTTATCTTTCAGAAGATGATCTTAAAGAACTAAAAAAGGGAAGTGAAATTAGATTACTTGGATTAGCTAATGTGGAAGTGGTAAGTTTGAATCCTCCTATCATCAGGGTAATTAATAAAGACACAGATTATGCTAAGAGGAAAGGGCTTAAGATAGTTCAATGGGTGCCTTATGGGGAGTCTATACTAACTAGAGTCGTAATGGCTAAGGGTATGAATCTTTATGATATTGAAGGGCTCTCAGAACCCGGTTTAAAGGAGCTTTCTATAGGTGCTCAAATACAGTTTTTTAGGTTTGGTTTCGTAAAGCTTGAAGAGAAAAACAACGCACTTACTTTTATCTATACTCATGATTGAAGAGACCAAGGTTTCCCCCCACTAGCTATATTTTCTGGTATCTTATCCCTATACTTCTTTAGAAACTCAAGGTCTTCCTCTTTATTTCTGAGCTCATCAGGAAGTAATATAGGTATCTCATCAATTATAGGATACCATCTTCCACATTTCTCACAGTATAACAATCCTGAGTCAACTTCGTACTTTATACACTCCTCACATTTAGGCTCTTCTTTTAGCTCTTTTACATAAATATTTTTAAATGAACAAAAAATTTCACATACAGGTTTCTTTTTAAATTTAACTTCTCTATCCTCATATTTGTTAACTTTAAAAATATAAAGTTTTAACGGAAAGCTTTTGTCATATGGACAAGCGAGTATATCCATGAGTCTATACTTCAATATTACACCCCACTTATTAGATCTAGGTACTAAAATATAGAGATACCTTTTACCTACCCACCTTGTCGTTTCTAGCAATAGTTTAAATCTCTATTAATATTATAATGCCAGTCGCTAAAGGTGAGAAATTGGAAAAATACGAAGGATTAAGCCCTGCTCAATTCTTTTATAGAAACAAAGAAATAGCAGGATTCTCTAACCCAGCTAGGGCTCTCTACCAAACAGTCAGGGAGCTAGTGGAGAACTCTCTTGATGCTACTGAAACTTATGGCATACTACCTAATATCTCTGTTATAGTTGAGCCTGTTAATGAAGATTCTGAGAAGATAAAAGTTAAAGTTGAAGATAACGGTATAGGAGTTCCTATAAAAGAAGTACCTAATGTTTTTGGCAAGGTATTTTATGGCTCAAAGTATGTACTTAGGCAGACTAGAGGAGTGTTCGGCTTAGGAGTAAAAATGGCTGTGTTATACTCTCAGATAACAACTGCAACACCTATCTATGTGAAGAGTTCAACTCAGAAATCCAGGATAATCTACGAATATAAACTATTTATAGATATAGAAAGGAATATACCCTTTATACTTAGTTTAAACGTTTATAAAAAGAAAGATAGTTGGCATGGAACAGCAGTTGAACTGGTATTAAGAGGTAATTTCTCACAAGTAAAGAAGCGGGTAGAAGAGTATATAAAAAGAACTGCATTGATCGCTCCATATGCCACTATTTCATTAAAAACCCCTGATGGAGAGATTAAATTCAAAAGGGTATCTAGAAAACTTCCTGAACCACCCAAAATAGGTAAATATCACCCTAGAGGAGTAGACATAGAGACATTAAAAAGGTTGATAAGAAAATCAAACTCTAAAATGACTTTACTAGATCTTCTTTCCACAAGCTTTGACGGTGTTGGAAGGATAACCGCGGAGAAATTCTGCGAATGGGCAGGTTTTAATCCTAATATAAAGATTAAGAAGCTTAATCTTAGTGACCTTGAAAAGCTAGCCAATAAAATGCGGGAATATAATGGATGGAGAAGGCCTAAATCTATAACCTTATCACCACTAGGTGAAAGGCTGCTTAAAGAAGGGGTAAAGAATATACTTAAACCCGAGTTTGTAACCGCGGTAACAAGACCTCCCTCTTCCTATGGAGGTAATCCATTTATAGTAGAGGTAGCGCTCGGCTACGGTGGGGAAATACCATCATCTGACGCTCCTTTGCTATTACGCTTTGCCAACAGAATACCTTTGTTATATGATGAGGGAGCTGACGTCTCCAAGAAGGTTATAAACTCTATAGATTGGAACATATATAAAATAAAATTTCCCGCTCCCTTAGCTATAGTGACTCATGTCTGCTCAACCAAAGTGCCATTTAAAGGTGTAGGCAAGGAAGCCATAGCAGACGTTCCCGAGGTAGAAAAAGAGATAAAAATAGCGATAAGAGAGGCTGCGAGAAGGCTTAAACGCCATTTATCTAGGATAGAGAAAATGTTTGAGATTAAACGAAGGGAGGTGACTATAAAAAGATACATGAATGAGGTGTCTAGATCGCTTAGTTACATATCCGGTATTGAGGAAGAAAAGCTAAAAGACCTACTATTGAGAATCTTAAAGGAGGATATTAAAAGAAGAGAAAGCTCTAAGGCTGGTGAGAAGATTGTCAAGAAGGCAATTGTTAGTAGATGAGAAAAAGGTACTTAAAAGGCTCGAGAGCCTTGGAAAGGAAATAGTTACCCAAATACTTAAAGGCGAGCCTCCCAAATTAGTTATACCGGTCAGAACCCTTTCAAACACGGTATGGGATAAAAAGAATAAGATACTTAGACTTGGTTCTAGAAAGGCTGTTAGGGACTTCTTTGATATAGGTGAATCTAAAAGATTTATGCAAACAGTACTAATGTTATCTATCGTAATAAAGGCTAGAAGAGAGGGGGACTATCCAACTATAAGGGACCTCTACTATACGGGTAAACACACGATAGAGTACTACGATGAGTTTGACAGGAAAAGAAGAGAGGAGACATGGAACGACCAGAGAGAGTCTAACGCCGTCATCCAGGATATAGAAGTCGCTACAGGGCTTTTAAGGGAGCATATGGGTATAATGCATGATGCTAAGGGTAAGATAGTTGGCAATTTAGTAATAAGATCTAAGGGATATGACATAGATCTATCCAAAATGGGTAGCGGTGCCTATGCTATTCCCCCTAATGTTGATAAAATAGAGATAAGAAAAGTAGATGTTGACTATGTACTCGTTGTGGAGAAGGATGCTATATTTGAGAGGCTTAACGAGGAAGAATTTTGGAAAAAGAATAATTGTATATTGATGACTGGAAGAGGACAGCCTGACAGGAGTACTAGACGTATGTTAAGAAGATTGTGGGAAGAGTATGAGCTTCCAGTATATATATTAACTGATTGTGATGCATATGGGTTCTATATATATTCAGTCTATAAAAGTGGCTCTATAAGCTTAAGCTATGAGAGCGAAAGGTTAGCAACTCCAGGAGCCAGATTCATAGGGGTCACAGTTACTGACATAGATGAGTACAAAATACCCAGGAACTACATAATTAAGGCTACTGAACGTGATGTTAAGAGAGCTAAAGAGCTTATGGGGTATCCCTGGTTTAAAGAGTCTAAGGATTGGATGAAACAGTTAAACCTTTTTATAAAAAGACAGGAAAAGATAGAGATAGAGGCTCTTTCAGGTCACGGATTTAAGTTTCTCGCTCGTACATATATTCCTAACAAGATCAAAGGCAGAAAATGGATAGAGTAATCAACTCAGAACCTTTACCTTCTTTGAACCCGAGCTATTATCTTACATACCGAGCATATCTCATTACTGGTAGGCATCCCACAGGATTTACAATACTTTAACTTTATAGGCCTCTTTAAATAATAACTTTCTAATGCAGGTTTATAGATGTTATAAAATGATCTTAACATTGAGAGTTTTGAGGAAGGACTCTCTTGCTCTAACATATCTAATAACTTTCTATACGTGAATCCTTTGGATCCTTTAGAATAAGGACACTTCTCTTTCAGAAAGTTAATACCTTTAATCCTACTATACAGAATAATATCGCTCTCTGGTATCTCTGCTAAAGGCCTTATTCTTGTCACAAGCCTGTCATTTCCGGGTAAGAGAGGATATAATTTCAATGCCTGCTTATAGTCACCTCTTATGTAAGATCTTAAAAGAATATATAACAGGTCATCTAGATTATGTCCCGTAGCTAGCTTATTGAATCCCCACTCATATGCTAGTTTGTTAAGCATATAACGTTTTATAGCCCCACATATTGAGCATGGCCTCCTTCTTTTCATACTTTTAATAATCTCGCTTATGGTAAAACCTAGCTCATCCTTTAGGCTTATTATTTTATACTCTACCTTGAATTTTTCATAGTTTTCTTTTACTATTTTAATATATTTATTTGAATATTCTTCTATACCTAAATCTATTGTAATACCTTCTAAGTAAAAATTAATATCTTCTCTTAATTCAGATAAAATATTAAGAAGAGTTAAGCTGTCCTTTCCACCTGAAACCGCTATAAGAATTTTATCTCCAGGGTTTATAAGTTTGTATTTTTCTATAGTTCTTTTAATTCTTCTCTTAAAATAATTTACAAAATGTAAATTACATAATCTTAAGTTAGCATAATCTAATTTTATAGAAGCTATATTTCCACATATGTTACATTTCAAAAATAGTTCACCGAACTATCTCTATCTTGATTTTAGGGTCGATATTTCTTATCAAAGATATTATCTTATTTAACAGATTCTCGTCATAATTTATTATCTTTATTATAACTTTTTCTATGAACGGTTCAAGCATAATTATTGCTATAAACTTCGAATAATCACCTACTATATACTCATATGCATGTAGTCTCACATAAAGTCCTAGCTCTCTAATTTTAGAAGCTAAGTAAGTCCTGTTAATCCATCTAACTAATGGGTTATGCATCGTCTCTCATATACTACCTGGTACTTAAAAGTAGCTTAGGTTTTTAGGATAAACATCCTTTTAAGGAACAATTTTAGCTTTAATCATACTTAAAGTATATGGGTGAGTAATTGAGGAAGCTCATCCTCTTAGCAGGTCCTTTAATACTAGTTATATTAGCTTTGTCCCCTCCCTTACCTAATACTGAAAAGATAACTACCTCCTTAAACATTAACCCAAAGTTTCCTCAAATAGCTTTAGGCATTCTTGTATGGACTGCTCTTTGGTGGATAAGCGAAATAGCTCCTTTGGGTTTAACGGCCTTAATACCTGTCTTTCTATTCTCCCTTATAGGTGTAGTTCCATGGCGCGAATCTCTTAGAGGGTTTACGGACCCAATAATGTGGATACTAATAGGAGGATTTGTGCTAGCTAAGGCTTTTCAAGTGTGGGGCCTTGATAAACGAGTAGCGTATAAGATTTCAACGATCTATAAAGGGGATAATCCTGTAATGGCAGCCTTTTTCATAGCAGCACTACCTCCTTTTATATTAACTATGACAGGCTCTATTACTGCTTCAACATCCATTGTTTACCCAATAGTGTTAGCATACCTGACTTCTATGGGAGTTAAGGAAGGGAGTAAGTATGCTGAAGCTACTATGTTAACTTTAGGTCAAGCGGCTACCGCTGGAGCTATGTTCATGCTCATAAGTACTCCTCCCAACCTCATAGCGAAAAAAGTTATAGAAGAAAATCTTAGTAACTTCACGCTCACCTTTTTTGACTGGATAATAGTTGGTACTCCCCATGCTATACTAGGCCTCCTTATATCCTGGTTAGTTATATTCAATGTTTTAAAGATCGAGAAAATAAATCTACCATCCGCACGAAGTAGGTTATTAAGGGAGGTGACTAGCTTAGGTCCTATAAAAAAGGAGGAAAAAATCACTTTGGCTATTTTCCTTTTAGTTCTAATTCTATGGTTAACTCCAGGTATGCTAACCTTAATCTCCTCTACTTTCATTCACATAAAACCTTTAGCTGAAACCTTAGATGAACTACTCCCTGAAGCCGCTCCAGCCGTCTTAGCGCTAATATTATTTGGTTTAATAAAAATAGGGGGAAGATCGTTACTTACCTGGAAGGAGATTGAAGAGGGTATAGATTGGAATGTGGTGTTTCTGTTAGGAGGAGGTTTAGCCTTAGGAAGAGGATTAGACGCTAGTGGTTTTTCTAGATGGTTAGCACAGATTATAACAGAGGGAGGTATAGCGAGTTATTGGCAGTTAGTGGCTATAAGTGCCATTTTAGGCTTTGTAGTGACTTATCCAGCTTCCAATACCGCATCTGCATGGATTACTACTCCTATAGCAGCCTCATTAGCTATACAACTAGGTTTTAATCCTGTGCCAGCGGTTCTAGCGGCGGGGTTAGCATGCTCCATCTCTAGCGCTTTACCTAGTACGACTCCACCGATGGCAATAATCTATGGATCTAAGTACATAAAACTCTGGAATATGTTTAAGACTGGTATGATCAGCGATATGTTAAGGTTAACTATCCTGATAATTTTAACTCCTTATCTAGGAGAGTACTTATGTAATCTTAAAGGGATACCCGTTAAAATAGGGCCTTAAGCAATCTATAGAAATTCCTCCTTAAGAGGTTTAACCACATCCTCGTACAAAAGTTTAAGTAAATCAGTGTTAAAGGCAGCGACAGGCATATACATGATGAACTCTTTTACTCCTAATTCTTTAATTATCCTCTTAAGGTACTCCCTTGCGTACTCAGTGCTACCAACTATATGTTGCTTTACATAATCACTATCTTTTACATCTATCTTCTTCTGGTGCTCTCGCCAACATCTCATCATCTCTAATGCTTCTTTCTTATTCTCTCCAACTATTATATCGACTGTATAAGTCAAGATATATCATTGGGATCTCTACCATATTCTCTTAGATAATTTCTGAGAATCGATGATTTTCTCTTATAGTTTTCCAGTCCCCAACCGTAATTCCATTTATCAGCATTACCTCTTTTCCAGCTTCGTGGACGATAGTTTTACT
>CAZKLN010000022.1:0-22659 GCA_964553765.1 uncultured Thermofilaceae archaeon
TAAGAATTAAAACCCTGCCTTAAGAGGATCCTCTGGCTTCATAATCTCTCTAAGGAAAACAGTCGCATACATGCCTTTCTTTAGCCTGAACTTCAAGAAAAGCTCTCTATCTTTAACTTTGTAATCTAAATCCTCTGGCATGAAGCTAGCCACTCTTAGCGTGCCCCTAGTCGCTATCTCGGGCATGTGTCTCAATTTGAAACTCTCAATAGAAATTCCTTGCTCCTTCAAAACCTCTCTCTCAATCTCACCTTGAGGACCTCTTGCTGGTATGGTATCATAACCGTAGACGTTAAGAACTAAGCTAACCGCTCCTCTAGCTATGAGCTCATTAATCTTTTCCACGTTAGCCTCGTTAACCCTCATTACACCTCCTATTCTATTCCTCTCTCTAAAGACAACTACTATATCACCCGGAAGGGCATTAGAGATAGGTAGTCCCTTTCTTAACCTACAGCTTAGCATCTTATTGAAGAGAAAGGCCTGATAAGCGCCTATGAAAAGCCTCCTCACCTCTATAGGTAAAGCTCGTAACGCCCCTATATAGTCCCCAGGATGCTTTGCTAAATACCTTATTATCGTTCTCTCCTGATGAAGTCTCAAAGGAAAATACTCAATTGCCCTCTCAAAATCTCCATCATCTCTAAGCATGACTCTAGCCTTTTTTGATCTCTCAGGCTCTGCTGGATATATATGAAATAAAAGTTCCTCTATAGCTTCCTTGAACTCACCCCTAATTATGCGTAACCCAATCATATGAGTATTAGGTCTTATAGTTCCAAACCTTTGGTAACCATAGAAGTTAGGAACTCCACCTATTTCCCTTAATTCCTCTAATACTTTATCCGTAAAAGTCTTAATATCATCTGGAGAGAGGGGGATATCTGATATCCTTATTTCAAACTCGTTCCCATAAAGCATCCCAGGCTTAAGTTTAAAGGGTCTCCTGAAGGCTTTATGGACCTTAACTTTACCGGAAGCACCTATAAATCCCTCAATAGTTTCCGGGTTAAGCCCCTTAACACATGCTAGCTGGTAAGTTATTGCCTTACTATCCTTTAACCCTGCTGCGCTTAATCTTTTAGAGCTGATTCTGAGACCTCTAGCTATAACCCTTAAAGCGGTTATAGTGTCAAGTCCCTTCTTTTCAAGCACAAACCATGTGTATTCACCGTTTCCATCCTCAAAATTTGCTTGTGGATCACATACTACGTTGTCAAGAGTAACCTCCTTTACTATAAAGTCTTCAAGCCTTAACTTTATCCTGCCTCCTATTCCCTTAGTGTTAGATGCATAGACCTCTAATCCGAGTAATCTGTCTAACTTAGAGTAAGTCTCTCTTACCATCTTATAACAGCTTTAACCTACCAGTTATCCTATTTACTAGCTCTTCAGGTGCAGGACCTATAGCTAAAGCCGTTACTGTACCTGGAGGTATCTGGGTAAGCCCTCTGTCCTCTATTATAGCTACAGGAAGTCCCATCCTCTCAGCCTCGTTCTTCAGCTTTAATAACTCATCTAGACTTCTCACTTTTAGTATAACCTTCTTCTGCCCTTCATTAATCCACTTTTTAAACCACTCTTCTCTCTCCTTTCTAGCTTTCTCAGCCGCTGTTACAGCAGCGTGAGCTACCTGTGCAGCTAACTTACCCTTTCCCATCTTTATGTCCGTTCTAACTATAATAGCCTGTTTAAAGAGGAACTCGATGCTTTCTTACCCTCTTTTGTACCCTATTTTCCTAAGAAACTCGACCCTCTCCTTAATCTTATTCTCATCCTCTACTCCGAGTGGAGTATACCCATCTACAACACCTAATATACCTCTTCCTTGAGCTGTCACTGCTACTATTACCTGTACCGGGTTAGCTGATGCACAATATACGGTAGTTACCTCAGGCACCATCTTAAGTGCGTTAAGCACGTTTATAGGCCATGCATCTCTTATATACACTACGAAGGTATGTCCAGCTCCTATTTTCTTCGCGTTATCTATTGCTAGCTTTCTAAGTTCTTCCTCGTTTCCATCATGTCTTATCAATCTATCTCCGGAGGCTTCACAGAATGCAAGTCCAAACTTTATCCCTGGAACGCTATTTACGAGAGCCTCAGCTATGTCTTCAACGCTTTTTATGAAATGTGTTTGGCCTATTATGACGTTGACTCCTTTAGGTAAATCTATTTGTACTACTTCTAATTTAGGAGCTTGACTCATGAGGTACACCTAATAGGTAAAATATCTGTTAATTTAAAAGTTAGGGATCATGACATGAAGTGCATGCATGTAGATTGCGACTTAGAAGCTGAGTACATAATTATGCTTGATAATAGACAAGTGTATCTCTGTAAAAAACACTTCTCAAAGATTACATCAGCTTTACAGAGAAAAGCCTTAAAGGAGGGTTCTGCGTCATTAGATGATATACACTCTAAGGCCGATGAGCTTGGACTTAGGATATCTTTAAGAAGAACAAGGCAAATATAAGTTGAGTTGCCTTAAGAATAGGTTTAGACAACGAGGTGCTGGTCGTGGAGTGGAAGGATTACCTAGGTAAAGTAGGCAATAGATTTCTGCATTTTATCGAGATCTTGGGAAATGAGAAAATAGTGTTAAGCGTGGTACTCGTTTTAAGCTTTCTTATAGCTTTACTTCTTAGAATAGCTCCCATGAAATGGGGGATTTACCTCAACGAGTTCGATCCATTCTACGAGTATTATTTGGCCGAGCAGATAATAAAGCACAGTAAGAGCTCCATATTAGATGGCATAGCCTGGTGGTTTAGCTGGTGGTTTGACGATAAACCTAAGGACACTCTCTTCTGGGCACCTATAGGAAGAGATTTAAGAGCCACAAGTCAGCCTGGGGCAGCCATATTCTCCTCGACAATCTTTTGGATAATCAAGAACATGGGCTTTGATGTAGACCTCTACACTGTTCACGCTTTCCTACCCCCAATAGGCGCGTCGCTTGCGGTTTTCGCAATGTACTTGCTTGGTAAGGAGCTACACAGCTCTGAAGTGGGTCTATTAGCAGCTCTTTTGCTCTCCGTTTGTGAGGCATTTCTATCTAGAACTAACTTTGGAGCCAAGCATGAAGGTCTTGCCATACCTTTCATGATTCTATTCTTTTACCTCTTCCTCAGATCTCATAGGGAAGGCTCTAAATTGCTTGCCGTGCTAGCTGGCCTCTCAATGGGCTTCGTAGCTCTCTCGTGGGGAGCATACCTATATCCGTGGAATCTAGTGGCATTAGTTTCCTTGATATGGATGATATACAGGCCTTCAGATTATAAGTTAGCAGAAATGTTTCTTATTGCAAACCTAATAGCTCAGCTATTTATAGCTATAACACCTAGGTTCGGACCTAGAGTTGCCTTCATATCAGCTTACTCGATAATACCTATGGTGGCTAATGCGATAGCTTTTCTGATAATATTGGGAAGAAAGGTTATACTACCCACTATTAACCTCAGGACCGCCGCTCTCCTCTTATCAGCTATCATAGCGCTGGGTTCAGGCATCCTATGGTACCTAGGCATCCTACAATCTCTCTCAGGAAGAATACTAGCTGTTATAATACCCGTGTGGAGAGTCACTGGTGTAACAACAGTCGCCGAACACGCCATACCCACATGGGCTGGCTTCTTCAGTGACTACTCATCCTCACTCATCTTCGCCATATTCGGAGGCCTATTAGCTTTAAAAGAGGCTAGAGGAAGCCTCAAACACCTATTCGCCTCTCTCCTAATGTTCACCTCTCTTTACTTTGCTGCCTCAATGATCAGGCTTACCTTACTTCTATCACCAGCTGTCGCATTATTAGGTGCTTACGCCTTTGTGGAGATATCAACAAACATGCTCGAGATTCTCATAAGCAAGCCTACAAGATACAAATTATTAAGAAAACAAGAAGTGAGCAAAGATGCTATCGCCCTAATTCTTATTGTGATGTTTCTCTTAATGGGAGTATCAATAGTTAACGCTAGAGTCGCTTTGCTATCTCACACACCTCCATTAATACTCACGTCCTCTGTCTCCTCTACATACAACTTCAATTACGACTATCGCTTTTCTGATTGGCTCTCAGCCCTTGAGTGGATAAAGGCTAACGTTCCAGAGAACGTAGTGATAGGAACGTGGTGGGACTATGGTTACTGGATCTCAGTCAATACTAGAAGGAACACGACGTGCGATAATGCTACCATATATCGTAAACAAATTCAAAAGATAGCTGAAGCCTTCCTCTCGCCTGAGGATAGGGCCTTAGAGATATTTAAGGAGCTTGGAGTAAGCTATGTAGTGATCTTTGAACCATTTCAATACCTTACATACGGTGGTACAAGGATTTATTATCCAGGTTTTCAAGGAGACTTTAGTAAAAGCGCTCAGATGGCTGTATGGATACATAGAGATCCAACGAGATACATAACTACAGCCTTTATCGAGAGTGGAGGTGAGAGAATACCGATATATGTACCTGCTAACACCACTGAGGCACTTAATGCTACCTTATACCGGATGATGTTCACCAAGACTCAGAATAGACGAATGTTCGTGTTTGAACCCTTACTTAACCAACCTCTTCCCTTTTACCGAGGTCCTATATATACATATGCTCCGTTAAAAAACTTTAAACTAGTGTACGCCTCCGAACCTAATGAATGGGTTTTGATATTCAAAGTTAGATATAATGATTAATTTTAATCTATTTTAATAAATTTTCTATAATTTTAGCCTTAAAGGGGTAATTAATATAAACGTCTTTGCTTTAAAATCAGTCGAGCTTATAGAGAGAAGCTCTGTTAAATATGAGACTTGTACTGAACGAGAAATATTTTCAAGAGTTTAAAAATATACTTAGTATTTATGGGTATAAAGAGTTTACCTCTCTTCAGGATAGAGCATTTAAGCTAATCTTAAAGGGACATAATGTACTCATAATAGCACCTACAGGCTATGGTAAGACAGAGGCCGCTCTCTTTCCTATATTTTTCTCCCTCTTTGAAGATATTAGACGTGAAAAGTGTGTTGAAGGAATAAAGGCCCTTTACATAACTCCTCTAAGAGCGCTTAATAGAGATATATTTAGGAGGATGGAAAAGCTAGCAGGAGATCTTAACCTTAAGATGAAAATAAGACACGGTGATACTTCTCAACATGAAAGGAGAAAGATAAGCCTTGACCCCCCTCACATATTAATAACCACACCTGAGACACTTCAGTTCCTATTAGTGGGTAAGAGGATAAGGAAGGCGTTAAGGAATGTTAAATGGGTTATAATAGATGAGTTACATGAGATGTTGGAATCTAAGAGAGGTCTTCAGCTTGCTCTTTCTCTCGAAAGACTTAAGAAGATAACCGGGAAAAACTATCAGCGAATAGCTCTCTCAGCTACCATAGGAAGTCCTCAAAAGGCAGCTAAGTTCATCTCAGGGAGCTCTAAGGTAGAGATACTTGAACTGAGCGAAAACAAGGAGTATAATATAACTGTCTTATACCCTAAACCCTCTAAAGAGGATGAAGAGCTTGCCTCTGACATTAATATTTACCCTGAGGTGGTAGCTAGATTAAGGACTATAAGGAAATTGATAGACTATCATAAGGGAGTATTAATTTTTACTAATACAAGGGATACAGCCGAGCTTCTCTCTAACAGGCTTAAGCTTATTTATGGAGTGGACATATATGTTCATCATGGCTCTCTCTCTAAGGAGGAGAGAATAGAGGTAGAAAATAGGTTTAAAAAAGGTGAGATAAGAGCAGTTATAGCTACTTCCTCTTTAGAGCTAGGGATAGACATAGGGCATGTAGATTTTGTAGTACAGTATATGTCTCCTCGACAGGTAAGTAGGCTGATTCAAAGAGTAGGGCGTTCAGGTCACTTTATGGATAAAGTTTCCAAGGGCGTCATAATAGCTTTTGACTTAGATGATCTCCTTGAATCACTCGTCATAGCTAGAAGAGCCATGAATAACGATATTGAAGAAACATCATTCGAAGAGGAAGCTCTTGATGTGTTAGCTCATCAAATAGTAGGACTTGTTATTGAATATGGTTCCATTAGTATAAGTGAGGCCTATTCAATAGTGAGAGGAGCTTACCCTTATAGAAATCTCTCAGTGAAGAGATTCAAGGAACTCATCATTTTCATGGATAAAATAAAGTTAGTTAAGGTTATCGGAGGCAACATTCGTATGGGAAAAAGAGGTTTAGAGTACTATTTTGAGAACGCGTCAACCATACCTGATGTACCTGCATATAAAGTCATAGATATGGTTGAAAGAAGAAGTATAGGAAAGCTTGATGCTGACTTTGTAGCTTCTTCGTTGTTTGAAGGAGGAACTTTTATATTAGGAGGTAAAGCATGGAAAGTTATCCAGGTTAATCCTGAGAGAAACGAGGTATACGTTAGGAACTCAAAGATAGATATAGGTGAGCCACCAATATGGGCTGGAGAGGATCTTCCTGTTCCATTTAAAGTAGCTAGGGAGGTAGGATCCTTAAGGAGGAGAATAGCTCAATTAATAATTAAAAACGATGACCTAGAAAAACTAGCCAAACAGTATTTCATCGAAATAGAGAAGATAGACGATTTAATAAACTATATTAAGGATCAGATTGAGAGGACAGGAGTCGTTCCCAGCGATAATGTAGTACTAATAGAATTCTCTGACACCCATATGGTTGTAAACACATGTATAGGATCTAAAGGCAACGAGACCTTGGGAATGATAATTTCTTTTCTTTTAAACATTATGTATGGCATTTCTGCAATGTATAGAGCAGATCCGTACAGGATAGCTATTAAGGCATCTTCTAATCTAACTAAAGAAATAATATCAAATGTCCTTTCTAGTTTAGAAGAAGGTTTAAACAGAATAGGTGATATTATTCGAAAAACTAACATATATAAGTTAAAGCTAATACAGGTTGCTAGAAGGTTTGGTGTGATCGAGAAAGGTGCTGAAAGGAAAATATCTTCTAGTATAATTAAGGCACTTTATGGAACTCCTGTAGACATTGAAGCCGTTAAAGAGACTATCTTCACTAAGCTTGATTTAGAAGCTGTAAGATGGCTCATAAAAAACATATCTAAAGGAAAAATAAAGGTAATATATAGGAACCTAGCTTCGGAAGAGTTCTCGCCTATTTCTTCCTCTATTTATAATAGGTATGCTAAGCTTGGTGTTTTGCAAGAAATACCTCCTATCTCAGTGATAATTAACGTCATTAAAAAGAGATTAGAAAACACTAAGATAAGGCTTCTCTGCCTTCACTGCGGAGTTTGGTACATGGATTACAAAGTAAAAAACGTTCCCAGCGATGTTAAATGTCCTAGATGTGGCTCGAGGGCATTAGCCATTACAACCCCCTTAGATGAAGACTCACTGAAGATTGTGAGAAAGTGGAAGAAAGGTGCTAAAATTACTCCTGAGGAGAAGAAGAAAATCAAACAACTGCAACAAACAGCTATATTATTTATGAGCTATGGAAGGAAAGCCCTAATAGCTATAGCGGGACGTGGTATAGGTCCCAGTACCGCTACTAAAGTCCTCAGGTCATCGATCGACGAAAAGGAGCTTATAACTAATATACTTAAAGCGGAGAATATGTATGCTAAAACTAGGCAATATTGGGATTAGGTGGTTTGATCGATGGATAGAATGGCATTAAATTATGTTATAGGTATCATAAGCATGTTTATATTTGCATATATAAGCTCCTATTTTCCCGAGTTATTCTCTTACCTAATCATAGCTTACATGGTGTTAATGACAGCTCTCATACTTTTCATGACAGGAAAGAGCACCTCTAAAATGATTAAGGATGTAAACTATATAGAAAAAGGAAAAGTTTTACTAAAAGCAAGTAAAGAAATTATTAATAAACTGAAAAGTAAGGATATTTCATTACTCTCTAAAGAGCTAAGTGATCAGGGTAAACTCATGGTCCTCTCATTTCTACCTTTTATAATATTCATTATTATTATAGTATTCCCCTCTTTTAGGGATTTATTTTCCGTCGTAGGATCTTTGGGTAGAACCGAACAAGAGAGAAACTTTCTATCCTTCCTCTCCTTCTACCTCTTTTTATATCTACTTTCAATACTCTCATCTGTAGCGAGTAAAATATACACTAAGAAGAAAGGAGGGCTTTTAGTAATACCTTCTCAATATGTAGTGACTGAGAGAGGTGTAGTGGCTGATAAAAGAACTCCTATAAAAATCCCTGTGGATAAATCAAGAGTAAGATGTGATACTAAAAGGAAATTTGTAGAAGTTAGGGTTTCAGGCCAAGGAGGGTCTCCTGACTCAAGAATTAGACTTTACTCGCCCAATCCAAGAGAGCTTTATGAGCTAATCACCACCAGTAGATTAACCGAAGAGAGCTGAGAGTCCTTCGGCTATCTCCTCTTCAGACTCTTCTTTAGCTTCTTCCTTCTTTTCTTCCTCTTTCTTCTCCTCAGAAGGTTGTGAAGGAGCTTGAGAGGGAGCTGTAGCCGGAGCTGCGACTGCAGGTACAGCAGCTGTTTTAATGGCTTCATCTATATTAACCTCTTTGAGAGCAGCCACTAATGCTTTTATCCTAACTTCATCAGGTTGTATACCTGCAGCCTCCATTATTTTCCTGACACTTTCCTCGGTTATCGGCTTTCCTGCGTGATGAAGTAACAGACTGGCGTACACATATTCCATACAGGTATCACCGCCAATCAACAATCTAGCTTATTTAAATTCTTTATCCTCTCCTCGAGCTTGTAGAATATCTTACTAAGTTTGCGGACATGTTCCTGGAAACTTACTCATATACCACTGTCAATTCTACAAGCTCCCTCTCCTCAAGCCGCTAAGTAAATCAATATAATTACTTTATGACATATTTCTAGGGCGATGACCTGGATACTGGCTCACAGAGGATCTCATGGAGACTTACCGGAGAATACTTTAAGTTCCTTCAAGAAAGCATTTGAGGAGGGTGCTGACGGCGTCGAATTGGACGTGAGACCTATATCCGATGGAACATTAGTAGTTTTTCATGATGAGACTCTTGAGAGAATGACTGGAAGAAAGGGTAGGGTAACGAATCTAAAATTGACTGAACTTAAGAGTCTCAACGTACATGGAAGGGAGAAGATACCTCTTTTAAAAGAAGCATTAAACCTTATAGAAGCTTACTCCAAATGGGCGCTCATTGACGTCAAGGTTCCTGGCTTCGAGACCCGACTTATAGGAGAGATAGGTGATTATAAGAAAGTAGTAATAACCTCTTTACATTTCTCTGTATCCAAGAAGCTTAAGTTATTAAAACCTAGTTTAAAAACAGCCATATTACTTCTCCGAGGCATTAATTATTATGGAGAAGACCCAATAAAGCTAGCTATAACTTATCTAGCAGATTATATCCATTTTGGAGATCCTAATCTCATTAAAGAGAGTACTGTAGAAAGGGCTAGGAAACAGGGGTTGAAAATAATAGCTGGATGTAGCAATGATTTAAATCTTTTAAGAAAACTCGTAAAAATGAATTTAGAGTTTATAATGACAGATCATCCTAATATTTTATATAAGTTAAACAATAAACCTTTAAAATATTAACTACCATGGAATTTAAAATTATAGAGGAAATTTGGAAAATATTTAAAAGAGATCCTAAGGAACTACTAGGTATCGATGATTCGGTAGCCGTTAAGCTGTTTGGAAAGGAAAACATCCTGGTAATGAACGTAGACACATTCGATGAGACAACAGATTGGCTTCCAGGTCTCTCGTTCTACGATGCAGGGTGGAAATCTACCATTTCTTCGTTAAGCGACGTTGTAGTTAAAGGTGGAAAACCTTTAGGTTGTCTAGTATCCCTAGGAATTCCCAACACGCTTTCTACCGAAAGCATAAAGGAGTTTTACCTAGGGGTAAGGGATGTCTGTAAGGAACATGGTTTAAGGCTTTGGGGAGGAGACTTAAATGAATCTAAAGTATTCTATGCTAGCGTAGTCAGCGTAGGTCTGGCTAAGAAAGTTATCCCAAGAAACGGAGCTAAACCTGGTGACGTAGTTTTTTCCACGGGCCTTTTTAGCATCAATTCTTTGGCATATAAAATATTATTAAACGGGCTTTCCCCACCTGATAGGTTTAACATTGACCATGTTTATAGACCTAAAATACCAACTTTCCAAAAATGGTCTAATTTTCTTAGCTATATTACCTCCTCTATAGACAGTAGTGACGGCCTCGCATTAAGCTTAAATCTTCTCGCTAAAGCTAGTAAAGTAAAGATAGTAATTGATGAAGAACTGGTTCTTGACCCGTTTTTTAAGGAAATATGTGAAAAAATAGGTCTTGATCCTCTTAGATTAGCTTTTTATGAAGGGGGTGAAGAATACACTTTTCTATTCACTGTTCACAACGAATATGAGAAAAACGTTCTAAAAGAGGCCGAAGCTGTCGACCTAGAAGTGTATAAGATAGGTTATGTGGACCAAGGAGAGGGTGTATGGGTTAAAAGGAGAGAAGGGAAGATAGAGAAGGTTCATGAAAGAGGATGGATTCAAGGGAAGAGATGGGGGCTTTAATGAAAGTAACTATAATAGACGGTTATACAGATGAACCTGCAGGACTTGGGGTACCACCTTATATAGATGTTTACCCTAGATACATTGCTGGAGCAGTATGGAGTGTGTATCCTACTGCTGAAATACACTATTTTACAGTGGACTTTGTAAGGAATAATCTAGCTAAGGTAATTAAAGACGCTGAGCACTCTGATATAGTGATTTTTATAGCCGGAGTTGTGGTTCCGGGCAGATATTTAGGAGGGGAACCTATAAAGGCTGAGGAACTAAGTAAGTGGCCTCTTTTAATGGACAAACCAATAAAGGTGCTCGTAGGTCCAGCTGCTAGATTTGGTTTTGGAGTAGAAGGTGGTAAAGCAGCTTTACCCCCAGATAAGCTTAAGGACAAGTTTGATTTAGTAGTTAAAGGAGACCCTGAGATAGTAATTTATAACCTTCTAAAGGAAGGTAATGTTGATAACGTTAACCCATCTGAACTAAGGAAGGATTACACTCTTACATCTATCTTTGCCATTAAAGGAGCTAGGATTGTTCTTCAACATCCAAACTATGGTAAGAATTTAATAGCTGAAATAGAGACTTTTAGAGGCTGTCCCAGGTGGGTGAGCGGAGGCTGCTCTTTCTGTATAGAGCCTGGTTATGGTAGGGTAGTGTTTAGGAATCCTAAGGATATAGCAAAAGAGATATATTCCCTTTACTCCCTCGGTGTTAGAAACTTTAGACTTGGGAGGCAACCAGATATACTTGCCTATATGAGTGAGAAGGCTAACGAGGAAGAGTTCCCCAAACCTAACCCAGAGGCTCTAAAAACTTTATTCTCCATGATTAGGAGAGCAGCTCCCTATTTAGAAACGCTTCACATAGATAACGTTAATCCTGGTACCGTAGCTAGACATCCTGAAGAGTCTAAGAAAGTAAGTAAGATCATAATTACATACCATACCCCAGGGGACGTAGCAGCCATGGGTATTGAAAGCGCCGATCCTTACGTAGTCAAAGTTAATAATCTCAAGGCTTCACCTGAAGAGGCCCTTTTTGCTATAAAGATAATAAATTCCATAGGATCTAAAAGAGGATATAACGGTCTCCCAGAGCTACTCCCTGGAATAAACTTCATTGGAGGATTACTCGGTGAATCTCCTAAGACGTATGAACATAACAGAGAGTTTCTTAGAGCTATTCTAGATCAAGGATTAATGGTGAGAAGAGTTAATATAAGACAAGTACTCCCATTACCCAACACTAAAATGTGGATAAATTATACAAAATATATAATGAGATACAAAGGAGAGTACGAAGCGTTTAAGAAATGGGTTAGAGAGTTTTTTGATAAAGAGATGCTTAAGAGAGTACTTCCTAGGGGAACTATTCTCCGTAACCTCTATATCGAAGGTTTTCAAGGTGAATATAGCCTTGCTAGACAGGTAGGTTCTTACCCCATCCTCGCTTATGTTACGGAGAGACTTCCTCTTTGGGAAAAAATCAACGTGGTTGTTGTTGGATACAAATCTAGATCCGTAATTAGCGTCCCTCATCCACTAGATGTTAATAAAGCCAGTATTAAATCACTTAGTTTGCTTCCAGGTTCTTCTAAGAAAATAGCGATGAAATTAGCATCTAAAAGGCCGTTTAATAACATTAAGGAAGTGGAAAAACTCGTTGTACAGAGGTCACTGTTAACCTATGTAAAGGTTGAACAAGAATGATAGATAATCCCTTTGTTCAAGCCTTGATATTCATACTTCCCAGCTATGTAGCTAACGCCTCACCAGTTCTAGTTAGGAAGGTTATTAAAGTTACCCACCCGATAGATCTGGGTAAGAATTTTATAGATGGAAAAAGGGTACTGGGAGATGGTAAAACGTTTGAAGGTTTCTTTATTGGGGTTATAGCAGGCTGTGCTGTAGGATCATTACTTGCTATGCTATCACTCCATACCTTATGGGGATCCTTTATACTATCTTTAGGCACTTTATTAGGAGATATAATGGGATCGTTTATAAAAAGGAGGGTAGGAATTAAAAGAGGAGAAATGTTTCCATTTCTAGATCAGCTTCTTTTCCTTATAACTTCTGTTACTTTATACTCGTTAATGGTAGAACCCCTTCCTCTAACCTGGGTAATATTTCTTTTAGTTATAACTCCCTGGCTTCACTTATTGACTAATTACTTAGCGTTTAAGATCGGTCTTAAAGATGTTCCCTGGTAATCTAACATAAATAATTAAATTTACGCTTAATAGTATAAAATGTAAGAGGTGAGAGGTTTGTCAAGCGTAGAAGGAGCCCTTAGGACATGGAGAAGTAAGATAACTCCCACAGCTAGGGGTGCTATATTTAGGGCAAAAAGATGGTTTTACGCTACTTTTTACTCGAAATCTAGTTCTGAAAACAAGGAAAAATCTAGGGAAAACTGGGCTAGGCTCGCAAGATTACTTGTTGAGAAATCTAATAAGGAAGGAGTTTCCGAGAAGGCTGCTCGAGTAATTATTCATTACTATGATAAAAATGGCTTGTTTGAACCTGTAAGGGCTGAACTAGAAATCTATGAACTAAGACCTATTAAGACGTTGGAAATAACGGAAGATGAACTTAAAGAGAGCTCTAGTGTTTAAACCTGATATACCCTTTATACACTATATATGACATCGTAAGCACAAATGTAGCTCCGACTATAACCTCTATATGATAGGTAAAGAAATCAGCGTTCCCTCCTCGAAGCCTCAAGAGATATCTAGTAACCTCGAAAGCTGAATAAAGTCCTACTAATCCCGTTATAAGTGTTAACAGTCCCAGTATTCTTTTTGGAAATCTCTTGTTTCTCTCACTTTCCTCAGACATGCCTCTTCACTTCAAAGGTAGAAACATCGATGATCTAGTAGCTTTAAGTCCTGGCTCACCATGTTCAACCTTCTTAGTAGTGATAGAGAATTCACCTAGGTAATGTCCTATCATTTCAGGCTTTATCTCTACTGGAACAAACTCTTTGCCGTTATAAACGTGTATGGTAAGTCCCACCATCTCTGGTAAAATTATCATATCTCTCACATGAGTCTTTATCTTAACATTCTTCTTACCTTCAGTCATTATCTTCTTAGCTATTCTAATCTTCTCAAGCAATCTTCGTTGCTCCTCAGTAAACCCTCTTAATAAAGATCTTCTCTGCCTAGAAGGAAGTAACTCAATGAACTTATCCATAGGCATTTCAAGTAGCTCCTTGAATGTAAAACCTCTATACCTAAATTCCTTCATGAAAGCCATTCCACACCCTCCTAACACAATCTGAAGAACTAGAATAATATAGCTTTATCGCTTTTTATATTCTTCACCTAAAAATCCAGAGAGATTATCCCAGCTTTCACAAGCAGATCTATAACATCATTCGGGTTTTAGAGCAAAACATCGCCAAAAAGTAGAAGAGTGTTAAAATAAATTCCTCTTTATAAGAAAAATTATATTTATACGTAATTACATATAAATGTAGATAATATGTCTTACCTCAGAATCGAGAAGGAGGTAAACGAGCTCAAAAAGAGAATAGAAGAAATTGAGAAGGAAATTAGAGAAATGAGAAAACCTCAATTGGAGGAAAGTCCTTTGGATAAAAGAGAACTTGTTAAGAATATTTTAAATAAATTAAATAATTTCTTTAAAGATAAACATGTAGTTTTTATTGGTGAATTACTTAGTAACGAGGGACAAATAAGTATAGTAGAGGAAAAGGATATAATAAGATATCCGGCAGAAAATATAGTTAAACTTTTATCTCCTTTATCCAATGAGAATAGAATTAAGATTCTTAAGCTATTGTTCAAAGATGTAAAAAGTTCCTCAGAGCTTTCTAAGGAACTTAGACTTGAGGGAGGTAGCTTATATCATCATATTAAAGAGCTGAGAATAGCAGGGTATATTAAGGAAATAGAAAGAGGTAAATATGCCTCAACCTTAAAAGGGAGAATAGCGATAGCATCTATAGTAGCCATAGCACACATACCAGCGATTACCTCTTTTTCCTAATGCTCTTCTCCTTATTAGAGGGACAAGGCCTTGATGGAAGAAACGTTAGAACTTAAGAAGGGGATCTACACGGTATACGGTCCTTTTAAAGGCATCATAGCTGAGGGAGAAGTTCTTCATGCTGGAAGGTTCCTGAGGAGTCAAGATGAATTCTTTGTACCAAAGGATCACACTTCCTGCTTAAAGGTTATATCCGATAAGGCGGTAATCAGGTTCGGTAAAGGTATAGGCGGCAATCTTGAGAAAAGTGATGAGAAGACTGAACCCATAGAGAATTGGCTCAAAGTGTCTGAGAACATAGTTAATGAAAAATATAAAACCGTGCTTGTTATAGGTGAACCCGATAGCGGGAAATCCTCTTTCACAACTTTCTTGGCTAACTATGCTTTTTCAAAGGGCCTAAAGGTTGTTATAATTGATGCGGATCCAGGTCAAAATGACATAGCTTACCCTGGGACTATAGGCTTAGCATTTCTTAAAAAACCGATATCATGGCTTAGGGAGCTTAATCCTGATAAGATGTTCTTTATAGGCTCTACCTCTCCAATGAACAACGAAGACATGGTAATACTTGGAACTTATAAACTTGTGAATGAAGCGAGCAGCCAAGCCGATATAATAATTATAAACAGTGATGGGTGGGTTGAAGGTAACAGAGCTGTGAGATATAAATCAAGGCTGATAATGGCCTTAAACCCTGAAGCCTTGATTATAATGGAAGGTAGTGGAGCCATTAGCTTTATGGAGAAATGTTTTAACATATTCACTAAAGTCTTTAAGGTACACTCTCCTTCAAAGATGTTACCTAAGGAACATGAACTTAGAAGGGTAAGAAGAGAAATTTCCTATGTTGATCTGCTTCTTAACTCAACAATAAAAGTTATCTCCATGGATGATGTAAGGTTCCTAGGAACTTTGCTTTTCACAGGGAATAAGGTAAACTCTAAACTATCAGAGAAGATAGGGAGCTTTATTCTGAAGTGTGAAAAGGTAAGTAATTATCTTATTCTTATTGTTAAAAGTAGAGATTATTTAAGAAAAATATTAGAAATTGAGACAACTTTAAAAAAGATGTATGAAGTTAAAGGCTTAAAAATTATACCTCTTGAAGACTTAAAAGGTTTAATTGTAGGTCTCGTTAACTCTAAATTAGAATTTCTAGGTGTAGGAGTTTTAAGTAAAATAGACTTTGAGAGTAGGAGAATACATCTACTAACTTATGTAAATGAGAAGGAGATAGCAGGTATAGTACCTGGAGCTATACTTATATCCAAAGATGGAAAAGAGATAAGAAGGATACCATACTTAATATAATGTGGTGTTTTGAATAGTATTTAATTAAAAAGGTGAAAATAATGGATCTTAATATTTATGGAACCATTATACCTATATTGGCGTTTATAATATCCTTAATAATAATATTTATCTTATTGAAAATAGCTATTAAGCTAGTACCGGCATTTATAATAGCTGGTATAACATGGGTTTTATCTCAGGATTTTAAACTTGCTACGTTTATTTTTCTACTAGTAGCAGCTGTAATAATAGCTAAGAGATCTTAACAACGTAAAATTAACTAAGGATAATGACTCAGTAAAGATCGCCGATGAAACGTGTTATAGAGATATTTCTGACTAAAGGGGTTAACTCAGCAAGAATGATAGAAGACATAGTTATGTTATTAAAGCTACTACCACCGAAGCAAAGACCTGTAATTAAGATAAGGGTTTTCGAGCTTAATTCCTTAAATAATTATCCTGTTTTTAAAAGAATGCTTAAAGAACGTAGGATAAACCATTTCCCTACAATAATAAGTGACGGTATTAAGGTAGTTGAAGGATATTACCCTAGCTTAGATGAGCTGGAACGTATAGTACTAGGGAAATCCAATGAGTAAATATGTGTTTACCTTAATTTATCTTGCCGCCTCTCTCAAGAAAACTATTTTAACTCAAAAATTGAAAGTTAATTGGCGGCCGTAGTCTAGCCTGGATTAGGATGGCGGCCCCCCAAGCCGCAGGACCCGGGTTCGAATCCCGGCGGCCGCACCATCTCTAGCTTTTTAACTTACCTTCTTTTTTGATATTGAGGGATCAAGGTTGCCTTACTCGTCTCTCTTACAGAGAATAAGAGCTTGGTTAAGGGTTAAAGGGAGAAACATAGATGGAGTTTTCTTTACTTTAAGAAGAGTGACGGGTATAATACTCGTAAGCTTTTTGATAATTCACTTAGTTGATATAAGCCTCCTTGTTCAAGGGGATGAGGCTTACGATGCTTTCATAAGGAATTTTTTAACACCCCAGGCACTTTTCCTTGAGGCTTTAATACTTCTCTCACTCATATATCACGGAGTAACAGGTATTTACGTAGCAATACTGGGCTCTGGTTTACTTCTAAAGAAAAGAAGGGAGCTTAGCACATTGCTTATTATCACCAGTCTATTAGTGTTTGTTTTAGGGCTCTTTTTACTTCTGAATAAGGTGTCTTAAAGATGTCTGAGAAAATCAGCATATGCTGGCTCTTTCAAGCAATAACAGGATTTCTAATGTTAGTCTTTGGAACAGTCCATATACTTAGGAACCATCTTGAAGGCTCCATGAAAGGTCTTTTAACACGTAAAGAAGTACTTATGTTACTGAAGAGACCTGAGATAGCTATCCTTGAAGCCTCATTTATGATAGCAATATCTTATCATGCTGTTTATGGAATTAGAAGTATACTTATAGATCTAGGAGTGATGCAGGGTAAGGAAAAAATAGCTGACAAGATATTTACCCTACTCGCGTTGATTATGGCTGGATATGGCTTAGTGTTATTAACATATCTTGTACTAACGCCTCCCTAAAAGTGAAAATAAAGTCTTAACTAAAAGCTGTTTTCTAAATCTCATTATGATACTACCGGGGTCATAGCCTACTGGGCACAGATTTGAGCACTCAAACGCTACATGACAGCCCCATACTCCATAAATGCTATTAGCTAGTTTTACTCGTTTTTCATCATTATTTACCTTTTCGGCTTTAAAAGCCAAAGCTAGTGCTGCAGGACCTAAATAGCCTTTTGAAGAGTTAGCTATAGGGCACGCTGAGTAGCAAATTCCACATTCTATGCAATCATCTAGCTTAACTCTAGCAGTAGAAACATATTCTGGAAGATCGCTTACAACTAAGGGTTTTGTTTTGATCAAACTTACAGGGTTTATTACATCTATCTTACGGAACATTTCACTTAAATCCACATATAAATCGCTTATCACTTTAAACCCCTTTAGAGGCTCAACCGTTACTACTCCGCTCTTAATTACATCTTTTACCTTAGTAATGCAGGCAAGTCTTTCCACACCATTTATAACCATTCCACAAGCGCCACAGACTCCGTGATGACAAGCGTGATTAAAGGTAAGGCTAGGATCTTCCCTTAAAGCTATCTTCTCGATTACGTCTAGGACGGAGGACTCAGGATCAACTTCAACAGTATACTCTTGGAAGTATGGTTTCTTACCATTTTTCTCTCTGTAAATCCTGAAAACCACTCTCATAAACATCACATCCTAAAGTAATGGTAATATTTCAATAGAGGTTCATGTTGCGTTCTACACTGAGCTTCTACACCCAGTTTCTCACATACCAAGTCGACTACTTTTTCAGCCATTAACCTAGCTGTAGTGAACTTACCTCCTATCACACTTATTATCCCATAAACCCCTTCTTTCTCATGGTCTATGACCGCAAAGCTCCTGCTGACCTCTCTTGATCCCTCCCTCAATCCCGCGATTAAGGGTCTGGAAGATACATACACTGACCTTATCCTAGTTTTCTTCACGGCAGGAACCATCTCAGCCCCTCTTTTAATTAGCCTCTCAACATGCTCCTTAGGTACTTCAACCTCATCGGGATCATCGATATACCATGAGGTTGTCCCTATAACGGACGTGCTCCTATGACTGAGAATTATATCTCCATCGCTAGGAGGGTTAAGTCTGTTAATTACCATGTCAACTAGCCGCTCATCAAGAGATACCATAACACCTGGTGCGGGTTTCACGGGAACGGTTATGCCAGCTAGCTTACCGACTTTTCCGCCCCATGCTCCAGTAGCGTTAACTATGATATCTGCCTTTAATATGTACTCTCTTTCTGAAATCTTGTCCCATACCTTTACGCCAACTACGCTGTCTCCTTCCTTAACAAACCCCACAACCTCATTGAAAGGTCTTATTTCTGCCCCTCGAGCCTTAGCTGAAGCTAGGAAGCTAAGTATTACCTTAAGAGGATCAAATGTACCATCAGGAACAACGATGGCAGCTTTTAGGTTCTCGTTTAAGTTAGGTTCAAGTTTTAAAGCCTCCTCTCTCCTTATCTCCTTTACAGGTACACCACTCTTTTCACATCCGTTTAGAAACCGCTCTCTATATTTCATATCCTCATCTGTTATAGCTACAAACAATCCTCCATTCGTTTCAAAGAGAAAGGGGGCTATTTTCCTAAGGATCATATTTTCTCGATAACATTCAGCAGCAACTTGAGGGTCCCTAATATATCTACAACCACTATGAAGAAGACCGTGAGTTCTTCCACTAGTGCCTGAGCCTATAGAACCTCTCTCTAAAAGAACTACCTTCATCCCTCTGAGAGAAAGATCATAAGCCACCGCACTTCCAGTTATACCACCGCCTATGACTATTACCTTACCGCTCACATAAACCTAAAGGAGATAAGGTAACTATAAAGCTTTAAGGATACTTATGCAAAATTATGTTTAAAAAACTTTCAGAGATAATTTTAAATCATGAGTAAGTACTAAATATAACGGTATGAACGTAAAGAAGCTTATATCTGTAAAACTACTATTGGTTATTACCTTGGCTTCTCTATTAATATTCAGCAGTATAACTTTACTAAGTAACACTACTTCTACTCTTGCCTCTTTGCTAACAGCGGCTTTAGAGGAGGTAAAGGATGCTAAGGTAATCAAGCTCAGGGCCTTCTGTATAGGACCAGGCCCTATGCCTATTACAAGAGCTACTAATTTAGAGGATGCTGCTAAAGTTTTGAACAGGATATTAGAAGATCTCGGAGCTGATGTAAGAATAGAGATTGAGGCGGAGTTCTCGGAGCTTAAATGGGGCCCGTTTGCGGAAAAGTTCTTTGCGGAGTATAAAGCTGGTAGAGCACCAGACATAGTTATCGGTCTAAGAGATATACCAGTTTTAGCTAAAGAGGGGATAATAATTCCTCTCGATGATCATGTGGCTGCTTTCTGGAACTTAACTTACTTTGATATCTACCCGTCTCTCTGGAGGTCTGTCACGTGGAATGGAAAAATATGGGGTATCCCTCAAGACGCCACACCGGGATGCATATGGTATAGAAAGGACATTCTTAGAAAACTGGGATACAGTGATGACCAAATGGCACGCATGCTGCCCCCTGATGCGAAAGGAATAACTCTCGATGTAATAGTTGAATTAGCTAGGAAAGCTAAAGAGGCAGGTCTAGTTGAATATGGAATAGTACACAGGCCTAGCCCTGGAGACACAATACAGATTTACATGACCATTTTTGGAGGAGAAGTTTACGATGAAGAATCAGGCAAGCTTGTTTTAGTTAAATCGGCAGCTCTTAAGATGTTCCAGTGGTTTAAGAAGATGGTTGATGAAGGGCTTATTCCCAAGGAGCCACCTAGCTGGGGTACGATACATTCAATGTTCGTTGAAGGTAAGGTATTTGCCACATTTGCTAGTCACGTAGGTACACCTTCTGAGTGGATGGCAAAATACGGGTTATCTGAGGAGTCCTTCAAAAACGATCTAGGTTTCTTAGCGTTTCCACCAGCCGTCCCAGGTGCTAAGCCTATAACCACTCTTGGGCCTCTACCATACCTTATAACGTCACAATGCAAATATCCTAAGGTAGCTGAGCTAATCTTACTTTTAGCAACCTCTCCAGAGGCCGTGGCTAAACACTCTATAAGAACTCTGAGACCTGTCACGAGAAGATCCATGGCTTATCATCCCGCTTTACAGGAATGGCCATACGGCTACACGGTTGAAACAGCTAAGATGCTTGAAGTAGCTGAGCCTCCGGTGATCCATCCTGACTGGGGTAAGTACAAGTCTATAGTATATGAGCACATAAAGGGCGTGGAAGCTGGTATACTCTCGCCAGAAGCCGCTGTTGAGGAATTAGTTAAGGTTCTCAGAGCAGAGATAGGAGATCAGGTGTTAATTAAGGATTAAAGTTATAAAGTTAAATTTCATTAAATTTTATTTCTTTTTTATCCGGGTGTAGAATTTTGGATAAAAGAAAAGCTGTTATTCTCTCTATATTCATAGGTCCTCCAATAGTAGTAGTGACAATATTTTTCGTTATTCCAGTTATACTCACGGTTCTGTTAGCTTTCACGGACATGCACATAACACTTGAGTGGAGGTTTATCGGCTTAGAAAACTTCTATAAAATGTTATCTTATGATCCTAGAGTATCCATAGTAGTTTTCAACACAGCCATCTACGTACCAGCAGCCTTAGCTATAACTATAGGTCTAGGACTATTTCTAGCAATTTCCAGCATTTACATAGGAGAGAGGAAAGGTATTATTTTAAGAACCATATGGTTCTTACCTAACATAATACCTCCCGTTGTCTACATATTTCTCTGGAGATGGTTCTTTGACCCTACAAGGTATGGTTTTCTGAATGCTGTGTTATCTCTACTAAACGAGGATCCTCGACCATGGTTAACTGAATATGCGTTACCTATAATAATAGTAGTTAATGCTCTAATAGGCGCCTCAGTGTGCATGGTGGTGTTTACCTCTGCGATAAAATCTATTCCTCGTGACTACCTGATAGCTGCTCAGGTCGATGGTGCATCCTATGTACAAATGATAAGGTATATAATTCTTCCATTGATAAAATGGCCTCTAATGTTTATGACAGCATGGCATATACCTGCTCACCTTAACGCATATGTCTATACGCTACTATTGACTAACGGAGGACCTTACTATAGAAGCGAGGTATGGGCACTATACTCTTATCACAGAGCGTTCAGTAACTTTGAATACGGTTACGGGGCTGCCATATCTGCAGTCCTCATTATCCTTAACGCCATAGCCATATTGATCACATGGAAGGTCTTTGGGCTAAAAAGAATGATGGAGATTCAGGGAGGTGGAGTTTGATGAATTTTGGAAAGATATTGCTTTACATCATTCTAATGTTAATTTCAACCCCAATAGTCGTTATGGTGGTTTTCCTATTAGTAGCCTCCTTTTCTGAAAGGCTCAGTTACGGTTTAATACCGACTAGACTAACACTCGATAAGTGGAGTTTCCTATGGGGGCCTATCCCATGGGGCTTGAAGAGAGAGTACATATGGCCTGTCCTGCTAAACACTCTGTTGTATGCCGGAGGGTCTACCTTAGTGAGAATTTTACTAGTAACCCTCGCAGGATATGCTATCTCAAGGATAAGCTTTAGGGGGAGGACTTTTGTTCTAGCTTTTCAGATGATAGGCAGGGTGGTTCCTGGAGCGGGACTTCTTGTAGGCATGTACTTCACTTTATATTACCTAAACCTACTATTCACAATACCAGGAGTAATTCTCATAAGGACAGCTATGGGAATACCTATGGCTCTCTGGATAATGAAAGGATTCTTTGACTCGATACCATGGGATCTAGAATGGGCAGCTATGGTAGATGGATGTACAAGGCTACAATTATGGAGAAAGATATTTATTCCTCTAGTTAAACCCGGGATAGCTGCAGTAGCAGTTTTCGCGTTTATGGAGGCGTGGGAAGACTTCATATATGTATATGTTTTACTTCCAGGAGAGACGAAAGTTCTTTCAGTACTTATTCAGAGGCTTATAGCTACAGAAGTTATAGATTATCCTTTATTAGCAGCTATGTCATTGTTTTACACGATACCTCCTTTACTTTTTTACCTTATAACCCAGAAATACTTAGTTCAAGTGACATTAACTGGAGGAGTTAAACGCTGATCTTTTTTACAATACAACTAAAAATACTATGTAAATAATCCAATTTTATTAATCATTTTAGAAAAAA
>CAZKLN010000023.1:0-12314 GCA_964553765.1 uncultured Thermofilaceae archaeon
TGACCTCAGCACTAAACCTGGAAACTTTCGGATCCCAGGCTATATAGCCTGGGATGTTCCGGGCTATACTCGGCATTAGGGACAACTTCAGCTATTCTCTCTAAATCGAGTCTCTGGTTTAACGTCACTGACGCCACTACGTTTTGTATTTCAAATGTTGGCTTAGGAATGAGACATCCCCCTTCCTCAATCTTCCCTTTCTAAAACTATATTATTTTACTTGATGTTTATAAACCCTTTTAAAACTCTACTTAAATAAAATGAACTCTATACTCTCTTTAACAAAGCTATAATCATTTCAGAGCGTAAATAAAAGCTATAACTATTTATAAATCGAGAGAGGGAATAAAAAGGTTAAATACTATAACCCTGAGATAGATTATGAGATTATGGAAGAGTACTCTAAAGCTGATGTACTAGGCGTTTACGCCGCTAACATGTTTGGGATAACTAACTACGTGATGCTAATTAAGGGTCTAGACTGGGATGACTTAGTTCTTCCAATATATATAGGTGCTCACGAGGCTGCCTCAATAGAGTGGGCGCTCAAAGGTTATGTTCATAAAAGACCTATGACGCATGACTTGGTAATAAATATGCTTGATATCCTTAACGTGAGAATAGAGAAGATAACCATAGATGCCATGATAGAAAATATCTACACTGCGACAATTTTCCTCTGTAAGGAGGAAAATGGGAAAAAACTGAGGTACACCATAGATGCTAGACCAAGCGATTCAGTGGCTTTAGCATTAAGAGCGGGAGCCCCTATCTACATAGCTAATCGACTTAAAAACTATGCTATATCTGAGTCCTCAATAAACCTAATGGAGTCTGAAGAGTAGAGTAAATCGTGAGAGAGAACAATAAACAGTTTCTAGTTCTCTATATAGACCATCTTCTTGCTAGAAATAAGTCACCTAAGACTATAAAGACTTTTAGAAGTATAATAACCTCCTTTATAGAGTTTATAGGAAATAAGGATCTAAGAGAAGTAAGTATATGGGACATAGATTCCTTTCTAGCGTTTTTGAGGAAAAAAGGTTATAAAGAGAGAAGCCTATACACAGCCGCCGTTGCTATTAAAAGGTTTATAGATTACCTAGGTTTAACCGAGAAATTAAAGGGCTTTGAGTATCCCAGGAGGCCAAAAGAGCTTCCTAAGTTTCTATCACCAGAGGACGTTAGGAAGTTAATAAACGCTGCGGAGGATATTAGAGACAGGCTTATAGTTTCTCTACTTTACACCACTGGAATTAGAGTCAGCGAGCTAATAAAAATTAGAAAAGAAGATATAGACCTTAGCAAAAATAGTTTAAAGGTGTTTGGTAAGGGGAGTAAAGAGAGAATTGTGTTCTTTAATAATTATACTAAGAAATTACTTAAAGAGTATTTAAATAAGTACAAGTTTGGAGATAGGGATTATATATTTCCAGGAAGAGGAAGCGAGACAATACATTATGTTACTGTTGAGAGAGTGTTGAACAGGCTTAAGAGGAAAGCCGGCTTATCTAAAAAGGTAACACCTCATATACTTAGACATAGTTTCGCAACCTATGCTCTTTCTCAAGGAATGGATATAAGGGAAATACAGGAGTTATTGGGCCATGCTAGCTTAAGAACTACCCAAGTTTATACGCATGTGACGAGAGAGAGGCTGTTTAAGGACTATCTTAAAATATGGGAGTGAAATGGGATAGTTACATATATTTAGGACATTCTTCCTCACTTACTTCATGTTCTAATCTTTTTATAAGCTGTTCAAGCGAGACTATCTCAGCCCCTGTGAATTCCTTTATGTACTCCAGCCCTCTCTTATGCCATTCCTCTGTAGCTGCAGCAACACACTCAGGGGATATTATAACCCTGTATCCTCTATAGAAAGCTCCTAGAGCTGTGTTCTGAACACATATATGAGTATGTATACCGGTTAATATTACAGAGGTTATTTCTAACTCTCGAAGAAGCATATCTAAGTCAGTGAACATGAAGGCATCATACCTTCTCTTCTGAACCACGAAATCTTTACTTGAGGGGGCTAGCTCCTCTATTATATTAGCTTCCTTTGATCCCCTTATGGCATGAGGGCCCCACAATTTAAGCTCGTAATCTATCCCTGGGTAGTGAGAATCAACTACGTAAATTATAGGTATACCCTTCGACCTAGCAAAGGTTAGAAGCTTTGAAATGTTCCCAATTATTTCTTCAACAGCCTTAGCTTTAAGCCTCCCTCTAACAAATTCCTCAAGCATGTCTATTACTATAATAGCATATTTAGTCATCAATGTTAGAGACCTTAATTTATCCTAAAATAAGTTTCCCTAAAAAGAGAAGATAATCGGCTTTTTATCACAGTATATTAGTTAATTTTAGAGACCCATGTACCTATATGAATACGAATCCAGAGAGATACTGACGAAATACGGTATTCCTGTAGAAGAAGCCTGTATAGCATCAAACCTTGAAGAGGCTAAGGAGTGCTTAGAGAAAATTCCTCCCCCATACGTAATTAAAGCGCAGATAAGAAAAGGAGGAAGAGGGAAACTTGGAGGGATAAAGATAGCTCATAAGAAAATCAATGCGTTAAATGAGGTAAGCAGGATGTTAGGTAGTACTATTGGAGGATTCACCGTAAGGAAAGTGTTAATATCAGAGAAGCTTAACATTTTAAGAGAGACATATCTTTCTTATACTATAGATAAAGGTCAAAGAAGCTATGTTCTTCTAGCTTCTCCTCATGGTGGAATAGATGTTGAGGAAATGCACAGGAAAAGACCGGAATCTTTGCTTAAAGTGTATATAGACCCTTTATTGGGCTTAAAGGAGTACATGGTGAGAAAGGTGGTAAAATATCTAGGACTTGATGACAGCTCAGCTTCTATAATTAGAGCTCTCTATAATGTTTTCATCGAATATAACTGTGAGTTAGTAGAGGTAAATCCCTTAGCAATAACTGACAGGGGTGTTTTTGCGGTAGATAGAAGAATCATAATAGATGATTCCTACGCTAAGCTAGCTCCAACTCCTTCAATCTCAATGTTATGGGAAAGATACGTAAATGAGCTCTCAGAGGAGGAAAGGATGGCAATTAATAATGGGTTTAGCTATGTCAAGTTAAAGGGGGATATAGGAGTTCTTGGTAATGGAGCAGGACTAACAATGGCCACCTTGGACCTGGTTAAGTTAATGGGAGGAAAGCCGGGAGCCTTTCTTGACATAGGTGGAGGTGCCTCATCTAAAAGAGTGAAAATAGCTATGTCACTACTTCTCAAAAATAAAGATTTGAGATGCATCCTGATTAACGTGATTGGAGGTATAACTAGATGCGATGAGGTAGCTAAAGGCATCGTTGGTGCTATAAGAGAGAGTGGAGTTAGAGGTAAGAAGATAGTTGTAAGATTGTTAGGTTTAAACGAAGAGGAGGGTAAAATGATACTAGCTAAGGCAGGAATAAACGTCTTTGAAGACCTTTCAAGCTCTGTAAAGGAGGTGGTTTCTACTAATGGGGCTTGTGAGTAGTGATACCAGAGTACTTATTCAAGGAATAACAGGGCGTGAAGGACGGCTTCACACTAAGGAAATGATGGCTTATGGTACTAAGGTAGTTGCAGGCGTGACACCGGGTAAGGGAGGGGAGAAGGTGCATGGTATCCCTGTTTATAATAGTGTTGAAGATGCTTTGGATGAACACCACATAGACGCTAGTGTAGTGCTTGTTCCAGCGAGATACGCACCTGATGCCGTGTATGAGGCGATAGATGGGGGAATAAAGCTGATAATAGTCATAACGGAACACATACCTGTTCATGAGACTCTAAGGATGGTTACTTACGCTAAATATAAAGAAAGTATGATAATAGGACCCAACACACCTGGTATAATAGTCCCAGGAGAGACAAAATTGGGCATAATGCCTAGTAGGTATTTTAAAAGGGGAACAGTGAGCATAATATCGAGAAGCGGCACTCTAACCTACGAAGTTGCTGGCCTATTAAGTAACAGTGGTCTAGGCATAGCTACTGCTATAGGAATCGGCGGTGATCCCATAGTAGGAACGGACTTTTCAGACATCATATATCTTCTTGAGAAAGATGAGCGTAGCAAAAGTATAGTTATTATAGGGGAGATAGGCGGTGATATGGAGGAGAGGCTTGCAGAGAGGGTTTCCAAAAACCCGTTATCTAAAAAGGTCGTAGCGTTTATAGCTGGCAAAGAGGCACCTCCTGGTAAAAAGATGGGGCATGCAGGTGCTTTAATTATGGGTGAAAGAGGGTCTGCATGGAACAAAATAGAGGCTTTAAAAGAGGCTGGAGTTCCAGTAGCTGTTACCATGTTTGACATTCCCAAGTTATTAGAAAGCTAAAGTCCCCATTTCTCTAGTCCTACGGGACTGGAGTCTGTTGAAACTCTCTTTATTCTACTCATAATAGCTTTCATGTATTTTGGTATCCAAAACATGTTGAAGTGTGCTTCATGGTCATAAAATCTTAACTCCATATCACCTGTTCTTCTTTCTATTTCTTCTTTCGACACTTCTAAAGGGTCCCGACCCTTACTACCTATCACAAACCCCCAATCAGTTAAAAAGGAAGGTATGAACGTCCTATAGGGTCTGGCAAGCTTAAAGACGGACTTAACAGTATTGTGTATTGTCGCATAGATCTCCAAGTAATACCTAGGGTTAGTGGCCTGAGTGACCATGACTCCTTCATCATCAAGTCTTTCCTTTACTATGGTATAAAATTCCTTAGTATAGAGGTATTGAGAGGGGCCTCCCTTAATAGGGTCCGTGAGGTCCAATATTATTACGTCATATTTTTCTCTGTTCTCCTTAAGAAACCTTCTACCATCTGAGAATACGAGCTTAGTCCTTGGATCGTTAAAAGCCCCTTTGTTCCATTCAGGCAAATATCTTTTACAAATATCGATTAACTCTCTATCTATATCTACCATTGTTACTTCCTTCACACCTTGATGCTTTAGGCTCTCCCTTAACGTAGCTCCTTCCCCTCCTCCTATTATAGCAACTTTCTCGGGGTTAGGATGAGTGATCATAGCTGGATGTACAAGTGCTTCATGGTAAACGAATTCATCAAACTCTGTAGATTGAACAAATCCATCCAGGAACAAGGCCTTACCGAAGGACCCAGTTTCAACGACTGCTACGTCCTGATATTTAGTTCTTCCAAAGAAGTAAACCTTGTATACCCCATGTAGATGTGCCTCTTTATGGGATAACCACTCCGTTATCCACGCCCACGGAGGTGTATAGCTCATATCCCTTCACAATTAAGGTTTAATCCTTGAAGTTCTTAAGGATAATGGGTAACCATGCCTAAAATTAAGAGCTACGAGTTTGGTAAGATAGTTGTTGATGACCAGTTCTATAATCAGGATTTAGTTCTATCTAATACCAAAGTGTACTCAGGATGGTGGAGAAGAGAAGGGCATAGAGTAGTGTTAGATGATTTGATAGAGATTCTGGAGAAAGAGGAACCTGAGGTGTTGATAGTAGGAAAAGGGTACTATGGGTATATGGAGATTGATGAAACGCTTAAAGCCTATCTTAGGGAGAAGAACATAGAGCTTGTATCAGGTAAAACAGGAGATGTATGGAAGGAATTTAACAAGCTTACAGAGGAAGGTAGGAAGGTAGTAGCAGCCTTTCACTTAACATGTTGATTGTCTTGAAGGTAAAGTATTTTAACGAAAGGAGATTTAACCGAAGCGGTGTTAGAGGTTGGCTAAGAAGTATAAGGTAACTATTGATCCACGTGACGAATGCATAAGTGATATGGCTTGCGTCAGCCTATGTCCCGACGTCTATGAAATGAGCGATGAGGATGGAAAAGCGCAGATAGTAGAGAAGTATAGAACAGGAAGTGTAGGAGAAGGAGTAATACCAGAGGAACTAGGTGAGTGCGCTAAAAGCGGCGCCGAAGCCTGTCCCGTACAGATAATTCATGTAGAGGAAATAGAAGAATAGTTTTTGAAAAACTTTATTTATTTTTATTTTTAGATTTATAATACAAAGATATTTTAAATATTAAAAATTAAGTACAATAAAAGGGATTACTAATAAATTCATGTTTATAAGTTAGGAACGTGGAGGATCTAAAGTGAGCGTTCTAGAGATAGTAAGGCTAAGGAGCATAAAGTTAAGAAATGGGGTCTTAATACAAGGTTTGCCAGGAATAGGCTTAGTCGGTAAGATAGCCGTAGATTACATAGTCTCCGAGCTTAAGCTTAAAAAGGTGGCTGAGGGGTATTCAGAGGCGCTTTTACTTCCTATAGGCAACGCAGGAGTCTTGATAGATGATGAGGGCATTCTAAGGCTACCTCACTACAGCTTTTACATATATGAGGGAGATGAAAGAGACATCCTCTTTCTAACAGGTGACGTACAGCCTGTAAGCTGGTTACAACATAAGGTAGCTGAGGAGGTATTGGACTTCTTTAAGTCCGTAGGAGGTGTAGAGGTGGTAGCTGTATGCGGAACCACTTCAAGAGAGGAGAAAAGAGCTGTATATTATGCAGCTGGAGATGGCGACGTAGCTAAGTGGCTTGATCAGATGGGTTTTAAAAGGTCAGCAGGTGGGACTATAACAGGTGCGTGTGGTCTCGTTCCTGCTATAGCTGCTAGAAAGGGGTTTAAAGCGTATGTACTAATGGGCACAGCCCTAAGCCCCGAGCCTGATCCAGAAGGAGGTAAGCTGGTGGTAGAGGCTCTCTCTAAGATATTTAGGTTCAAGGTAGATCTGAGCAATCTTGATGGGATAATAGAGGAGCTGAAGAGAAGGCAGAAGGAGGTTGAGAGGATCAGGGAATCTCTAGAAATGAGGAAGGAGGAAAGAAGGCCTGGCTATTATGTGTAGGCTAGGTAAGTGTTTTAGCTAAAGTAAGTTTAGAGCCAATAAAGATAAATTACATTTATGAAGTTAGAGTTTGGCGTTCGAAATGTTTTCTGTATGTGTAACTAAGAGGGGGGTTGAAGGACTTTATAAATTTCCCTGGAAGGTAAGCATAGTAGGGTTTATGGCTAATCCAGCGACTCTTAAGGGAAGAGAAGTAAGGGAAACTTTTCAAACCTTAGTTAATGACCCCTTCTTCGATATGATAGAGATACATATTCTACCTGATAACGTATGGGATGAGGTAAAAACCGTCTTAAAGGACTCAGAGATAAAAATAGCAACAGGGCTTCAGCCACTAGTACTAATGGAGGGTTACAATCCCAGCTCCCTTAAAGAGGAAGAAAGGATCAAAGCTATTGAGGCCATAAAGAGGGGTATTGAAACCTCAGCTAAAAGAGGGATAAACACTGTAGCTTTCTGTAGCGGTCCCGATCCAGGTAGGGAAAACAGAGAGGCGGCTAAGGATGCTCTAATAAAGAGTCTTAAAGAAATAGCCGGGTATGCTAAGAAGCTAGGTGTAAAGGTAATACTTGAAACATTTGACAGAGAGTATGATAAGAGGCAGTTAATAGGACCAATAAATGAGGCAGTGGAAATAGCTAAGGCTGTTAGAGAGGAATACGATAACTTTGGGCTTATGTGGGATCTCAGCCATGCCCCAATGCTTGGCGAGAAACCTAGTGACCTCAGAATAGCAGCTCCTTATCTAGCACACATACACATAGGTTGTGCTAAGGAAACTTCCGAGGGCTTAAAGGACTGGCATCCTGGCTTCTATAGGCCTGGGGCAATAAACGGTATAGATGAGGTTAAGGAACTGATAAGGATTCTTACTGACATAGGTTACAGCGGAGCTGTAGGATTTGAAGTTAAGCCCGAGGAAGGCCAGGTATGGCTTGAAGTGGTCAATTCAGCCAAAGGCGTGCTCTATACGGCGTTTGCAAACTATCTTAGCGAGACACTAGGTGTTTAAGATGGCTAAACTTAAGCTTATCTTTGAGTCAATAGGTGAGGTGTTAGTAGAGCTTATAGATAAGAATCCTAAGACTCGTGATGCCTTTCTTAAAGCGATACCATTTGAGAGTAATGCTAGTAGATGGGGAGATGAGATATACTTTTCAACACCTGTTAGAGTAGGACTTGAGGTGTCTCAGGAAACCGTAGAGAAGGGTGACGTGGCTTACTGGCCCCCGGGGAGAGCGATGTGCGTATTCTTCGGTCCCACCCCTGCGAGCACATCTGAGGATGAGATAAGGCCTGCGAGCCCGGTTAACGTTTTTGGTAGAATTATGGGGGATTTAGAAAGGTTAAAAGAGGTAAAGGATGGAGAGAAGGTAAGAGTGGAAATAGCTGAAGAGTAATGATGTCTGGTAAGGTTATAAGGCTAGGAAGGATCTTCAGGAAGACAACGGGTAAAGCCGTTATTATCGCTTTAGACCATGGTAGAAGACACGGGCCTATAAAGGGGATAGAAAAATTCAGGGAGTTAGTAGCAAAACTGGTTAATGCGGATATAGATGGCGTGATGGCTACACCTTCTATGATAGAGAAAGTAGCGGATATAGTTGCGGGAAGGGTAGCTGTAGTAGCTAGGATAGACGGAACTGGTACTATTAAGTCACCTGATGAGACAGATGACAGGTTAATAGCAAGCGTTGAAAGAGCTATAAGAGTGGGAGCTGACTCGGTATCGGTAATGCTTTACCCTGGATCTGAACGGGAGGTACAGCTGTGGGAGAAACTGGCTAGGGTTGTGGAGGAAGCAGATTACTATGGAATCCCCGTATTAGCAGAGGTAATTCCTCGTCCACCTAACCTACCTAACAAGTTGGATCCTGAGGCTATAGCATATGGATCTAGGATAGCATCTGAATTAGGCGCTGATATAATAAAGACTCTTTATCCAGGAAATAAGGAGAGTTTCAGAGATATCGTAGATAAAGTACCGGTCCCTATATTAGTCCTTGGGGGACCAAAGAGTGAAAGCTTTACAGCTTTTCTCTCAATGGTTAAGGATGCTGTTGATTCAGGAGCAAAAGGAGCAGTTATAGGTAGGAACGTCTTTCAGCAAGATGATCCAGTTAAAGCAGCTAATGCGCTTGCAATGATAGTGCACAAAGGTGCGAGTCCAGAGGAGTCTCTAAAATCCCTCTCTTAGGATAATATCTTGTAGAACTTTTTATTCTTTATTTCATTTAATACCCTTTCTATAAAATTGTCTATTTTATCTCGTTTAACACCTTTTTTCTCAGCTATCTCCTTAACGTAAGCCTCTACTATACGGTACTTCTTAAACTTCTCATTGATAGTTTTCCATTTAACTCCTTTAAGAGCCATTGCTATCTCCTCATCGTAGGGTAATAATCCTTTTATCATAAGAAAGGCTATGCTCGGATAACCGAGATAACCTCTGTAAACTGATCCATTATCGTCCGCTGTTATGCCTTTATCTCCATCCCACTTAACATGGTATGTTTTATCCCCCAGTGAGCTAGTGACGAAGGCCTCCTTATTACTTACCAGCTTTATCCTGTTATCAGCTATTGCGCTTAGCGCCTCTAACACCTTCACCCTAGGGGGTAGCTTCCAGTATTCCATACTAACCTCGTTAATAACTTAGGTTGAGGTGCTATACAAAGATATAGTTCTAAGGCTATAGTAGAAGATGTATGTTATCAGGTAAGAGAATAAGAGAACTGATACAGAGCGGTGATCTTATTGTTGAACCTTTATCCAGCGAGTGTATAAGGGAAAATGGCCTTGATCTGAGAATAGGGGACGAAGTTGCTATCCTATTAAACAATCCTAAACCTTTAGATCCTGATGAAATTAATTCTAGAGAGCTTAGCGAGTATTATAAGATAGTGAGGATGGGAAGTTCGTTAGTTTTGCAGCCTTATATGAAGATACTTGTCTCCACACTTGAGTACATTAAGTTACCTCATACTATAGCGGCTTTAGTGGAGCTTAGGAGTACATTTGCAAGGTTGGGACTCTCAATACCTCCTACGATAGTTGATGCGGGATTCAAGGGTCAACTTACATTAGAAGTACATGGAGGTGCATTTCCCGTTGTGTTAAAAAGAGGAATGAGATTTGCACATATAGTCTTCATGGAAGTTAGGGGAGAGCCTGTCCCATATAAAGGTAAGTATCAAGGTCAGAAAGGTGTTACCTTACCTAAACCTCTCAAGCCCAGTTAGGGAATTTATGTATGTTACTTGGAGGGATCGACGAGGCTGGTAGAGGCCCTGCAATAGGCCCTATGATTGTAAGCTTGGCCGTTATGGATGAAGAGAATATAAAGAAGTTAAAGTTGATGGGTGTTAAGGATTCAAAGGCGTTAACTCCTAAAAGTAGAAGTCGTCTTTTTAAGCTTATTACTCAGGACGCTTTAGAGATAGTAGTGAGGATTGTTTCACCTAAAGAGATAGATGATGCCGTTTTAGGCAGAAACTTCACTAACTTAAATGAGCTAGAGGCATATATGGCTGCTGAAGTGTTATCGAAAGCTAGATCCTTACGTATGCTGTCTACTATTTACTTAGATTCACCAGATCCCAACCCTCAGAGATATCTTAAAACTGTTAAGCGTTTTCTTAGATCTATGGGAGTTTCTAGTGAGCTAAGCATGATAGCTGAAAATCATGCAGATGAGAAGTTTCCGATAGTATCCATAGCATCTATAGTCTCCAAAGTAGTAAGGGACGATGTGATAAGTAGGTTAAAGGAGGAGTATGGTGACTTTGGATCCGGCTATCCTTCAGATCCTAAAACACGAAACTTTATTAGGGAATGGTTAAGTAGGAACAAGAGCCCTCCACCCATTGCTAGAAAAAGTTGGAAGAGCTGGAAGAGATACTAGACTATCCTAAATAACTCTTTTAAATCTTTAATACTTTCAATGGATCCATCCTGTTTTACTAGCATTATCTCCTTTACCTTATAAGATGAAAGGACCTGATGGGGCTGTTTTGGCCCAAACGCTCTCATCCAGGGAACGCTTCTACCATCCTCGTCCTCAGCATGTATCAACCTATCTATTGCTAAAAAATAAGGTGTTTTCTCGAATTTAATGATGACCTTATTATTTGTAGCTTTAGTCCATGTGAGTACCCTTTTGATATCGTTAAATGATATCATAGCATCCCTTAGGAGACCCTTTTAAGTCCCATGTATACCTTATCTCCTACTTCTAAGCTAAGATACCTCTTTACCTTTATAACACCTATAAGCCCTCCAAAGGAGATAAACACGCTGTCCTCCTTTTTAAGATAAACCTTTCCTGAGTAAACTATTTCCCAGCTATCATCACTTTTATATTCTTTTGATATTAATATCTCAACTTTATCACCGGGCTTAGGAAGCCAGTCTACTTCCTCTAGTATCTTATGAGGTATCTCCAGGTATATCTCCCCACCAGCAACTTTAAACCCTAATTTACTAATCTTAGCGTAACTAAGGTCTTTTACTTCTGTCACTTCACCCCTCATTAAAGGAACTCACCATAGGAATAGATAATATTCTGAAAGAGCATTCTCTCCCTTGAGTGCTAAGAGGTTGAGTCTCTTATTAAGGTTTTGGATTTTTATATCAAAGCTATCTCATCATCTTGGGTGGAAACATACGTGTAGATGAGTATTTAGAGAGGCTTTATTCTATCTTAAAGTGGCCTGAGGATTTACAGACTGATGAGGGTAAGAGAAGGTTCGAGAACTCAGTTAATTCATTTAAGAAGGTTATTAAGCATGAATGGCTTAGGGAGCTTTTAACTAAGACGAGCGTTGTTAGCGTATTAGATGTGTGTGGAGGTACAGGTGTTGGCGGTATAGCTCTCGCTAAGGTATTATCAGAGATGGATATGGAGGTTAATCTTACGATCAATGATCTGAGAAAAAGCGCTTTAAATAAAGCTAAGATCTTCAGCAAACAAGTATTAGGTAAAGAGGCAGTAATCCTTATGAAGGATGCTACTAGATTGCATGAGCTTAACGTAAAATACGATATAGCTTTACTTTACGGTTTTTCCACCCCTCATTTTAACCCTTTCCAGATGATCAAGATGATTTCATCGATGGGGAAGATACTCAAAACCCATGGAGTATTTCTGATAGAGGAGACAGATAGAATATATAACATATTCTATTTAGTGGGGTACAAAGATATACTACTAGAATATGCAAATAACGAGGAGATAGTTATCTCGATGCACCTAGGGCATAATGTTAATAAAGGTACTTTTGAAAGACTGACTATTAACCTAGTAAATATGGAAAGAGAGAAAAACGAAGTGTACTTCTGGGATATAGCTGGCATAGCAGCTTTGCTCTGGATATTTTTTAATGATGTAGACTTCATACCTATAAACGGGAAATCACGAGGAATAATAGTATCCAAAGA
>CAZKLN010000023.1:12414-22370 GCA_964553765.1 uncultured Thermofilaceae archaeon
TTCCGTGATATCGGTCATATAAATTATTCCTCTAGCGGTTATTATTCTAAGCTTTGATCCTTTACCTCTCTCTACGTAAGTTACTAATTTATATTTTCCCGGGGTTAAGGAATCGCCCATACGAAATCTCTTTCCCCTATTTATCAGATAATAGTTTATGAAGGGACCATTAGCTCCTTCTGTTATAACAACCTTACCGTTTCTAATACCTGCTAATATCTCGGCTACATCAAGTTTCTCTGTATAAACCCAGGTAGTAGGTGTTGAAAGCTTAAACACGAAATCAAGCGTTTTAAGTCTATGGACATCACTGCCACCTATGGCAAACACATGAAATCCCTTGGAGAGAAGCATATCCCATAATCTTAATGATTCATAGTTATTAAATTCCCATATGCCCTGCCAGACCTCTAAAAATCCTATTTCCTCTATATGTCCCCACTCCCATTTAGGTCCTAAGCTCTTGGGATGATTAACGATGGGCAAGAAACCCTCCCTATTTATATAGCTAAGTATCCTCAATAAATCGTTCTCACATTTAATCCTGAAATCAACCCATTTATTAACCCCAAGCACGTTCATATGTCCCCTGTAGGTCGTTAACTCCTCACCAGGGATAACTAATAGCTCCTTACTCCGTATCTCCCTCAGATGACTAATAGTGTTGTGATCGGTTAGCCCGATAAAATCTAAACCTAGATGTCTAGCCCACTCCACTATTTCATGAATTTCTGAGTCCCCATCGCTGTGCATAGTATGTACGTGGAGATCGCCCTTTAGCCATCCTCCTTCCTGCAAAGACCTCTTACAGGTAGCTGAGTTTACAGGTTCAGAAACATATGAGATGCTATGAACAGAATCTTCCAGAAGCATTATGTTCACATGCACCTTACATCCGTCTTCTGGAATCTTGTAAAGACCGAGTATAACGTGCCACACTCCTTCCTCTATAGGCTCAGCTATATAACCTGGAGTGCTCCACTTTTCACCTAAGTAAATCCGCTTCCTATTAGATCCGCTCCATCCTCTAAAATTAGCTCTAATTAGATCCAAGCTTCCGGGACCGAAAACTCCTATATCAACTATGCACTCTTCATCATACTCATAGCTAATACTAATACTCTTAGTTCCTCTCTTCACCTTAAATCTTAAATAACGATAATCTCCTTCTTCATCCCTCAAGAATTTAAGAGTATAAGTGTACTTTAATAAGTTGCCATCTTTTCTCAAAGCTAGTCACTATATTATTATAAAAATAGAAATTTTGTTAAATATTTTTAATAAAAAAATTAAAGAATTTAATTTATGTTCTTCGAGCATACCCCTTTGCGATCCAGAATTCTGCGTCATCCAAAGGTATTTCTGCCGTCTCCCCTGCTTTGAAGGGACCGTACCATGTGAGATCTATTCCTCTGAACTTAGGTGTATCTTTGCTAAAGACTACTGTCACATAGTCTATCTTAGTGGGCTTAATTCCTCCTACCCACTCACCAGTTTTAGGTGATAGGTAGCCGTTTAACACGAGGTTGAACGTGGCCCACCAGCTGACCGGCATGTTCCATGGATTCTCAGCAGAGGGCCAGTTCTCCCAATAGTGATAGTTAAACGGCACTAAAGCTGGTGCCTGCATTCCTGGTATTACTGGCAGATCCTCGAACAGTATCTCCATGGCCTTCCTGAAAAGCTCTACACACTTTTCAAGATCAGAGGGTGGGGTTCTGGCTAACTCATCTACCACCTCATCGTATTTCGGATTCTTATATCTAAACGTATTCCTCTCATACCAGGGAGCTCTCTCACCAAGAGGTACATAGAACTTGCTATGGAATAACTCTAGGTTGTCATAAGGATCGCTGTCGCCTGGGCAGAAACATTGATAAACGATGTCCCACTCCCCTCTTAGTCTCGTGTCTGCCTGTACCGGACCCGTGAGAACCTTTAACTTAACATCGATGCCACCAGCTCTGAGCTGGTCGGCTACTACTGTGGCTACCCTCATCTCCTCTGCACTATCACCGTTAACTAGGTATTCCATTTCAAGCCTAGTACCATTAGGCGTTACCCATACCCCGTCAGGGCCTTTCTTAAACCCTAAGCCCGTCAGTATTTCCTCAGCTTTCTTAAGATTATACTCCGTTGGCTTATACTTCTCAATTAAGTCCTGTATGGCATCAAAGTATGGTTTCAGACCGCCATAGTATGGGAATACACCCCAGCTTGGCTGAGTTGAACGTTCATAGGCAAACTCGGCTATGGCATCTCTATCTACCATGTAAGATATTGCTCTTCTAACCTCCTTTAGGCTCCAAGGATACTTAGCGTTCTGTACCATGAAAGCTCTGGGACAGGGATCTAGCCATGCATATGGCTCGTCTTTGTGCCATGCCCTTACATCAGGGTTACGCTTAGCTACAGCCTTAAAGGTTCCTAGTGATAATATACCTATAAATGGAGTATCTATCTCGTTTGCCTCGAGCTTCGCCGCGACGCTCTCCTCAGGTCCTACGTATTGCATCACTACGTACTTTGGTGCAGGCCTTATGCCCCAAAGCTCAGTTGCCCACCAATCGTCCCTTCTCTCGTAGATTATGGTAGTTTCCGAGGCACTAAGTAGCCTGTAAGGACCTGTTCCTATTGGTGGATTATTCTTAAACTTCACTGGGTCTTCTACTTTCTCCCATATGTGCTTAGGCAGTATGGTAAGTCCTCCCCATACTCTCACTACTGGGAATGCCTCCCTTATCAGGTGGAACCTTGGGTTAGCGTGTTTTAAGTTGATCTTAACGGTATAGTCATCTATCTTCTCTACAGAATCCACGTACTTAGCAACCTCCGATGACCATATCATCTTTGGAGCTGTATTGATTAACAAGTTATATGTGAAAACTACATCGTCGGCTGTGAACGGTACACCATCGCTCCACTCAACACCTTTCCTTAGATAGACTGTGATACTCTTGAAATCGGGTGAATACTCGTATCTTTCAGCTAACCATGGTATGTATTCTCCTGTTTCGAAATTTATGTAGAAGAAGTATTCATATATGAACTGATGAAGACCTGTCGAGGACCTTGAAACTCCAGGAGCATACAGGTTAAAGTTTGTTGGGTCTTTTATCCTTCCACTTATAGCTATGTAAACCGTTCTCTCCCTAGGTAACTCCACAGCTATTACCGGTTGAAAAGCTGCGAGAACAAATAAGGCAAATATACAAAGAACTATGTATATTTTTCTATTTTGCATGTTCCTCTCCGAATATTCATTGATTTTATTCTATAAAAACTTTTCTACAAAAATAAATAATTACAGTTGTTATTTCTCTCTAGCCCTAGGGTTGATAAGCTCGTCAAAACCCAGATGCATCATATAGAGTGAGAAGAATAGGTATATCAACATGAAGACAGGAGGGGCCCACCACCACCACATTCCTCTATAAATAGCAGCGTGCTGAAGGGCCCAATAAAGCATCATCCCTAACGTCATCTCTGTCTGAGGTCCAAGTCCCAGTATTGAGAGCCCTGACTCGGTTAATATAGCGACTAGGAACGCGTTGATAAAGTTTGCTCCCATCCACTGAAACATGTGAGGCATTAGTTCCCTAAGTATTATCTCAAACTTACCCATTCCTGAAAGCCTAGCAACCAGTATGAAGTCCCTCTCCTTAAGGCTGAGGGTTTGTGCCCTGACTTGTCTAGCAGGCCATGGCCAGCTAAAGAGAGAAATAATTAGCGCCATTAGCTCAACAGTGACACTTCCCTTTATCAGAGAAGCTATTAATATGAGAAATAGAAGAGAGGGTATTGACAAGAAGACGTCCACAATAACTCTTAAGATATCATCAACTAATCCACCATAATACCCGCTAATAAAGCCTATCATCGCTCCCGCAAAAGTGCCTATAGTGGCAACTATAACCCCTATCTTTATGGAGTTCTGGGTTCCCCATAAGAGCTGAGCGAGTATATCTCGCCCTAACACATCAGTACCTAGGGGATGAACAAGGCTTGGGGAGAGTCCTCTATGAAAGCTTCCTGCTCTAAAGTATTCCTTAGGTAGCAAGTACCCACCTAAGATGGCAATAAATGCTACGGATAAGAAGAGTATATACCCGCTGACAAACTTTCTATTACTTATTATTGTTTTTATATTATTTTTAATATTTCTAAACATATTTACTCACTTCTATATCTTATTCGTGGATCAACTAAAGGATAAAGAGTGTCTATCACAAAGTTAGCCGTGGCTACCGCTAGGATTATTACCAGCACCCCACCTTGAATGAGAGGATAGTCCTTACTTGTGATAGCGTCATAGATCACCCATCCTATCCCAGGGTAGGCAAATATAACTTCTGTTAACAAAGCTCCACCCACAACTCTACTAAGGGATATCGCTAACCCTGTAACCTGAGGAAGTATGGCATTCCTAAACGCATACCTCCATATTATTAATTTCTCCCTTAACCCCTTAGCAAACGCCATAAGTATGTAGTCTTCGCCCTTAACAGTTACCATCATTGATCTCATACTTAAAAACCACCAGCCTAAAGAGGAGAGAACTATGCTTAAGGCAGGCAATGCCGAATGATAGGCTACGTCAACCAGGAATTTTAAATCCAGCCTCGCTTCTGCGCCGGGAGTGTAGCCCCCTGAGGAGGGGAATATCCTAAAATGATAGGAAAACGCGAAAAGCAGTAGTATGGCGAAGATGTAGTATGGAGTAATGTACATCAACAAAGCGGCTGGCCCAAAAAGCTTAGAAAACGCAGAGCTCTCACCTTTCCACCCAGCTATGGCTCCTAACACGGTTCCAAGGGTCCAGCTTATGATGGTTGTCATAGTTAGTAGGCCTATGCTCCAAGGCAATGCTCTCGCGAGTACCTCGGATACCGTACTAGGGAATCTGCTTATGGAGTAACCTAGATTCCCCTTTAATACCTCCCTTAAAAATTTAACATATTGAGTAAATATATCCTCGTTTAACCCAAATATTTTCTCGTATTCCCTTATTAAATCCTCGGCACCTACGCTAGCTCCCATATTAGCTAACTGCTGTAGGACGGCGTCAAGCGGGTTTCCAGGGATTAACCTAGGTACTATGAATACTATAGTGAGTGAGATATATATGGATAAGATGTATATTATTCCCCTTTCAACAATGTACTTAAAGTAGGAGGCCATCCCTGATACCTCCTATAAATGTTTAACAGGGCTTGTAGTTAAACATTATAGTTTCCACTTAATTTTTAAGGGAAAAGAAATTTATCCTAATGTTAGGTGGATTCAGTGAGCTCTATTCTTAGGGTTAAAGACCTTAAAGCGTACTACGAGACGAGCAGCGGAAAAGTGGTCAGAGCTGTGGATGGAGTTTCCTTTTCTGTATTAAGAAATGAGATCTTTGGCATCGCCGGAGAATCAGGATGCGGTAAGTCAACGTTAGCCTTAGCGATAACTCGACTGCTCAGACCACCTGGATACATAGCAGACGGGGAAATATTCTTCGATAATATCAACCTTCTTAAGCTTAAGAGTGAAGAGTTAAGGAGGATAAGGTGGAGAAGGATATCGTACATCCCTCAAAGCTCTATGAACGCGTTAAACCCCGTGCTTAGGATCAAGAACCAGATAATTGATGTGATAAAGGAACATGAAAAAGTAAAGAATGAGGAGGCAGGAAGGTTAGAGGGATATATTAAAGAGCTACTAGCTAGTGTAGGCCTTTCTCCTCAAGTCGCCAACATGTTTCCTCACGAGTTAAGCGGGGGCATGAGGCAGAGAGCTATAATAGCTATGGCTATAGCTTTAAGACCTGAGCTTTTAATAGCTGATGAGCCTACTACAGCCCTTGACGTTGTCGTTCAGAGAGGTATACTACAGCTTCTTTCCGAAATAAGAGGGAAGTATGGTACCTCAATAATGCTTATAACGCATGATATGGCGGTTCACGCGGAAATAGTGGATAGGCTCGCTATAATGTATGCTGGTAAGATAGTTGAGATAGGTGATGTAAGATCTATATTTAAGGATCCTCTACACCCGTATACGCAGGTGCTCATAAAGTCCATACCTTCAGTAGAGGAAAAAAGGAGGCTTGCAGGAATCAAAGGATTACCTCCGGATTTGAAAAGCCCTCCACCTGGCTGTCGCTTTCATCCAAGATGCCCATATAAGTCCAGACTTTGCGAGACTGCAGAGCCTCCTCTCAGAGAGGTCAGAGCAGGCAGGTACGTAGCCTGTCACCTATATGGTGGTATAAGTGGGTAGTTTTCTCCTAGAAGTTAGAAACTTGACTAAGATTTTTACTACTGGCTTCCTAAAGAAAAGTAGGGTAGTGGCTGTCGATGATGTCTCCTTTACCCTTCCAGCCGAGAAGCCGATAGTATTCACTATAGCCGGAGAAAGCGGCAGTGGAAAAACCACGATAGCTAGGTTGGTGTTGGGCTTCATAAAGCCTGATAGAGGAAGCATAATGTACGATGGCAAGGACATATGGGAAATGAGCGCTGAGGAGTGGAAAAGGTATCGAAGAGAGGTACAGGCGATATTTCAAGATCCCTATGGATCCTTTAATCCTTTACACAAGGTTGATGACGTTTTCTGGATACCGATTAAGAGGTTTCACCTGACGGAGGATAGGGAGGAGGCTGAGGAGTTGATAGCTAAATCCCTTGAGTCTGTCGGCTTAAGATCAGAGGAGGTACTAGGAAAGTACCCTCATCAGCTAAGCGGTGGACAGAGGCAGAGATTAATGCTGGCCAGAGCCTTCCTTATACGGCCGAGGCTCATAGTGGCTGATGAGCCTGTCTCCATGATAGATGCCTCGTTGAGAGCAAACATTCTAAATCTAATGCTAAGTCTCAGGGATAAGCTTAAGGTATCATACATATATATAACCCATGATCTCTCAACAGCTCATTACGTCAGCGACGAGATAATGATTCTTTACAAGGGAAGCATAACCGAGATGGGAGATATAAGTAAGGTGATAAGCAACCCTATTCACCCCTACGTGAGAATACTGCTCGAATCCATACCGATACCTGACCCTGATAGGAGATGGAGGGACAAAATAGTTTTACCTAAGATAGAGGAATACTCAGGTGATCGAATCACCCATGGATGTAAGTTTTTCAATCGATGCCCAGTAAAAACTGAACAATGCTTAAAGGGCACTCCAACTCTAACCGAAGTAGAAAGTAACCACTGGGTAGCATGCTTTAACGTAAAGTGATTATTTATCCTAACAACTTAACCTAATTATAGATCAGGTTAAAGATTTAAAGAGGGAATTAGTAGTTAAAACCTAGCGGGGGTGCCCGAGCTAGGTCAAAGGGGGCGGACTGAGGCTCCGCTGGCGTAGGCCTGCCCGGGTTCGAATCCCGGCCCCCGCACCACCTTAGATAGAATTTTGCGATTTCGTCGAAAGGAGCTAGATATTCTTCACGGGTTTTGCCTGCGGACTTGAAGACTCTGTATATATAAATTCTGTTTCGGACCTTCTTAGCGATGAAGGAAGAGCCCTTCCCCTGTTTCCCTTTGGAGGATAACATAGCGGATAACATTTTCCTTGTGTGGATGTTAAATCCTCCTATGAAGGATGAAAGTTTCGGATAACTTGTTCCCGAGATTTCTATCTGTCTTGTATTATGTATTTACATAGTTTTCCTAGTGGAAGTACACTTGATCTTCTTATATCCTCTAAACATTCCTTTAGCTCCTTAGACAGTTCCTCAACCTTATTCTTCATCTCATTCCCTTCAGATACGTGCATATTTAGCTTCTCTTTAAACGAATTCAACAGATCGTACGTGACCTCCACTAGTAATGGGAGATACTCTTTATACCACTCCTTCTCGTCTATCCCTCTCATGGGGACCGGACCTACCCTTATCCCCATATTCTCTCGTTCTACCTCTTTTCCATAAAACTTCTCTATGGTGTTCTTATCAGGTTCAACACGTTTATTTCGAAAGTCTTCGAGAACGAGTTCAGGCAGGAACATCCTCAAAAACTCGCATATTCCCTGCGGCTTACGCAGATCACGATTCCTGAGATTCTCCTCTAAGAGCCTTTGACCTTCCTCACTTATTTCAGAAAATGATTTCTTCAGGTCTGAGTTGTACCTATCGATTTTCTTGCAGAGTTCTTCAAGCTTAGAAAGCAGCTCCCCAACTCTATCCCAATGAAGCCCAAGGTCGTCCACAAGCTCTCCGAACTTCCTCCTAACTTCCTTATACTTTTCACAGGTAGGGCAGCTTAACGATATCCATTCTTTTTCGCCTGTAATATCCCTTTCACTTCTGAAGCTGCAGCTTTCAGTAAGACGTTTTAGGAGGGTTTCAGCTAACTTATCGAGATCCTGTTTATGTTTTATGACAGCTGTTTTGAACATTTCATATGTGAATGCGATGCTCTGAATGAAGAGGCCGATGAGTAGGGCTGAGATCAATGGTAGACAGGCGTTTAGTCCCCGTCTAGCCTCTAGTATGAGATAATACCAACCTGGCACTATATGATACCAGATGGAGAGATTGAGGGAAAACACTAGTAGTATTAAAAACACAGAGATAACTAGTAATGTCAAATTTTTCTTAACAATTAACCTTAGCAATTCCATTCTATTTACCCTCGGTTTTGAATTAACCTATTCCTTAAGCTCTTTTCTATTTCCTGCAGCTCTTTCATCGTTAGGGCTAGGTATATCTTGAGTAGCTCTGGTGGTAGCAGTACCTCTTTTCCAGCTTCGTGGACGATAGTTTTACTTAGGTCCTCGCGGTAGAAAGAGAGTAGAAAGAGAAGTGGTAGAAAGAGAGTATGCTCACTATCCTCTTCTAACAATTTAGAAGTCTCCTCTACTCTCTTAAGATTTTCCTCCATTATGGTTCTTGAATAAAATAATACTTAAAATTTAATTATTTGAATCTCCCATATGCTAAAATGAATTAAATTACTAAATTTGAAGCTGGCATTTGGTGTTAATTTCATTAACTCAAGAGGTATCTCTATTGATAATGTAGATCCATCTATAGTTCCATTTAAGTAACCTATATGTTTATAATATTTTCCAATAGTGCCTAAGCTTGCTTGAAAATATGGCATACCATACTTAGGTATGAGTAGACTAAGGGTCAGTTTATATTCCCTTCCTGTATTTGGGTTTCCATCGGCGTCTATGCCCAAAGTCCATTGAACAGATATGTACTTAGATTTATTTAGAGGGGGGAGCGTAGGTGGAGCATCCCCTAAGATCAGCTTAATCTTTAAAGTATCGTTTACCCTAGATATTAGCGCTTTTCTTATCTCTGCCCATTTAAATGAGAAAGGTATTTTTCCACCACTAAACACTATCGTCCAGGAAGGTGAAAATTTTATTGTATCTAACTTTATATTAGGTAAGGTAAGTACCTTATAATTGAAGTAAAGACAGGTACCTATCTGTAATGTGCTTATACTATGATTATAATATTTAAAAGGTAAAATGAGTGTTATAAAGTTAAGTTGTCTTAATCCTTGAAGTTTAGCTATTTGCTTTCTAAAGATTCCTTCATATAAATATATTCCATATCGATTACGAGAAAGATAGGCTCCATGCACTGTATAATCTACATTTCCATCAGAATCTCTATCTATAATCATCTCTATACATACACCTAAGTGATCAGGTATTGACTCATGAAAGCTTATTTTAAAGGAGTAAATCTTCATCTTATAATCAGCGTATATTACTAATTCCTTAACATCAAGGTAGCCTGGAAGCTCTTTCCACTCCCTTCCCTCTACATACCTATAAACCTCCTGAAAACCTGCTTGAGTAGTCAGTAGCAAGGAAAGAAAGAACATTATAACTAGAATAATAATATTTACTCTCAAGTTAGCACCCTATTAAAGCTAAGATTTTAATTTTCGCTCTTCTGCTTTTTGGTGTTTTTCTTGTTAAATCTTGTTTAGCTGTTGTA
>CAZKLN010000024.1:0-21683 GCA_964553765.1 uncultured Thermofilaceae archaeon
CTTTAATGATTTCTTTTCGTTACTTAATTCTATGTAAGGGCTTTTCTCCAATTCATTAAGTAATGATCTATCATTGAATTTAGTTAAAATAAAATTATCAATACGGTTTAGTAATTCTGAAATATACTTTCTACTTCTCCGATTAAGCTCTAATCCTCTGTAAGCAGCTGTTGCCAAGGACAATACCTTCCTTAAATCAACAATCAACTTTCTACATAGCTCCTTATCTCTTTTACTAAGATAATCACATATGTTAGCCAAGAGAATTATCTTTTTAGCTGGAGAGAGGTTTTCGGGATCAAGAATGAACCTAAGCTTAGGTACACCTGCAAATATAGCATACTTAACCGTATAAGGTAGATCTATACCTCTAGATAGAGGTGATCTGCTGGAAGCTATACCTATTAAAACATCTACCTCTCCTTTTACAAATCTAGCTAACATTCCTTTCTTAGGTCTTATATAAGCTTCAGATCTAATGCCCTTCTCCTCTAAATACCTATGTATGTTTTTAACATACTCAAGCCCCTTATCTTGCGGCACAAATATTATGCCTCCATGGCCAAGTTTCTTAACTAGAAAAAGAATTTCCTGTTCCATATTTTCGCTTACTAAAAAGGTATCCAACACATTTCGTAAAGATTCTGACGTAGATCCTATTTCAAATCCCAAAAGCTCTCTAAGTAATTTAATCCTAACTGTCCTCTTACCTCTGAGAGACGCGCCAGAAACAACAAGTACTTTGTTTTTAGGATTCTCTACTTTTACCTCATTAAGTATTCCTCTATTACCTTTTCTTAACTCTTTGTAAATTTTATCTATTTTATCTTTACTTAAATTAAGTATTATCTTTAATATAAAATAAAAAAGTTTACTTGACTTAAGCACACCGTCCACATCATCTACAAATACGAGATTAAAATTGTATTTTTCAACTAATTTTATATTTCTTAAAATAAAACTTGAGGTTAATATTATAATATCTCCTTCACGGTTTTGAAGCTTAGATAATACTTTCTCCTTCTCCTTTTTACTTAGAAAGGTATGATAAGCTACTACATTGGTCTTTAAACTAAATTTGCTTATAAAGGAAACTGTCTTATCATATACTTGTTCAACTAGTATGGAAGTAGGAAGTATAAAAAGTGTTTTCCATTTTCTAGTATGAGCCATGTATATTGACATAATTATTCCGAAAACAGTCTTACCTGAACCTGTAGGTGCTATCATCGAAAAACTTTGTCCCCGAAGGATCCTTTTCGCCCACATTCTTTGTGCACTCCACATCTCTGCTCCTAGCAACTTAGTAAAGTAGTTATTAATCTCTATTAATTCTTGTCTATTAATATCTAAATAATTTATATTTACTTTTTTAGAGCATATAGAACAGGTTGATCCCTTTGAGAGAAGCTCAGAACTTATAAACCCATGACATGCAGGACATAGGTTTTTATAGATAGCTTTCGGCATTACACTCGGGAGAAATCCCCTAAGAACATATTTAAATAATTTTTGTCTCTAAGGAAGATTTAGAGAAGGAAAGAGTGAAATGGAGGAGGTAATTAAGGAACTCTTAGCCGATAGCTCAAGAAAAATAGTACATGTGAAGATTGACAAGCCACTTCTACCTAAACTAGGCTCCTATGTTAATGAAGTTATTAAAGTAAGGGAACTAGCTTCATCACTTAAAAAAAGAGGTATAGAAAGGTTCTATAGTTTTCAAGAGGAAGCTATAAAGGCCATTCGAAGAGGAGAAAACGTCTTCATAGTAGCTGGCACTGGAACAGGAAAGACAGAGGCTTTCTTATTACCATTGATAGAGAGAGCGATAGGTAACGATAAAGAAATTTTTCTTCTAATATACCCCACAAAGGCTCTTGCTAGGGATCAACTAGATAGAATAAGGTATTACACTTCCCTATTTTTTGGTGTTCGGGTTAGCGTACTTGATGGAGATACTCCGGAAAGAGAGAGGAAAAGAATTTACGAGTATCCCCCGAAGTTTTTAATTTCAAACCCTGACATGATACATTATTCCCTTCAATACTCCTCTAGTTTTAGAGAATTAATGAGCAAAGTTTCAACGATAGTTATGGATGACATGCATGTATATACAGGGATTTTCGGAACACATGTTTATTACGTGCTTAGAAGATTGGAGAGATTTACGAGCGTTAACCCTCAGTACATAGGGGCTTCAGCTACAATAGGTAACCCTGAAATTTTTGCCTCTAAATTATTTAAAAGTAAGGTTAGAGTCATCGAATCTAAAGATGTACGTAAATCGCCTCTTTACCATATACTTCTAAAACCAATTTATAGGTCTAAAATGGCTGAGACTATATCTCTCATAAAATTCTGTGAGAAAAAGGGTCTCAAGACGCTTATATTTGTAGACAGCCACAGATCAGCTGAAATCATAAAAATACTAGCAAAGAGATCAGGGTTAAGTATTGAAGTACATAGAGCGGGACTTAGTAGAAAAGATAGAAAAGAGGTAGAGGAAAAGCTTAAGAGAGGCGAAATATGCTCTGTCGTATCTACTCCTACCTTAGAACTAGGCATAGATATAGGTGACTTAGATGCTGTAATCTTATATAATATTCCTCCTAGCTTCTCAAGATATTTACAACGAATAGGAAGAGTTGGTAGGAGAGGACAGAAATCGTATACTTTTGTGATACTGGGTGACGATCCCATAAGCTCCTTTTATGAGCGAAATCCCAGGGCATTTTTTGATAGAGAACCAGAACCACAGGTCTTGGAGCCAGAAAACGAGGAGATAGCTAAGATTCATGTTCTAGCAATGGTTAGGGATATGCCTGTTAATTTAAATAATTTAGATAAGTTCCTAAGGGAAATAGCTCTCGTTTTAGTCAGGGAAGGTCTCCTTAAGGTTAAGGGAAGTTTTTTAAGAATTACAAGGGAAGGTATTGAGTTTCTAAGACCAAGAATGAGCTTAAGAGGTGTTGGAGAGATAGTGGAGATAATTACTGCTGAAGGCAAAAACATAGGGTCTAGAGAGATGCCAATGGCTCTTAAAGAGCTTCATCCTGGCGCTATTTATCTTCATAGAGGAATTCCTTACTTAGTTATAGATCTCAAAAAGAGAAAAGCTATCGTCAAAAAAATACCGGGGGATCCTGAGATGATTACATACCCACTCTTTTATACACTGCCTGAGGAAGGCAAGATTATAGAGGAGAAATACTATAAAGGTCTTAAGATTAAATATTTAAACCTTACAATTACTGATAGTGTCTATGGTTATGTAGTTAAGAAATTCCCCTCAATGGAGACGCTAAAGGAGGAAATATTGGATAAAGAACATATCTATGCATTTAAGACAAAAGGCGTTTCCTTAGAGATTCAACCTGTGTCCCATTGGAGCGAAGCTCAGAATGCTGAGGCTTTTCACGCAATAGAGCACGCTATAATTTCAGCCGCTCAGGTAGTTGCGGGTTTAGCACCTACAGATTTGGGTGGAGTGAGCTTCCCCTCAGGACATATATATATTTATGATTCTTATCCTGGAGGTTCAGGCGCCTCAAGAATCCTTTACGAGAAGATTGAGGAGGGGTTTAGTGTAGCTTTTGAGATAACGTCGAATTGTGAGTGTGAGGATGGCTGTCCTCGCTGTATATATTCTCCTTACTGCGGTAATAACAACAAAGTTTTATCAAGGAAGAGAGCTATCTTTATACTAGAAAAGATTATAAAAGTAGGAGTTAAGTATTTAGCTAATCCAAGATACGGAAAACCCTTGGTTTAGCTCTCTAATCTTCCATCCCTCACTAGGTATTTACCATCAAGAAGCACGTTTGCACCCAATACAACACTATCACTATGCGCTGACGCCTTGCCTATATTTCCTTTAAAATATTCCATTTGAGATCCTAATCCTAACACAAAAGCTCCGGCTATTCTCTCATCTTCTAATATATTTCCACTTATCCTAGCCTTAGGGTTAAGTCCTATGGAAATGTGGGCTACATAGTACATCTTTGGGTCATTAAAACTCTTCAACCATCTTCGAAAGATGTCAGCCTCACTCCCTCCTTCTATGTTAATTAGCTTTCCTTCCTTAAATCTAAGTATTATATTTTTGTTAAGTCTACCTATCGGAGGATATATGGTTCCATTAACTACTATGCTCCCTTCAATGGTTTCCTCTAAGGGTGCTAAAGAGACCTGCGCGCCAGGTATGTAATCTAGGTCCCCCGCTCCTTCAAGCACTCCATCTCTAATCAATACTGGACGATCACCAAGCTTCATTGTTAATAGATGCTCTTCCTCTGTTTTGATCTCGCATCTTCTCGAAGCATCGAACATATCCTTAACTTTCTTTGCACTTTCTAGGATGATACTATAATCAACCTGTCCTACCATTCTTATCAACATGTCCTGTGTTATACCAGTACCACAAAGTATTCTTACACCATTTTTGCGTGCCCTAAGGTACGAGTCGGTGTGAATAATATACTTAGTTACCAGGTCTACTACCAAACCAGCGTTGCTCAACGCTGCAGCTACAGGTCTAGGCGGTTCAATATCTACCTCCTCACGTGCCTCATAAACCATTACTGAGACCTCAGCTCCCAGAGCATGAGCTACTTCACCAAACTTAGTAACTATCTCATAATCAGCTAGCGTGTCCGCTAAGATTAGGACACTCTCCCCAGGCTTTAATCTTGCACAGTCCTTAAGAGTTTTAAAAACTGCCCTTGTGAGTTCCATTTTCAATTATCCATCACCAATAATGGTTAAAATAAAGTTAAGTTTATATAGTATATTGTTTAAAAAACATTAAAAAGGTGTGAGTATGAAGGAAACACACCTTAGGGCTCTGAGAATAATAAGCCTTATTATGATAACTACATTATTAATACCTGTAATTGTAGTAACCGCCAAACCAAAGGAGATAAGATTCACATATGTTACCACTCAGTCCACAGCAACTCTTGATCCGGCAAAACACAGAGACGAAACAGAGAGCCTAATGGTTATGAACCTATATGATCCTCTTGTATATCCTCAGCCTGGAAAACCGCCTAAACCCTGGGTAGCTAAAAGATGGGAAGTATCGCCCGATGGAATGACTTGGACGTTTTACATAAGAAAAGGTATTAAGTTTCATGACGGTACGGAGCTCACAGCTGAAGACGTAGCGTTTAGTATGGACAGAATGCTTAGGATGGGAAAAGGATTCTCATGGTTATGGAAAGGTGTACTTGAACCTGGCGACACTGAGGTTCTAGACAAATATACTGTAAGATTCCACCTGAGGAAGCCTTATGGTCCATTCTTAGCAACCCTTGTTCAACTGTTTATAGTTAATAAAGATCTAATAATGGCAAACTTAAAACCTGGTCCCTACGGAGAATTTGGAGACTATGGTGAGGAGTTCCTTAGCAAACATGACGCAGGCTCAGGACCTTACTATATAGAGATATACGAGCCAGGAACCAGGTATGTTTTTAGAAAGTTTGAGGATTATTGGGGAGGATGGGAGGAGAATCAGATAGACGTAGCTACTGTCTTAGTCGTAGGGGAAGAAGCAACAGAGGTAACTATGTTAAGAAAAGGAGAAGCTGATATGATAGAACAGTGGGTCTCAGCGGAAACATTTGAAGAGCTTAAGAAAGAACCAGGTATCGTTGTTCAGGAAGATCCTGCTCCTCAGCTATTCTTTGTATCTTTACATAACCAAAAACCACCTACTGATGACGTATACTTTAGAAAGGCAATATCCTATGCAATAGACTATGAAGCTATAAACAAAGTAGTTTTTAAAGGAGCTGTACAGGCTGTAGGTCCTGTACCCGTGCTAATGCCAGGTCATAATCCTAATGTCACAGTATATAAGAGGGATTTAGAAAAGGCAAGAGAATACTTAAGTAAATCTAAATATGCTGACAGAATTGAAGAGTTTACATTAGAATATATGTACGTTGAATATGTTGAAAGTGAAAGAAGAATAGGACTGATTATTCAAAGTAATTTAGCTGAGCTTGGAATAAAGGTAAAGTTGAGGCCGGAAACTTGGGCCAGGATGGTTGAATTGGTCGCTAAACCTGAGACAACCCCCCATATGGTAGCTATATTCCATACAGCAAAATACCCATCACCCGATAGCCATACATACTTGATGTTTAGCTCTAAAGCTGCTGGTACATATATGTCATGTGCCTGGTACAGTAATCCGGTAGTAGATGAGCTGCTTGAAAAGGCTCGAGCTACGATAGATGTAAGTGAGAGGTATAGGCTTTATGGTGAAGTTCAAAAGATCGTGACCGAGGACGCAGCCATACTCTTCATAGCTAACCCTATACATAGGATAGCATACAGGGACTGGGTTAAAGGTTATAAGTATATAGGTATACTTGGCTATGACTTAGTGTGGTACAATTTAAGAATAGAAAAAGAGGTTAGTAATCCGTTAACAACTAAAACCCCTCTCTTAGTTCCCGTAACACAGGAATATGAAATATAGGGATTTCATAATAAGAAGATCTTTACAAATAATACCTACTCTTTTTGGCCTCCTAATATTAATCTTTTTTATTTCGAGAATTTTACCTGGAGATCCTGCTAGATTAGCTTTAGGTCCTGAAGCTACTAAAGAACAAGTAGAGGCGTTAAGAAGAAGATTAGGGCTTGATAAGCCTTTTTTTATACAGTTTTTAGTATATGTAGAACAATTGTTGAGAGGCAGTCTCGGCACCTCTCTTTATACCTACAGAGATGTGATGGAAGACGTTCTTGTTTATTTCCCTGCTACTTTTGAACTTATAACATTTTCAATGATAATCGCTGTAATTGTAGGTACTTTATTGGGTATAGTAACAGCTGCAAAGAGAAATACATGGGTTGATCATATATTTAGAATATTAGCTTTCTCTGGAGTCTCGATGCCTCGTTTTTGGTTAGGAATAATGCTTCAAATAATTATAGCCTATCAGTTAGGGTTGCTACCGACTACAGGAAGAATAGATCCTTTCATAGAGCCACCTAAACACGTAACTGGTCTTTACCTAGTAGATAGTCTATTATGTTTTAATATGGAGGCGTTCATTAGTAGCCTTAAGCACATTATTCTCCCTGCTTTTACATTAGCTCTATCACCGATAGCTCAGATAATGAGAATTGTGAGAGCTAGTATGTTGGAGGAAATGGAAAAGGACTATTTTTTAGTAGCCAAGGCCAATGGTCTTCCTGAGAACATACTTATATATAAATACACCTTAAGAAATGCTTTCTCTGCCGCACTTACAATAATAGGTCTCCTCTACGGTTACTTTCTTGCAGGTGCTTTTGTTGTGGAGACAGTCTTCTCATGGCCCGGATTAGCGAAGTATGGTATTAGAGCACTTCTCTACAAGGATTTCAACGCAGTCATAGGTGTAACATTAGTTATAGGACTATTCTATTCTCTCGTAAACTTAGTGGTTGATATATTATACGGATACCTTGATCCCAGAATAAGACTAAGAATGGAGGTGAAGTAATAGTTGAGGAAAATAGAGGGAAAGGAGTATAGAACAGAAGAGCTTAAAAGGATGTTATATAGGCTTAAAAAGAATAAACTTTCAATAGTAGGACTTGTATTAGTTAGTATAATATTTTTCATGGCCTTATTTGCAGAGGTAATAGCTCCCTACCCTGAAGACTCCTATAAGATACATATAGAGAAGGTGTTCCAGCCTCCTAGCTGGGAGCACCTCTTTGGCACTGATGAAATGGGTAGAGATATACTAAGTAGAGTTATTCTTGGTTCAAGAATTTCACTTGTACTAGGGATTTCCGTAATAATTATTGCCACCTCCTTAGGCACCTTTTTAGGTCTTATAGCTGGTTACATGGGGGGTTTTATAGGATCTTTAATAATGAGAATAACTGACGTATTTCTCTCCGTCCCTTCTATGGCTCTAGTATTAGCTGTAAGTGCTGTCGTAGAACCAACGATGGAGAACCTGATATTCGCTATATCGTTCGGTTGGTGGCCTTGGTATACCAGGCTTGTTTACGGTGAAGTTCTGTCCCTAAAAGAGGAAGAATTCGTTCAAGCTGCTGAATCTTTAGGAGCCTCCTCATTATATATAATGTTTAAAGAGATACTTCCTAATCTAATTCCTATCCTTATTGTAAAAGGCTCATTAGATATGGGCTATGCCATTCTCACAGGCTCAATATTGGGTTTTCTAGGATTAGGGGTAAGACCTCCAACACCCGAATGGGGAACAATGATAGGAAACGGTAGATTGCATTTGCCTGGGAAATGGTGGCTTACGTTTTTCCCTGGCCTTGCTATATTTCTTACGGTATTCAGCTTTAACCTATTAGGTGATGGGCTAAGGGACGCTTTGGATGTAAAACTAGAGTGATATCATGAAACCTTTACTTAGGGTTCAAAACTTGAAAGTAGGCTTCAGTATATTTGACGGATTCATGAAGGTTCTTGACGGCATAAGTTTTACTGTGTTTGAAGGTGAGCCTGTAGGACTTGTTGGTGAAACAGGTTGTGGAAAATCGCTCACGGTAAAAACTATGCTTAGAATGCTCCCATCTACAGCCCATATTTCTGGGCGAATATTCTTTAAGGGAGAGGAGTTACTCTCAATGGACGAAGATAGATTTTACAGACTCAGAGGTAATGAGATAGCGTATATACCACAAGAGCCCATGAACTCCTTAAACCCGGTCTTTACAATTAAGGAACAGATGATAGACCATATGCTCTTTAAAGGTTTAAGGAAAGTAGGATGGAATAAATATTACTCTCTTAGAAAAAATAAGGAAAGAATTAACAAAGCATTAGAAAAAGCGAAGGAGATGCTTGAGAAGGTACAGATACCTGATCCAGCGAGGGTGCTTGATAGCTATCCTTATCAACTTAGCGGAGGCATGAGACAGAGAGTTCTAATAGCTATGGCTCTCCTAGCATCTCCCTCTCTTTTAATAGCTGATGAGCCTACGACAGCATTAGACGTAACCACTCAGGCTCAGATAGTTAAGTTATTGAAAGAGAGGATATTTAATGAAAGGCTAGCTACTATTTACATTACACATAACCTTGGCATTGCCAGACAGGTAGCACGAAGGATATTAGTTATGTATGCAGGAAATATAGTTGAATCAGCGTTTACAGAAGAGCTCTTTAGAGAACCTTTACATCCCTACACTCGTGGTTTATTAGATGCTATACCTAAATTAACAAAAGAGGAAGTGGAAGGTATACCCGGAAGGATACCTGATTATGTAAATCCTCCCTCCGGTTGTCGTTTTCACCCGAGATGCCCCTATAGAATGAACGTTTGTAGTAAAGTTAAACCGGAGCTTACCGAGGTTAAAAGTGGACATTATGTTTCCTGTCATCTTTATGAAAAAGGGAAGAGGGTATGAAAACTGTCTTACTTAATGTAGAGAATCTTAAAAAATATTTTCCTATTCTGGGAGGAATATTTGGTAAAGTAATCGGATATGTTAAAGCTGTGGATGATATCTCCTTCTCTATTTATGAAGGAGAAACATTTGCTCTTGTAGGTGAATCAGGGTCCGGAAAAACTACTGTGGGTAAGATTATTGTAGGTATCTATAAACCTGATTCCGGAAAGATAATTTTTAATGGGTATGATCTTTTTAATACTAATAAGAAGTTTCTTAAAAAAATAAAAATGAATATTTCAATGGTTTTCCAAGATCCGGCTTCTTCACTTAATCCGAGGAAACGTGTAATAGATATTGTAATGACACCGTTAAACATCTATAAAATAGGTTCAAAACAGGATAGGATTAAGAGAGTGAGAGAACTTATCAACCTAGTTGAGTTAACTGATGAGTATCTATATAAGTATCCTTATTCCTTAAGTGGGGGTCAAAAACAAAGAGTGGCTATAGCTAGAGCTCTTGCTTTAAATCCGAGATTTATAGTACTGGATGAGCCTACCTCAGCTCTTGATGTTTCCGTACAAGCCAAGATACTTAAACTTCTGATAAGATTACAAAAAATGTATAAATTAACATATATGCTGATTACACATGATCTAAGCATTGTCAGGAATGTAGCTGATCGAGTAGCTGTGATGTACTTAGGCAATATAGTCGAAATAGCTAGTACTGAGGAGCTTTTTCATAATCCTCTTCATCCATACACCCGTGCACTTCTTTCCTCAATACCGGTCATAACTAATGAGGAAGCTGAGTTATTGCCTGAGAAGGTTGAGCTTAAGGGAGAGATACCATCACCTGTGGACGTTCCATCAGGCTGCCCTTTTCATCCAAGATGTTACGCAAGAACAGACATATGTGACAAAAATAAGCCAGCTCTTAAAGAGCTTAGAAAAGAACATTTCGTGGCGTGTCACTTATTCTAAGGAGGGTTGATTATGACATGTATAAGACATGTTATGGAAGCTGCTGACATTCTTGAAAGCCCGTCAGTTTCAGGGGCAGCTGTAGTTAAGAAGCTTAAGGAGTATGGAGTTGAGAACATTACGGTAAGACATCTAACTGGGAATAAGGGAGAGACAGACTTCATAAAAGTTATAATACCTGGGGAAAAGGGGAAAGTTTCGGGAGGAGAAGCAAGGACACTAGGTATTATAGGAAGACTTGGAGGGGTTGGCGCTAGACCCTCCTTGATAGGAATGGTCTCAGATGCCGATGGAGCTATAGTCGCTTTAGCCGTTGCCATGAAGCTTGGCGAGATGAGAAATAGGGGTGATACTCTTCCTGGAGATGTGATAATAACAACTCATGTGACCCCTCGAGCTCCTACTAGACCTCATAAACCTGTACCTTTTATGGACTCTCCTGTGGAAATAACAGAGCTGCTCAAACTTGAGGTTGACCCTCAGATGGACGCTATACTGTCGGTTGACGCAACTAAAGCTAATAGGGTTATAAAAGTACAAGGCTTCGCTATCACTCCTACCGTAAAAGATGGATGGTTACTGAAGGTGAGTGATGACCTCATTAGCGTATATGAGAGGGTTGTGGGGGACGTTGCCCATGTAGTTCCTATAACTATGCAAGACATAACTCCTTTTGACAGCAATGTTTATCACATTAACAGCATGATGCTACCCTGGTTAATGACCAGCGCTCCCGTAGTTGGTGTAGCTCTTACTGCTAAACTACCTATAGCTGGATGCAGTACCGGCGCGAACTATATCTACAGTCTTGAACAAGCAACGCGCTTCTGCGTTGAGGTTGCTAAAGAATTTACCTCAGGCCAATGTAGCTTCTTCGATGAAGAGGAATACAAAAAACTTGTAAATTTGTATGGAGATATGGGAAGCAAGCTTAGAGGGAGCGGAAGTGATCGTAGTAGATGAGGAAACAGCTAAAGCAGCGGTTTTCGGGGGCTCTATTTTAGGTGGTGGAGGAGGAGGCAGGATAGAAGAAGGGCTAACGATGGCTAAGAAAGCCTTAGAACTAGGTAAGGTTAAGATAGTTGATGTAAAGGAGATAGACTCTAATTCCGTAATTGTCACAGTATCTGCCGTAGGGGTTTTGAACCCAAGACATCCTTTAACAGTAGAGCATCTGGTAAGATCTGTTGAGTTACTCATAAGTAAGGAAGGAATTAAAGCGACTGGTCTGATATCATCCGAGAATGGTGCGTTCTCTACGGTTAACGGTTGGCCTCAAGCAGCGGCACTACACATGCTGGTTGTCGATTCTCCCGCGGATGGAAGAGCACATCCTTTAGGAATAATGGGATCTATGGGCCTTCACAGTAAGAAAGAGTATGTATCCGTACAAACAGCTGTGGGAGGTAACAGAGACAACCGTATAGAAGTTATCGTCAAAGGAAACTTAGAAATCGCTTCAAGGATCGTAAGACAAGCGTCTATAGAAGCAGGTGGAGTAGTGGCCGTTGCAAGGAATCCCGTATCTCTCAGTTACGTTAAGGAGAACGGAGCCCCCGGAGCTTTGACTCAGGCAATAAATGTGGGTAGAGTCTTTCTGAGAAATAGAGATGATGTAAGGGAAGCTGCATATAAGGTCGCTGAGTTACTTAAAGGTGTGTTTATAGATGAGGGAGTTGTTTCCTCTATTGAGATAGCTGAGAAAGGAGGATTTAACGTAGGACTAGCTTTAGTTAAGTCTAGCAAAGGTAAATACTCCCTCACCTTTCTTAATGAATATATGACTTTAGAACTAGATAATTCAAGAATAGCTACCTTCCCTGATCTAATAACTCTCATAGATATGGAGAAAGGCATTCCTATACTATCCAGCGATCTCAAGACAGGCCAGAAAGTCTGTATCATTAAGGTAGCAGGTGAAAATCTAATTTTAGGACAGGGAGTAAGAGATAGAAAGATCCTTAAAACGTTAGAGAATATTATAGGAAGGAAGGTGATATAACTGGTAAAAAGCGAACGCATAGGTTTACTAACTATAGGTCAAAGTCCTCGAGAAGATGTTACAAGTGACTTCCTTAAGGAATTAAAAAATGTGCGTTTTGTAGAGGCAGGGGCATTAGATGACCTCTCATATGAGGAGATAACCTCCTCCCTGCATCCTGAGCCTGGTGATACGGTGTATGTGTCTAGACTCAGGGATGGTAGAGAAGTTAAGATATCTCGGGAGAAGATAATTCCTTTACTGCAAAGAAGGATAAAACAGCTAGAGACAGAGGTAAGTATCATAGCCATACTCTGCTCAGGGGAATTTCCTAAATTTAAAAGTAAGGTACCTCTCTTGTTTCCGGAGAAGCTTCTTAAAGCATTTGTTGCATCTATTGTGGGGCAGAGTGATAGGCTAGGTGTAATAATTCCTCTCAGGGAACAAATAAATTATGCTAAAAACAAATGGAGAAAATTCTCGAAAAACTTGGAAGTGACCCACATATCACCTTACTCATCTGGAGATGGAGAATTTAAAAAAGTGGCTGAAGAGTTGAAAAATGTAGATTTTATCGTTTTAGACTGCATCGGTTACAGTCTTCATCACAATAGAATTATTAAGGAGATAACAAATAGATGCGTTGTTTCTACTAGAAGTGTTCTTTTAGCAGCTTTGAAAGGGTTTTTGTAAATATACCTTGTTTTGTTCACGAAGCTGGAAAAGGATTAGAAGGGCTTTCTAGTCAATTTTACTATCTTTTAACTCCTTTTTTGCTAATGCTTTTGCATCTTTTATTGTATTTTTAGATAAATTAAAGGAAAAATTTTAAAATTATACATCACTCTGAACCTTCTTATTTTTAATAATGAACTTTATATAAAACTATTTAAGTTTTACTACAATTTCATATATAAATCTAAATTATTTAAATATTTTACTAAATTTATTAAATTATTTTTACTATATTGCACTAAAGATTTAAATATACCTGAGCTGACTTCTTCCTAAAAAATGCAGGTGCTAATATTTGGGGATGCTAAAGTTCTTAGGGAGAAGACTAGTGACATTTATACCTACTATAGTAGGAGTTATACTTATAACATATATTATAGCGTATTTAATACCTACGGATCCAGTGAGAGCTTGGGTTGGAGGAGAAAAGCTTCTAAATCCTGAAGCACTTGAGAGAGTCAGGAAAAAGTATAAGTTTGACGCTCCCTGGTATGAACAATTTACATTCCTTACCTATATGTTGTTTACTGGTCAGCTCGATGATCCTATAAAACGTGTTAAAGTGATTCAAGAACTTAGTTTTAGGTTCCCAATAACCTTTGAACTGGCTATCTTTGGCTTCATTTTCTCTGCATTAATAGGTATTCCTTTGGGAATCATATCTGCTTTGAAAAAAGATACTATAATCGATTTCTTTGTTAGATTTTTTGCATTTTTTGGTAGCTCAATGCCTTCATTTGTTTTGTATTACTTTCTCATTCTTGCTTTATTCGTAATGGCTAAAACCACATACCTAGCAGGTGTACCTAGACCCTCCACTACTTGTTATGCATACATTAGCTCATTGCCCTCCTCTCTTCCTATAATTGGTCACTTATTATTCTACGTTGGGCAGATTCCTCTTTTTGGGTCGATGATGTGTGGTGAATGGAACATTGTGTGGGAAACGGCTAAAAGATTCTACTTACCGGGACTTGCCTTAGGTTTGCTTAATGGTGGATTTATAGCCAGGATAGTTAGAAATAGCCTTCTTGACGCATTAAGCTCAGACTATGTCCTCTTTGCTAAAGCTAGAGGTTTACCCAAAAGATGGGTATGGAATCATGCTTTCAAAAATGCATTAGTACCCTTAGTTACAGTGTTAGGGCTTCAGTTCGGAGGCTTACTTTCTGGTGCTGTAATTGCTGAAACGGTCTTCAATATACCTGGTATGGGAAGATTTATGTATGATTCTATAATAAGACTTAATTTTCCTGCTATTATAGCAGGAACTTTCCTCTTTGCATTAGTCTATGTTACAGTTAATCTCATTGTTGACATATTGTATGCACTAATAGATCCAAGGATAAGATATTAGGATGAGAACATGAGTGAATCAGTGTATAATTTACTGAGTAAAATCATAGATTTATATGCAAAATCAAGAGAAAAAGTAAAATATGGATGGATTCAAAAAAATATTTCTAAAATAAATGAATGGAAACTTATGGCATATGCCTATAGTAGATCCTATATAGGTTTAGTTGGAGGGTTCCTAGTTCTCATAACAGTACTTTTAGCAATCTTAGGACCTTACGTTTCATGGGAAGAGTATTGGGATTATAGAGCAGTATTAGAACCAGATCTTTACCTTAGACCTCCTTGTCTCTCTTTTACGGGCAATTGCCCGTTACTCGGAACTGATGAATGGGGTAGGGATATATTAGCTATGATACTTTATGGAATGAGGATATCCTTTGTTATATCCCTTTTAGTTGTAGTTTTAGGAGTACCACTTGGTATAATATTAGGACTTATGGCAGGATACAAAGGTGGGATAATAGATGAAATTTTAATGAGGATTACCGATATGTTTATAGCTTTTCCTGGCCTAATACTGTCTATAGCTTTTGCTACGGTGTTACCTGAGAGAATAAGAGGCTTGCTAGATACTCATCCTGCTCTGCGAGATTTTCTGCTCGGGTTATTTGCTCTAAGACCTCAAGAATATAGTCAGCTAGCCGCTCTTCTTTCAGTATTCTCTGCCCTTATAATCGTGTGGTGGCCAGGATATGCTAGAATCGTAAGAGGCTCTGTTTTAAGCGTAAAGGAACAAACGTTCATAGAGGCTGCAAGGTCTTTAGGTCTCTCAACATGGAGAATACTTTTAAAACACCTTTTACCTAATATAATTTCACCAATATTAGTCATGGCTACCTTTGATTTAGCCACAGCGACACTACTTGCAGCATCCCTCTCATTTTTAGGGCTAGGTCCTCAGGATCCTGTTCCAGAACTAGGATTCATGATATCTAAGGCAGGTCTTTATTTTCCTGAAAGAAGTTGGTGGATAGTTATAGCTGATGGTACAGTATTGCTTCTCATAGCTCTTGGATGGAACCTATTAGGAGACGCCCTCAGAGATGTTTTTGATCCACGAACTAGAAGAGCTATAGAGGTTAAAGCTCGAGCAAAATCCTTAAAGGAAGGTAAGAAGTAAAAGGGTAGGAAAATGAAGTTAGATAAGCTTCTTGAAGTAAGAAACTTAGATGTAAGGTTTTACACATATGCTGGAGTAGTCCAAGCTGTTTCTAACGTATCCTTTGATGTTTATGAAGGAGAGATAATAGCATTAGTAGGGGAGACTGGGTGTGGAAAGACGGTAACGACTAGAGCCATAACTAGGTTAATAGATCCTCCTGGTAGAGTAGTTTCTGGGTCAGCTCTTTTTAAAAGGAATGAAAAAGACGTCGTAGACCTGCTTAAGATATCTGCTGACGAATTAAGAAATATACGTGGTAATGAGATAGCATACGTTTTTCAAGATCCTAGCTCAGCATTAAATCCTCTTTACACAGCTGGGCATCATATAGTTGAAACCATAACATCTCATAGAAATGTTAGCAAAAAAGCTGCTTCATCAGAGGCTATAAGGTTGCTTAGAGAGGTTTTAATTCCTCATCCTGAAGCAAGGATAAAGAACTATCCTCATGAGCTAAGTGGAGGTATGCGTCAGAGGGTTGTTATAGCTACAGCTATAGCTAATCATCCTAAACTTCTAATAGCCGATGAACCAACAACAAACTTGGATGTTACAGTTCAAGCTCAGATACTTGATTTAATAAAAGAGTTACAGAAGAAATATGGAATGAGTGTTATACTGATAACTCATAATCTTGGCGTTGTAGCCGAGGTTGCAGATAGGGTATATATAATGTATGCTGGTAAGGTTGTTGAATACTCAGATGTTTATACCATTTATGAAAAGCCATTACACCCCTATACAAAGTCTTTACTTAATGCAGTCCCCAACGTCTTAAAGAAGATAGAACGCCTTGAATATATACCCGGAACAGTACCCAATCTAATTAATCCTCCCTCCGGTTGTCGTTTTCACCCGAGATGCCCCTTCTTTATGAAAGGTTTGTGTGATGTGGAGGAACCTAAGCTTGTGGAGGTTGAGAAGGGACACTACGTAGCATGCTGGCTCCACAGCAAAGGGTGAGAGTATGGAACCAATATTAAAAACTATAAATCTAAGAAAATATTTCCCAGTTAGAGGAAGCTTATTTAAAAAGGTAAAGGCTGTCGACGGTGTGTCCTTTGAACTTAAAAGAGGCGAAACATTCGGTGTGGTAGGGGAGACAGGCTCTGGAAAGTCCACTCTCGGTAGAGTGGTTCTTAAATTATTAGAACCTACATCAGGTAAGGTATTCTTTGAAGATAAGGATATAACTAAAGTTAAGGGAAAGGAGCTTAAGGACTTTAGAAAAAACGCTCAAATGGTCTTCCAAGATCCTCATACCTCTCTTAATCCCAGGCTTACGATAGCAGAGACACTCATGGAGCCCTTAAGGGAATATCGTCAATTACTAATGGAGGATTCGGAGAAATTCCTTATTGAACAGTTAGAAATGGTAGGGTTAGGTAAACAACACCTTTATAGATATCCTCATGAGTTAAGTGGTGGACAGAAGCAGAGAGTAGCCATATTGAGAGCTATAATACTTAAACCAAAGTTCATAGTTTTAGACGAACCTACCTCGGCACTAGATGTATCTGTTCAAGCACAGATACTTAATATGTTAAGAGACATTCAGAAGGCACTTAATGCAACCTACATGTTCATTTCTCATGATCTCTCAGTAGTCAAGTATATGAGTAATAGAATAGCTGTTATGTATTTAGGTAAATTTGTTGAGATAGGAGACTCTGAGGAAATATTTGAAAAACCTTTACACCCGTACACTCAAGCACTTTTCTCAGCTATTCCTATACCTGATCCCAAAGCTACAAGAGCGCGAAAAAGACTTAAGATTAGTGGAGAACCTCCCTCACCAATTAACATACCTCCTGGCTGTCGTTTTCACCCGAGATGCCCCTTCTTTATGAAAGGTTTGTGTGATGTGGAGGAACCTAAGCTTGTGGAGGTTGAGAAGGGACACTACGTAGCATGCTGGCTCCACAGCAAAAAATAACCATACTTTATTAAAAGTATTTAATGTTTCTTTGAGTTAGATTTATATAAAGTATTAATTATTAAATTGTAAATGTTTTCATTTTCAAAAATATTTCTTGCATAAGCTTCACTCGCTATAAGCTTATCTCCTACTAGTAGCATTGCTCTTCTCTCAGCTTCTTTTAAAGCTAACATTAAATAAGCTAAGTCCCATTTTATATTTTCAACACTTAGATTATCTATGCATAACTGAACTAGCATATCTTCAATTAAGGATCTTATAATACTTCTTGACAAAGTTAAAGGCATCTTCTCAAGTGGTCCTATTATCTTTTCTGTAGGTGAAAGAACATGTGAAAGAAATATTCTCCAAGGCTCTATACATTCTACCCAACTATTTTTAAAGGATGAAAATAAGATAGCACTTTCATCGATACTCTTCTTTAGCTCTTTTAGATCTTTAATGAAGTCTTGCGGTGAACACCTTAACCTTTTAAGTAAGGGAACATTAACGTTAGATGTTGAATGTAACATTATCTTGTTTTTCTTTAAACTTTTTATTAATATAAGTCTCAAAAGTACTGAATTTGCAATTGCATGGAAACAGCAATCTACTATGAACATCTTTTTAGGCTGGCATTTAGGTACTTGAAGTAATGCAACAGGTATCCATATAAATTTAAACCCTTTCTCTAAAAGTCTATTATAATTATTAATACTGAAGCCTATAAATAAAGCATTTTCATTCATCCTTTCGTAAACCTATTGTCTCTTCTTCCTCTTATTTTTATTGGTGAAATAAAGTATTATCATTGTTAATCTAAAAAACAATAAGTTTTATTGCTTGTTAAACATAAAATATTTAACCTGCTTTTTTGCTTATTAAACGAACGCGAAGAAGGTGTACCCTATGAGGAGAAAAATAATAACGTTATTAGCTGTATCTATACTTCTTCTAGCATCACTTGCTACATTCGCCGCTGAAAGGCCTCTTCACAAGCAAGTACTATATATTATTGCTAATGACGAACTAACCAGAATTCAGCTTTACAAGGCTGGAGTAGCTGATATAGCTGTGGTAACACCTGCTAGATGGGCAGATGTTAACCGTACAGTCGTAGAGGATGGTCATTACTTAATACTTAACATTAAGAAGGAAAAACCTAGATTAACAATACAACATGTCATACTGAATACTATGAGAGCTCCCTTAAACATTACTGAAGTTAGGCAGGCACTAGCTTATGCTGTACCATATGAGACTGTTATAGAAAGAATATTTGGTGGGCTCTATACTAGACTTTATACTATAGTTCCTAAGGGCATGCCTGGATGGACTGACTACAACATGGTGCACTATGAATTTAACATGAGTAAGGCTATGGAGATTATAGAGAGCTTAAAGGAAAAAGGCTTTGATCCCAGTCAATACACAATAATAATCTCATACAACACTGGTAACACAGCAAGAGCTCAAATAGCTGCATTGCTTCAGAATTACTGGAGTAGACTAGGTTTTAAAGTCGTAGTAGAGACATATAGCTGGCCTGAGTACCTGAGGAAAGTTGATCACTTCGATTTTGATGCAGCACTATTGGGTTGGATACCTGATTACCTAGACCCGGATAATTATTTAATGCCATTTGCCTGGGGAGGGGCAGAGTTCGAAGAAATAAATTACTTTGAAAACGTTGCTCCTGGTGATGTAGGAAACTACATCTCTACTGTTGACTTATGGATAGATACCAAGGATTATGTGGTGGTGATAGGTCCTAAGGGAGAAGGAGCGACCTATGCAGGTCCTACCGAAAAACCTCTCTTAGTGTTAAGTTATGTGATTGATGAGGAGAAGACAAAAGCTAACTGGGAAGAACCTTTATCAATGGTGACCATAGGAGCCCCTGGTTGGAAGAACGTACCAATAAGCGTCCTATGTAAGGCCTCAAGAATGATACTAGATCCTAAGGTACGTGAAGCAGTAGTAAATGCTGCAGCCATATACTTCAACCATGAAGTGCCTATGATAATGCTGGGTCAGGCAGTTACAGGAGAGAACCATGGTAGCTGGGTATACGACATGTACTATCCACTAACAACGTTTGCAAGGTATGACCTTGTATGGGAGGATCCAAGCGCACCTGTAAGAGACACAGGCATTGCAGATATTAAGAATGACCCAGAAACTATGGTCTCTGCTGAGATAGGATGGCCTGATACTCTTGATCCAGCGAAGACCTATGAGTCATTTGGTTGGGAGATACTTTGGCACATAACTAATAGATTGGTAACATATTGGAAAGAAGAGACAGAGCCTATACCTGAACTCTCAGTCGCATGGGCGTTTAGTAAAGACGCAACTGAGCTATATTTTGTTATGAGAGGAGGCGTAGTAGCTTATGATCCCTGGAATAGTACCACATATCCTATAGATGCTACTGATGCTCTATTTAGTGTATGGAGAGTAGCTAGACTTAACCTGCCAGGTAGTGCTGTATGGATGATAACAGACTTTATGGACGTTAATGCGTCAACTATACTAACAGAGGAGGAACTTGATGAGATAGCTCGCTCCGAAGGTTTAGTAACCACATTTAAGGGTAAAAGTGCTGAGGTCAGAAGCTTAAAGGAACTTCTTGATTTCTTCGGATATGAAGGAGAAACTGCTGGAGTTGTGATGTTTAAGTTGAAGTTCCCATATGCACCGATACTCCATATATTTGTTACTGAAGTTACTGATGTTATACCCATGGAATACGCATTAGGAACTAAATATGAGGAAGCTTTAGCAGCATCAGATAACGGAAGAAACCCGTCTGCATGGGCTGAGTTTGTAGGAGTAGGTGAGGATGACCCATCTCATAGACTAATAAGCTGGAAACCGGTATCTACTGGACCTTACTATCTTGCTGACTTATTAGAGGATAGCTATATACTGTTGAAACTTAATCCGTATTACTGGAACGTGACGCTCTGGGAAGAATTATACGGCTATAAACCTTAAAATTCTCCTTTATTTTTTAATTTTTATTTTCTTTTATTTTTAAAGATTCAATATTGATCTTAGGTATGTTATTTTATTTTTTACTAACATGATAGCTTTTTCATCACTATTTGTACCCTCATTTCTATCTCTTATTTCCTTTAGAGGTTTAAAACCTACTAGCTCAGCTAGCATTAAAACCCACATACGGGAGGTGGAGTCTTCATCGTACCCTCCGCCTCCAAGCCCCAAGATACTTGCATTATATTTTGTTTTTATTTCTTTTAGTTCTCTTGCAAACATTAAATAACTCTTACTTGTAAATCTTAAATTGACTAAAGGATCCCCCTTATGCCCGTCAACACCCATTTGCGCTATGATTACTTCTGGTTTAAACCTCTCTAGGAGAGGAGTTACAACTTCTTTTAGAGCTAATTCGAATAAGTCATCTCCTGCTTCTTCAGGAAAAGGAATGTTGACTGAATGCTTATACCCCTCCTCCTCACCTATCTCGTGGACATCTCCTGTTCCAGGGAAAAACACCCCGGGTGTGTATCGATGGAGAGATATTTTAAGTATAGGCTCCCTGTAAAGTATACTCTGGGTCCCATCACCATGGTGACCATCTATGTCGACTACAGCTATTCTTCTAAACCCTTGCTTTAGGAGAAAACGGGCAGCTATAGCTATGTCATTAAACACGCAGAAACCTGCTGCAGAGTCTTCTTTCGCGTGATGAAAGCCTCCTTGAGGGTTAAAACCTATCTCTAATTTACCTTCTACAATCATCTTAGCAAGAGTTACGGTTCCTCCTATAGCTAGCCTCGCCTTATGATAAACGTTAGGATAGGCAGGTGTATCACCGTAATCAAGATAACCTGAGCCTAGCTCTCCCATTCTCTTTACATATTCTATGTACCTTCTATCATGAGCTAGTGATAGAAGGTCTTCAGGACACAACTCAGGTTTAATTATGTTATAAACCTCATCTAAACGATACCTCCTAATGAGATCCATAAACAATTTTACTCTCCCAGTCCATCTCTTAAGCAAATAAGGAGGTGTAAATCCTATTCTCAAATATTCTTCCTCGAATATTATTGCCTTCAAACGCAATCACCTTTAAAGTCTCCCTTCTTTAAGTATACCAGGGAATCTTTCCTCTTTATATCTTCA
>CAZKLN010000025.1:0-1102 GCA_964553765.1 uncultured Thermofilaceae archaeon
TAGCAAACATACCTCCTTGTGTGACATCTACCTCTATTTGGAACCACTGGGTCGCTACGGTTCTGAGCCAATCCTCACATGTTTTTGGATGAGGAGCATTCTTAGCTAGTCCATAAGTGTCCGGGTGAAATAGTAATATTCTCTCAGGTTTTTGTGGGAATGTCACTGCTCCAAAGTCTATACCCGGTTCCCATCCTCTAGTTATGAAATATCCTATAGCCCATGTACCCATGAGCACCATAGCTGCGTCTCCTGAGACAAGGAGACCACAGCTCTCATCCCATGTAAGGCCTGCATGATACGGATACACATATGGTATTAACTCTTTAAGTTTACTAAGGGCCTCTTTAAACGTTGGATCAGTCTTCACGTCTATAAGCCCTTTAAATAGCTTCACGTAATACTCAGGACCCCCAACCTCAAGTATTATACTATCAAGTACAAACGCTGCCTCCCATTTTTCTTTAGTACCTAATGCTAAAGGCCACATTTCAGGCCTTTTTTCCTTTATCGTTTTAGCTACAGCTATTAGTTCATCGAAGCTCTTAGGAGGTTTAAGCCCGAGCTCATCGAAAAGCTTCTTATTATAATATAATATATTCTGTATGTGCATATTAAGAGGTATAACCCATTTATGGTCATAGATTGTAACGGCCTGAGCCAAAGGCTTAGGTATGACCTCTTCATATCCGAGCTCCTCCCAAAGATAATCTATAGGCTCTAAATATCCGCCGTCCACATAGGCTTTAAGCTCTGCCCCTCCTAACGTTTGCCACGTGTCTGGAGGTATACCTGCTGCAAGCCTTGACTGCAAGACTGTTCGGTGAGCTACCCCCCCTCCTCCAGGAACAGGATTCTCGATGATCTCCACCTCAGGATGCATTTTCTTGAAAACCCTGAACATCGCATCAGCAGCTTCACGCTCACCACCAGCTGTCCACCAGTGATATATCTCGAGTTTCCTCTCTTCTTGTGAAAGAACCAGTGTCGAACATATTACAACTAAAGCTATAAAAAGAGTAAACAAGATTTTACTATTCTTCATGGCTTCCTCCAAGCTATTATTACTTAAATTTTTCCTAATATATTTTTCCCTATTTCC
>CAZKLN010000025.1:1202-18556 GCA_964553765.1 uncultured Thermofilaceae archaeon
CTTCCTCCAAGCTATTATTACTTAAATTTTTCCTAATATATTTTTCCCTATTTCCGAGCTCATCCCATAATTATCTTAATTATGGGACAGGGGTGGTGGAGGCGCTACGACGAGATGTTCGAGGGGCTTAAACGGCTTTACCAATTATTATTAAAAATTTGGTACAGAATTAATTAGCCTTTAAGTGACCCAGCTAAGAGTCCTGTAATGAAGTATTTCCCTAGTATTATGAATATTAATAGGGGTATTATAGCTCCTATTAATGCGGCTGCCATTTGTATATTGTATAACGCTACATAGCTTCCCTTTACCTCAGCTACTTTCACCGTAAGAGGGGTTGTTATTGGTGAACTAAAGGTTAGCGCTATAAGAAATTCGTTCCAAACTTGGGTGAATATTAATATAGCTGTAGATGCATATGAGGGTAATGATACAGGAGTTACCACTTTTAAAAACGTTGTTAATAGACCTGCACCATCGACCATTGCTGATTCTTCGAGCTCTTTAGGTATAGAGAAAAAGAATGTTCCCATAAGTAGCGTCGCAAGAGGAGCATTAAGCAATATGTAAGCAAATATCATACCCCAATAAGTTCTTGCTATACCCCAAATAGCGGTTATTTGAACTAAAGGTATAAGCACAACTTGATATGGTATGAAGAGCGCTATTGCTGTTAAGACAAAAATTATAGAATTATATTTCCATCTTATTCTTGCTAGAAAATACCCTCCGAAAGCCCCTATTATTACTGATAAAATAGTTACTATAGATGTTATTATAAAGCTGTTAAGAACAGATTTTTTAACAAGGTTCCATGCCGTTATAAAGTTCTCAAATCTGAGATTAAGAGAGGGTATTAAGTACCGTCTTTGCGTAATCTCAAGAGGAGTTTTAAGAGAAGTGACGACCATGACGTATAAAGGTAAGAAATACACAAAGGAAAGAATTGCTGTAACTACATAAAGCACTATATTTGCTTTTTTCTTAAACTTCATCCAAACCACCTTTTAAGAGCGTAAATAGTATAAGGTATAACTATCACAAGTGCTAGAACAAAAATTATTGTCGCAAGAGCTGCGCCTAAAGCCACTAAGTGTTGCTGAAAAGTAGCTATATACATATGGAAAGCTAGTACATCGGTAGAGTATCCAGGAGCGCCAAAGGTTACGATATATACTATATCAAATACCTTTAAAGCTGATATGAGTAGTAAAGAGATCACCGTTAGTAAACCTCCCTTAATATTAGGTGCAATTATGCTAAATAATATCCTCAGCTGAGAGGCACCATCGACCGACGCCGCCTCTATCATTTCCCTTATCATACTGGTTCTAAGAGCTGTTTGAAAAAGTATGAGAGAGAAACCAAAGTATTGCCATATGAAGATAACTATAAGCCAATATATTGCAGTATTGGGGTCCGTTGTGAATCCCTGCTGTAGCCAGGATAGACCAATACTTCTCAACAACGTATTAATTACTCCCTTGCTAGGTTCGTACATCCATGACCATATAGTCCCTGTTACTACAAAGGACATAGAGGCTGGATATAACACTAGGTTTCTTAAATAGGACTCTAGTTTAGGAGAGCTCGCTATCTCCAGAAGATAAGCAACTAACATAGCTAGTAATGCCGTAGGAGGCACGCCTATCATGAACCAAAGAAAGTTATTTTTCAGATCAACCCAGAATCTATCAAGCCTTGTCATGAAGAAGTACCATTTTAAACCCGCGAAACTGTAGTTAGGTCTGGTACCTTTCCAGTCAGAAAAGGAAACGTATATCGTCCAAATGACCATTGAGTAAAGTAAGCCTAGCATAACAATTAATGGTAATATTAAAAGAGCTGTAGTTAAGGAAATACCATACCTCATCCTCTCACCATTTAGACCATGAAATTTCTGAAGAATAGAGAGTATGTTATAAGATCCTCCCCTCTTATAGGAATGACATACATGCTCCCAACCATAAATTCTGCATAACTATAAAACCTCACAAAATATATATCTCATGAGAAGAATTTAACATGATCATAAGAAAAAGTAACAGATAATTTAATATTTAGATAATTTATTCTGTAAAATTAATAGGAAAATATTCTACAAACCCAGAGCGTGCATAAACTATTTACTATCGAAGCGATGTTTTAGTGCGTGAATATTGAAGAAGTTAAAGAAAGAAAGTTTGAGGCTATCTTAAGAAGTGATAACTTCACGGCCATAAGTGATCCTGAAGGAATGAGGATATTAGCTGAGAAAGGATATGGCTTGGTTGAGGAGAAGTCGATTTTGCTAGATCCTATTGAGACGTTATACCTGATGCATAGAGGGGTAATAGAGGTTAAGGACATGAATCATCATACATTGACCTTCGAGGCTTTGCTTAAGAGACTATGTGAAACTGATAAGGACTTATGGCTCAAATTCATAGTATACTCTGATCTAAGAAAAAGAGGGTTAATAGTTAAGAGAGGAGCTATGTCATTAACGTTCTTCGTGGATAAAAGGGGTGAAAAGGTCTTTAAGAGATATCTTGTAGCATGTTTAAGAGAAGGTTCCAGAATAGGGTTTTTGGAGCTTGAGTCATTTTTCAGAAGGTCAATAGAGTCTGACAGAGAGCTTATAGTGGCTATAGTTGATAAGGAGGGAAATGTCTCATATTACACTGTCGAGAGGATAGTGCCCATGAGAGGGGATTAAAATGCAAATATCATCGAGGTACATACTAAGCAAGAGAGGTAGAAGGAGGATAATAGAAGATGCCAGTAAAGGCCTATCCGAGGAGGTCGCTGAGTTAGTAAAGGAGGCATCAATGGTTGAGGTTGCCAAGGTTAGGTCTAAAGATATTGAGATAGTAATCGTTGATAAGAAACCTTTATTTTTCACAGTTAAAAATGACGTGTTTCCCTTACTTATAGGCGTTGTTAAGTACAATGTTAGACTGTCCTTACCCATAGTTGTTGTCGATGAGGGTGCAGTACCTCACGTGCTTAATGGAGCAGACGTCATGGTTCCAGGCATAGTAGAGATTAGAGGGATAATGGATAAAGGTAAGAAGGTGTACGTATCAGACCTCAAAGGGAGAATATTTGCTGTGGGAAAGGCCTTAATGAGCGCTGATGAAGTGAGGTCTTCGAGTAAGGGAAGAGCTGTAAAGAACGTTCATTATGCTGGTGATTGGTTATGGGAGCTTTCACTAAAGCTATAGTACTCTAAGTGTTTCCAAATTTTGAGGTACATATACCTCATATCCGAAGGCTTTTTCAACGAGCTTTCTAAACTCTCTTATCTTACTGGCTTCTCCGTGGTTAAGTATTACCTTTCTAGGTCTAGGAGTTATATGCTTTAAGTAGCCCATAAGTTGTCTTCTATCGCTATGACCTGAAAATCCTTCGATTCTATGAACTTCCATTTTTAACTCTCTTATCTCTATCTTCCCATCTTCGCTTGTGAAGGTTAATTTCCTGAGACCTTGTAGTATCCTATTCCCTAAGGTACCTTCAACCTGATAACTTACGAAAATCAAAGACGACTTTTCATCTCCAGCAAGCAATCTAAGGTATTCCATTACGGGTCCTCCCGTTAACATACCGGACGTAGCTAATATTACACATGGTCTTGTATTAATAACTTCTTCTCTATTATTTCCTTTAAGAATTATTACATTTGGTGCTGTAAAGGGATTTTCATCACGGTAGATTAACTCTTTAACACTATTAGTTAAATATTCAGGAAATGTTGTATGTATAGCTGCTACTTCATCTATCATTCCTTCGATGAAAATTGGTACTTCAGGTATGAGTTTTCTGTTCATAGCTTTCTTTAAGACATAAAGTATCTCTTGTGCTCTTCCAACAGCTAATACGGGAATAAGCGCCACTCCCCCTCTTCTGAAAGTCCTTGATATAACCTCCACGAATCTCATTTCAGTCTCTATCCTATCAGGTAGTACGTCGTTTGGACCACTATATGTACTCTCCATTATGAGCACTTCAACTCTCGGAAACTTATAATTAGCTGGATCAAGCAAAGCCGTTCTGGCAAACTTAAAGTCGCTTGTGTAAACTATGTTTAATAAACCTTCACCTATGTGTAAGTGAATTATAGCTGAGCCAAGTATATGACCTGAAGGGTAAAGCGTAAGTTTAGTATCGGGAGAAATATCGGTAACTTCACCGTAGTTAAGTGTGTAGGAGTGTAAAACGGCCTCTGAAATGTCCCTCTGAGCATAAGGTACTGACCTCTTATCTCTCTCTGAGATCTTAAGATAGTCCTCCTGTAAAAGTTTCATCATGTGTAAAGTTGGTTCCGTCATGTATACAGGTCCTCTATATCCATACTTGTAGAGATAGGGTAAGGCTCCGCAATGATCTAAGTGTGCATGAGTAATTATAACCGCATCAAGCTTTTCTATGTCAAATTCAGGTACCTCTAAGTATGGAAGTTCATCAGTGTTAGAGGAAGGTTTTATACCTATATCTAAGAGAATGTTACTTTCAGGTGTCTGAATAAGTATAGCACTTCTTCCCACTTCCTGGAATGATCCTAGGCCTATGATTCTAATATAATCAGACTTAAATAGCTGTGTTCTGTATATTTTTTGACCTATCTCTCTAAGAAACTTTATTCTCTCACTAGTTCTACTTCTGTAAAGTTCTCTAATTTCATATACTGTTCTAGAGGTCATCGGAGGCTTCCTCATTACACGAGGATACCATAGTGTCTTGGCGAGAATCTTTTTAAGAGTCACTCCATCCTTACCTATTACATAACCCGGTTTTTCGGCTTCTATTTCAACTTCTCCGCTAATATCATTAAAGTAAATACCGTGTATGTTGGCTTCTTCGGGAACAGTGTCCCTTATGATCTTTTCTGCTTCCTTCTCAGAAAGCCTAGAATCGGGATCCCCTCTTATAACTATTCGCTTCTTTATCTTTCCAACTATCTCTTTTATTAACCTTTCATCGTCCTCAAGAAACACCTCGGGTTTTCTTGAGTAGATAACTATCTTTGGCCCTTCAAACTCTATTCTTGTAATTTCCGCATTAGACGGTAAACTTTCAATAATACTTTTCCTAATTTTTATAGCTGTACCTATTATAACTTCCATACATCATCACACAAAATTATTTGTTTAAGTTCATTGACCTAGGAGCTCCTCTCCCCTTTCTATCTTCACGTTCTCAGAGGTTACTATAGCTACGTCAACACCTTCTCCGCTACCAGGATCCCTTAACATAGCTGCTTTAACGGCTCTAATGGCAAGCTTAACTGCCTCCTCAATACTCATATCATTTTTATAGCTGCTTTCAAGCATGCTTATGGCATAAGGAGTCCCGGAACCTGATGCCGTATAAATCTCTTTAGTAACTGTGCCTAACCAATCTACGCTGTAAAGGTTACCACCTTTGCTATCGACACCACCTATTAGCATTTGAGCTACTAGGATAGGTCTATTCTGGAAAAGTATTGTTGAAGCAAGTGTAGCTAGTGATCTTATACTTATATATTCCTCGTTCTCAACTCTATAAAGCGCTGCCTCGGTCTTTAACCTGTCAACAAGCCACTGAGCATCTCCTACATACCCGGATATAGTAACAGCTGCGTGTTTGTCAATTTTATGAATCTTTTTAGCATGTTTATGTGAAATAAAGTAACCACTTGTTGCTCTTCTGTCAGCGGCTAGTATCACAAAGTCTCTAAAGCAAAGGCCTACAGTAGTTGTACCTTTCAAATATTTTAAGATCTTTCCAGAAGCATCACTTGGTAGAATGCTCAACCTAACTCCCCATAGCGTGTTATATTAGTAAAATTTTCAGCAACACTGAGTACTCAACCCTTTTATATATAAATTTTCATCGTATATCCGATGGGAAGAAAGATACTAACCTTAGTAACTGAGTGTCAAGCTAAACCTGGTACAGTGTTCAGGATAAGGTTAACGTCTAAATGCCCTTTATGTCCACTTTTTAAATTCTGTGTTTCTAAGCTGAAAGAGGGAGCAAAATACAGGGTTTTAGAGGTTAGGAACCAAAAACATGTGTGTAAAGCCATAGGTGAACATATGTATGTTGCATTGGTAGAGGAACTACCTATAGTAGTTAGTCTTAATAGTGGTAAGGTAGTTGAGGGGTTAATAACTCAGTATACTCCTATTGAGTGCGATGTAAGAACGTGTAAATACTATGATTATTGTGTTTCTTCCCTAGTGAATAAAGGAGCCAAAATAAGGATAGTTAACATAAAGCAAAAAATAAAATGTCCTAAGGGTTATCACCTCCAGTTGGTTGATGTCGAGCTTCAGCCTTAGCTATAGCTCCTTTCTCAGTCTTGATTTCCTTTCCTTCTTCTGTAGATTTCTTAAGCACATGTTCAAACACGAATCTTACAACCGATATATTAGGTAAATACTTGTTAATATCTTTAAGGAATAGACTTAAAAATTGCCCTAAATTACTTAGGTTAAGTACCTCAAAAGGAAAATCTAACCTTAAAACCTTTCCCTCGTTCTCCATGAAAACCTTTGTTTTATCACTTATGTCTCCTAGCCTTCTTTTTAAAAGAGCTTTAACCTTCTCATTAATACCTTTAATAACTTTAACTATCTTAACTTCGTAAATAAGGGTCTTTCCAGCCAAAGGATGGTTCAGATCCACTATAACTCTACCTCCTCCCACACTTAGAACCAAACCTCTTTTTCCCTCAATCTCAACCTCCATACCCACTCTTGGAATTATTCCCTTATTGGCGAGTAATCTAGCACTGTACACTTTCACTAGCTTAGGATCTCTTTTACCAAATCCTTTCTCTGGAGACACTTCTATCATTTTCTTGGAGCCTTCCTCCATTCCAATTAATTCATCTTCAAGGCCTTTAGGTATGTTACCTTCACCTAAAATAACTAAACGAGGCTCAAATCTCTCTTTTTTAATTTCATGTTTTTCGGCTATTTCCCTAATAGTAGTATCTATTACCTTATTCTCCTCTTTTATTCTAAGCGTATAGTCTAGTAACACAAAATCTCCTTTCTCGATAGGCATGAGGATTCACCTGGTAAGGATCCTAAGATATAAGTTAAGACCATTATATAGGTTATGTTCTCATGAGATATCGAAGAGATGTCTGTTAAGTTTAATAGTTTAAAGAAAGAATGTACTAGCTTCACTTTTATATAGTCATTTCCCATTTAGCCTTTAGGTGTCTTTGTCATGTTCAGAGATAGAAATGAGCAAAGAAGCCCTGAGGTCCAGCTAAGGGTTGTGGAGGCTAGACAGAGAGATGTGGGTAGAGGTATAGTTAGGATAGACAGACAGACCATGAATAAGCTTGAAGTAGAGCCTGGAGACGCTGTTGAGATACTCGGTCGTAAAGGAACAGTAGCCATAGTATGGCCTGCCTATTCAGATGATGAGGGAAGAGGTATAATAAGGATGGATGGTACGTTAAGGAGAAATGCTGGTGTCTCATTGGGCGATGTAGTTACCGTAAGAAAGGTATCATTACAACCCGCTAAAAGGATAGTGCTTGCTCCTACCGAAAGCATAGGGTTAGCAATAACCCCTGACTTTGCAGATTATGTTAAAAGTAGACTTCTGGGAAGACCTTTAAGGAGAGGTGACACTATAGAAGTACCAGTCTTAAACACGGCTCTTAGATTCATAGTAGTGTCAACAAATCCTTCACAGGTAGTTCAGGTCGTAGGTGATACAGAGGTTAACATAAGAGGCGAGCCTGTTAGCGAGGCTGAGCTAGCAATACCTAGGGTTACGTATGAGGATATCGGTGATCTTGAGGATGCAAAACAGAAGATAAGAGAGATGATAGAGCTTCCTCTTAAATACCCGGAGCTCTTTAGACATTTAGGAATAGACCCGCCTAAGGGCGTTCTTCTTCATGGACCTCCAGGTACAGGCAAGACGCTGCTTGCTAAGGCTGTTGCTAACGAAAGCGGGGCTCATTTCATTGCTATTAACGGCCCTGAGATAATGAGCAAGTTTTACGGAGAGAGTGAGGCGAGACTTAGAGAGGTATTTAAGGAGGCACAAGAGAATGCTCCCTCTATAATATTTATTGATGAGATAGACGCTATCGCGCCTAAGCGTGAGGAGGTGACGGGCGAGGTTGAGAAGAGGGTCGTAGCTCAGCTGCTAGCCCTGATGGACGGGCTACAGAGCAGGGGGCAGGTTATAGTCATAGGAGCCACAAACAGGCCTAACGACGTTGACCCGGCCCTGAGAAGACCCGGCAGATTCGACAGGGAAATAGCCATACCTGTACCTGATAAAAGAGCTAGAAGAGAGATACTTCAGGTACACACAAGGAACATGCCTCTTTCAGAAGATGTGAACTTAGATGAGATAGCCGAGATAACTCACGGATTTACAGGAGCGGATTTAGCTGCACTCTGCAGAGAAGCCGCTATGCATGCTCTAAGAAGGTTTATACCTAAGATAGACCTTGAGAAAGGGAGCATACCCACAGATGTGCTTAAGGAGCTTAAAGTTAATAGACAGGATTTCATGGAAGCTCTAAAGGACATACAACCTTCAGCTTTAAGGGAGGTTTATGTTGAAGTTCCAGAGGTTAGATGGGATGATATCGGAGGTTTGGAAGATGTTAAACAGCAGCTTAAGGAAGCCGTGGAGTGGCCTTTAAAGAATCCAGACCATTTTAAGGAAATGGGTATAGAGCCTCCAAGAGGTATTCTTTTGTATGGGCCTCCTGGCTGTGGTAAGACGCTGCTTGCTAAGGCCGTTGCTACTGAGAGCGAAGCGAACTTTATAGCCGTTAAAGGCCCTGAGATACTGAGTAAATGGGTTGGCGAGAGCGAGAGAGCTATAAGAGAGATATTCAGTAAAGCCAGGCAAGCAGCGCCATGTGTTGTGTTTTTTGACGAGCTCGATGCTATAGTGCCTAGAAGAGGGACAAGGTTTGATTCAGGAGTTACTGATAGAATAGTAAACCAGCTTCTTACTGAGCTGGATGGTGTTTCCAGGCTTGAGGGCGTTGTCGTGATAGGCGCTACTAACAGGCCTGACATCATCGACCCGGCGCTCCTCAGGCCAGGCAGGTTCGACAGGGTGATATTCGTCCCGCCGCCAGACGCGAAGGCAAGGCTTGAGATACTAAAGGTACACACGAGAAAAATGCCACTAGCGAACGACGTAAACCTGGAGCAAGTAGCAGAGCTGACGGAGGGGTATACAGGAGCGGATTTAGCTGCACTCTGTAGGGAAGCTGCTTTAACAGCTTTGCGGGGAGCGGGCAAACCGACTAAAGTGACCATGGATCATTTCAAAAAAGCCCTTGAGACCGTTAAGCCCAGCATAACTAAGGAAGATGTTGAAAGATACAAACATATTGAGGAAGAGTTTAGGAAGATACTTACTTAGAAAATCAGAGAAGTGAGAGTCCCTCTTCATCACTCAGCTTTGGTACCCTCAACATCATCTTCTATTTAAAGTAAGACTTGTCTAATATATTCTTTCGTATATGAGGTCACTTGTTTTTAAGAAGTAAGAATATATTATGGAATATTTAGTAATGTGAAGGGGTCCCTTATGAAAGTGGAATACCCCTTAATATTGATAAATTTTAAGGCATATGCTGAATCTAGTGGGAAAAGGGCTATAGAGCTTGCTAAGGTTGCTGAAGAGGTAAGCAGGAATACAGGAGTTACAATAGCCGTAGCTCCGCAGTTAACTGATTTAGCCCTTGTAGCTTCTCAAGTAGAGATACCAGTTTTCTCCCAACACGTTGACTCTTATGATCCAGGTAGCAGAACAGGTCACGTAACGCTAGAAGCCGTCAAAGATGCCGGCGCTACAGGTACTATGGTTAACCATTCGGAGAGAAGAGTAAGGGCTGATGAGATAGACGTTATAGTTAAGAAGGCTAAGAAGCTTAATCTCCTTACGGTTGTCTGCTCGAACACGCCAGAGGTAACAGCGGCGATGGCAGCCTTAGGACCTAACATGGTGGCTATAGAGCCTCCAGAGCTAATAGGCACTGGAATACCCGTTTCGAAAGCAAAACCTGAAGTAGTATTGGACTCTGTTAACTTAGTTAAGAAGGTTAATCCGGAGGTAAAAGTGCTTTGTGGGGCAGGAATAACCACAGGAGAGGACGTAGAGGCTGCTCTTAAACTAGGTACTGTAGGAGTGCTATTGGCCTCGGGAGTAGTCAAGGCCAAGGATTGGAAAGCGGCTATAGAGAGCCTTGTCAAGCCTATAGTGAGAAAAGCTTAAATTTAATTCTTTTCAGTATTTTGTGAGCCCCGGTCGTATAGCCAGGTCTAGTATGGGCGGCTGTCAAGGGGCTTACCCTTGACAACCAGTGTTTAGCCCTGCAGACCCCGCCAGAACCCGGGTTCAAATCCCGGCCGGGGCGCCATCTAAACTTAATTTAACTTTCTTTCCTATGAGAAGAGACTTATAAGCTAATTTTGGAAGGTTTTTCTTTATATATTCGTAAACTTGTTTTCCAACTCCCTCCCTAACATGAAGTAAATATTCAATAACTAATCTCATTAATCGTTCGTCCGACATAGCTGCTCTTATGGCTAATTCCTCAACTTTAGGGCTTGAATAGAATGCCTTTGCTAGCTTTATACCATACTCAAAATAATCCTCACCTATTAGATCGTATAGCTCATTCTCATATTTCTTAAGATTTAAAGAATTATCTGAGTCAAGAGCCCCCTTTACAGTCCTAGCTGCTAACATCCCGCTTACTAATGCTCCATATATACCTTCTCCCGTAAGAGGGTTTGTAAGCCCTCCTGCATCACCAACCAGTAAAGTCCTATAATTGGGGAATACAAGCTTTAACTTGTAACTTACAGGTATTAACCAAGATCTTTTTATTTTAATGTTTAAATTAAAGGGAATAAGTCCTACCTTTCTTAGCAGGGTAATTCCCTTATTTAGCTTCTTAACGTGAAGTTTTGAATTAGTTAGCAATGTACCGAGCCCTATGTTTAAAGTTTCCCTTTTAGGAAATATCCAGAGATAGCCCCATTCACCACTTACAGAAAATATCAAAGGAACCATTCCTAGCTCTCTTTTCCACCACTTTACGATTAATTTACTACCGTGGGAAAAACTGTCATCGCCCCATGCGTGGATAAACTCCCTTTTATATATCTCATTTTTATCTATCCTGTTTAATGTAAAGTTTGTTGTTCCAGAAGCATCTATAAGATATCTAGCACTTATCTTCTCTCCTTTGTTATTCATAACTTCCACATGGTCAGGTTTAAAAGCAATACTTGTAGCCTTCCATTTTTCTTTTAATTCCGCCCCCTCGGAAACAGACAGCTCAATTAATTTCCTGTCAAAAAGAGCCCTATTAACTACCCATGCCTCACCCTTAAACCCTATTACAGCAATGCTTCCTCTTGGTGAAACTATAGCTCCTCCTCTAACGTATCTTTCTACATCCTCTTCGATTTCATTCTTTACTCCAAGTTTTTCTAGCATCTTTATTGATCCCGGGGTTACTCCCCCTCCACAATACTTATCCCTAGGTAGTTTCTCCTTCTCTAAAATAATTACATCTAAATTTTCTTTTAAAGCGGTAAAGGATGAGGAGAAGCCTGAGGGCCCACTTCCTATAATGACCAAATCATAGGTTTTCATAAACTTTTATTATAATTTTTCTTAACCTTACTAAGCAATTTCGGGCTAAGTTTTATTATCGATTCCCCACTCTTCTCAGGTATTAACCCTTCTGGTCTATACATTAGAACTAAGATGAATAAACACCCTATTATTATGTAAGCAAGGTTATTTACGTCGAAGGGTACAAGGAGATAGTTCTTTAAGGTTATTATTGTTCTATCTATAGATAGGTATAGCAAAGCCCCCAACGCTGCTCCTTTATTATTACCCGCACCACCTAATATAACCATAACCCATACTATGAATGATTTAATAGGCATAAAGTCGTCCGGTTGTACACTACCCAAATAGAACGCATATAACACTCCTGCTATAGCGGCTATTGACGAGCCTATCATGAGAACCTTCATGCGAACTTTAACTACATCCTTTCCTAAGGCTTCGGCAGCCAGTTCATTGTCCCTAATAGCTCTTATCATTCTTCCAAAAGGAGACTTTATAAGTAATTCTACCATAATCCATGTTAAAGCAGCGATGCTCATCATTACACCAACACGAAATATCTCATGAGAGATTCCAGAGAGCCAGTAAAAAGGATCAGGTACCATTACTCCATATGTGCCAGCTATTAATGGATCGTAATTTCTCGCTATAATTCTGAGTAACTCTCCTGAAGCTATTAAAGTTATACCTAAATAGTCCTCTCTAAGTCGTATAGCCGGATATGAGGCAATTAGTCCGAGAAAAGCTCCAATAAGAACGCCAAGCAAGAGCATTAATACAAATATGGATACTCCCACATCAGGTCTCTGCATAAAGAACCTACTGACTTGTGTACTTACTATGACATTATACGTTTTAAATTTCTCGAGATATTTCCAACTAATACCTATAAAAGGAGCTATTAACCGGGAGCTTAACGCTCCCGTAACGAAAGCTCCTCCTGCGTAAAACATTACCTTACCGAAGTTTGGAATTCCCGTAAACCCATATTCCAGGTTTAAACTTATAGAGAGAAGCAGATATATTGAGTAAAAAGCAAGTATACTCAAGAAGAAACTTATTGGATCTCTTGTTCCTATAAAGAGTAGTAATATCCATAGTATGGGAACAGTATATTTCAATATGTTAACTAGTGCTCTCATTGTCTTCTCAGCCACTTTTTAATTTTTCTCATATTTATCGATGTTATTCCCTTGGGTACAAATAAAAGTGCCAATATCATAGCTATTAAAGGTAATGCAGGTCTGTAAGATGTAGAGAGGTTTATGGGAGGTCTTGAGAGCAGATTTATTCCCAAGTATTCTACGTTTCCAATTATATATCCTCCTGCTATAGCCCCAAAGATATTATCTAGTCCTCCTAGTATGGAAGCGGAGAACACCTTAAGTAATAATCCCCAGCCAATTTCTGGATCAGCCGGCATCCTGTAAGGTAGGAATAAACCTGCGAGACCCGCTAATCCCCCAGCTATAAACCATGAAATGGAGTAAACTTTGTTTACGTCTATTCCTAGCACACTTGCTAATCCTGGATTCTCTATGGATGCTCTCATAGCTACTCCCAACTTAGTCTTAGTTAAGAAGAGATAGATTATCGATGCTACAAATATAGTAGTTAATGTCGATGATATAGCTACAGGAGGTATGGAAAAACCACCTAGTAGTATATTCTTTTCTCTTAATATAAGACTTCTATAATAAGTCTTCTGTAGATTTCTCATAACATCGGCAAAAATATGCAACATATTTCTCAAAATGATTTCTACGGCTATTGATGCTATCATGAGAACTACTATACTAGCTCCTCTATCAGAGAGAGGTTTATAAATGAGAAGATAGGTTAATAAAGAGAAGAAGGCAGGTATCAAAAAAGCTAATGGTAGCGCTAAATAAGGATTTACATTAAACGTTTTATAGAGAAAAAGAACGGCATATGCTCCTAGTGTAACTAGATCGCCATGAGCAAAATTAGGTACCTTTAATGTTTGATATGTAAGAGTAAGTCCTATAGCCATAAGTGATATCATATTACTAAATATTAATGCATCTAATATTACATCTAAGCTAAACATTTATTTTACACCTAAGTAAGTTTGTGCTAATTCAGGATCTGCTAAAAGTTCTTCAGGACTCCCTAAAAAGGCTTGTTGACCAGCTACGAGCAATAGTGCTTTATCGCATACTTCAAGGGCTTTCTTAGCATTCTGTTCAACTAGGACGACTCCTTTGCCTAATGAATCCCTTATTTCAACTATCTTCTCGAATATTTGTGAGGCAATCTTCGGGGCTAATGCAGCTGAGGGTTCATCCATCATTATGATTTCTGGTCTTCTCGTAAGAGCCATAGCCATAGCCACCATTTGACGCTCACCACCGCTCAGTGACCATACTCTTCTTTTTAGGTATGGCTTTATATGGGGAAATATAGCAAGTACTTCTTCTATCCTCTCCTTGACTTCATGTTCTTCTAGAGTATAACAGGACATTTTTAAATTCTCTATGACTGTCAATTTCTCAAAGGTATTCCCTATCTGTGGTAAATAGGCAAGCCCTATTCTAGCCTTCTCATGAGGAGGTTTGTTAGTTATTTCCTCACCTTTAAAAATGACTTTACCACTGTAAACGGTTGTCAAACCAAATATTGATTTTAATAAAGTACTTTTACCACTACCATTAGGACCAACTATAGCTAATATTTCCTTATTTTCTAAAGAGAAAGTTATACCATAAAGAATCTGTAACTTTCCGTACCCAGCATTTAAGTCCTCTACTCCTAATAGCTTCATTTCTCAGCCTCCTAGATAAGACTCTATCACCACAGGATCCGATATCACCTCATCAGGACTGCCTTTGGAGATAACTTTACCTCTGTGCATGGCGTAGACATAATCCACGTAGTCAAGTACTATATCAAGCCTATGTTCTACTATTAGAAATGAGAGACCTAGTTTATCCCTTATACCCGTTACGTGGTTCATTATGTTATGAGCTAATTTCGGATTAACCCCGGCTACAGGCTCATCCATAAGTATTACCTTGGGATCGCTCATTAAAGCTCTACCTATTTCAAGAAGTTTCATTTGACCGCCACTTAGTTCGGAAGCTCTCCTGTTCCACATATGAGATAAGGTGAGTAGATCCAGTATCTCAAAAGCTTTTTCAATGAGTTTTTCTTCTTGCTTAATCCACTTTCTTCTATTTAAAATAGCCTCAGTTATTTTCTCTCCTATCTGATTCTTAGCAGCTATTACTAAGTTCTCAAGTACTGTTAATTTAAGGAATAATGAAGGTATTTGAAAGGTTCTAACGATGCCTAATGAATATACTTTATGAGGAGGTAAACCTGTTATTTCATTTTTATCAAAAAATACTTTACCTTTCTCAGGCTTGTAGACACCACTAATTACGTTAATGAGCGTTGTTTTCCCACTCCCATTAGGGCCAATAAGCATAATTATTTTCTCAGAAGGGACCTCTATACTAACATTTTCTAGAGCTACTAGTCCTCCAAATCTTTTAGTTATGTTTTCTGTTCTTAGATTAGATGAGTTCATGATGCTTCACCCTAGTTCCTAATAAGAATTTTAATTAAAAAATAAAAATATTTTTAAATTAATCTTTAAATGTTACTGAGTCCGAAGTATAACTATACGTACCTATTAATTTCCACTCGTATTTACCATCCACATCTACTACGGACCATATTCCATAGTCTCCTCCAGCTCTATCTCCTGCCTCATCAAGTAAGGTCCATCCGCTTACTCCAAAGTATCTTGATGCAACATCTGGAAGTACTTTAGCTATAGCTTCTCCATCGTATGATCTAGTTTCTATTATAGCTAAGGCAGCTACCCACACTGCATCATATATATTGTAACAGTAGGCATCAGGTTCTTCTCCAGCTACCTCTATAAATCTCTTCCTGAACTCCTCTTGTTTAGGGCTAAAGGCTGGGTTATATAAAGTGTTTAGAAAACTACCTAATTTAACTGCAACATCTCCTACTTGTTCAACTATTTTACTAGACATAGCGGTTCCATCAGTCCCTAACCACTTAACACCCATTAAGACAGGATCTTCCCTAGCAGCCATTAAAACAGCTATACCATCATCCTCAAATGATATGAGAAGCACTCCCACATCAGGACCTATGCCATATTCTGAGACTAGCTCTGAGGCTTTTCTGACCTCAGGGGATAGGTCTTTAGCATTCGGATCGTATCTTACTCCTTTAACCTCACCTCCAAGCTCTTCAAAGTTCTCCTTGAAAGCCTCATATAAACCATCTCCCCATGGATCACCTCTGTAGATAGCCACTACCTTAGAAAGACCTAATGCTTCGGCAAGCTTAGCTAACGCTCTACCTTGAAATACGTCAGTAGGTACAAACCTGAATATAAAGTCACCAGGTATAGACAATGAAGGAGCTGTTGAAGAGTGGCTTATTACAACTATTTTATTGGAGTCTGCAAAGCTCTTCACTGCTGCAACTTCAGAGCTTGCTAACGGACCCACTACTACCTTTACACCCTGAGCGGCAAGAGATTGTATTCTAGCTAACGCTTCCTCAGGAAGCACCTTTGTATCTTCCACAAGAAGTTTGAACCTTACATTAAGACCCAGCTTAGCTACATAAGCGTTTACATCATCTATCGCCATCTGGGCTGATAAGGTCTGTCTTTTTCCAAATGATGTAAGAGGGCCTGTCAACGCCATTAATGCTCCTATAGGTATCTCTTCTGGGAGCTCGGCATTAACAAGGAACACAGGTAATGGTAAGACCAGCGATATGACCAATAACGATATTATTATCTTTAAAGCCCTCATGGTTATCTTTATGTCTTTCAGATAGGTATATATAAATTTTTATCTTCTATGCCTTATGATCCTAAATATTATCTAATAAATTTATTGCTAAACTAAATATATTATAGCATATTATAACTCAGATTCATATTATAACCCATAGTCATTAGGCGTGTAGTAAAAGACGAGTTTACCCTGTTGCCAATCCCTTATGAGAATACGAGTAGCCTCTTCTAAGTTAAGCTTTCCTCTCTTTAAGTACAGTTTTCTTCTCTTAGCTAACTCCTCTAACATCTTAGTAGGTTCTAATGATGTTACGTTGTATGTTCTTCTGAAGATCTCAGGATCCTTTTTCAGAGCTATCTCAATAAGCTTCAATGCTGGAGGAACGGGATCTTCTAAACCTTCAGGGGCTAAAGCGTTTTTTATCACAAGCTCTTCCTCACTGCTTTTAATAGGTATAGCTGCTTTAACCACTTTCTTATGTTTAGTAAATCCGAGTAAAGGGGATGTACCCGTGCTATGTCTACCCCTAAGTATGTTTATTATAGTTGATTTGCCTTTAGGATAGCCAACCACGGCTACCTTAACAGGTCTTTTATTTGTAGCTTTCTTTATAGTGATCCAGAGCTTCCGTGTTCCTAACCTCTTACGTGCGCTTATAAAAATTGTAGGATGTTCTCTACTTAACACTCTCTTCTATCTCTCTAGTATATTTTTTGGGGACAATATCTGCTTTATTAATAACTAGGATCAGAGGTTTTCCCTTCCTCCTTAACTAAGGTTTCTACTTCTTTGGATCTCGTCCCATAAGGGTCCCTAGCATCGAGCACCTCAAGTACTATGTCGGAATCCCTGATTGCTTTCCTAACAGTTAACCAAAGATCTTTAAGATATTTATACTGCCATAGTTTAATTAACTACTTA
>CAZKLN010000025.1:18656-20279 GCA_964553765.1 uncultured Thermofilaceae archaeon
AAACCCTGAAAACGAGGCTACAAGCCTTAGACCAGAGCATCAAAGAGCTCTCAGCGCTTCTAACACAGCTATCCAACAATCAGCAGAACATAGCCAGCTCGCTCAGAGCTCTAAACCAAACCCTGAAAACGAGGCTACAAGCCTTAGACCAGAGCATCAAAGAGCTCTCAGCTTTTGATCATAATTTAGCTAGTAAGCTCAATGAGGTTTATAAAGAAACGATAAACAGTAAAAAATACATCTATGAAAGCCTAACTGATGTGGATAACAGACTGGCATATCTAGAGGTACGTATAAGTTCTTACGAAGAGGCTGTGTCACGAAATCTAAACCTAAGTGTAGAGGAGATAGAGAGTGTGAAAACCTCTGTTCTGAGAAGTATAGGAGATTTAACAGTCGAAGTAAGGGACGTAACTAATAGATTGGCTACCTTAGAGACTGGCATGAAGAATTTACAAAGTTTAGAGATTAAGTTTAATAAAATAAGCTCTAAAATAAATAATTTAACAAATTATCTGGATACAATAAGCATATTAGTGAAGAATATGCAAACCTCAATAGATGATATTAGTACCTCTATTTCTCTATTGACTGATGAACTAATAGAACTTAAGGACACCATAAGAAATGCTACCGTAGTTATACCTCGTTAGTATTTTTACCTATGTAGAAAGGGTATGCAACCTCGTAACTTATTTTTACATATATTTTCACAAATGTCTCATTAAGCTTTTTTATATTAAACATTTTTAGAGGAAGTATAAAAAGAAACGTAGTTGAATTGCTAATTAAAGCATTTATCCTTATGAAATTTTTAATCTCGAAGCGTTTTGAAACATCGTTATATGGGTAAAGGGGGGCATACGTGCTCTTTCCTACATCGTTTCTAGAAATTTCCCTTAGGAAGTAAAGAAGGAGATCTGCTCCTTTATTCCTAGGATCCCCTGTATTTAAATTCCCATCAGAATTAAAAAATATTTTAAATAAATACTTTAATTTACGTTTAGGTAAAGATTCGTAGAGTTCTATTAGTAAATATAAATCCTTCTTTGTTATATTACTTATAAACATTTTAACACTCTTAATCTGCATCCATCCAGGCATTTCCTCATCTATCTTGGGGAAAAACCAAACATGTCCACAAGAAACAATAGGTAAAACTAGTAGAGAGATTAAAAGAAATGCTATGTAACTATTTAGACTATACATTCAAATCCCTAGTATTACCTATTATTATAAAATTAAATATTTAAAATTAAGAGAGGATCGGACATATGAGAAGATAAAAATTAAAAGAGCCTTCTTAAAAAGTTGTATGTTTTTCATTGTTTTCGTTTATTTTTGTTTTACTTGTTTATTTGTCTTCTTGATGTGTTGTTTTTCTGCTTGTTTTATGTGTTTAATTAGTGTATGTTTGGTTATTTAATCTTCTTGGTTTTTGCTTATTATCTTCACGAATAGTCCTCTTCCCCTGTCGATGCCCGTGTCATAGCCCCTCGTCACGTATATGCCACTGTCAGGTACCCAATATGTTATCGTCATGTGCCCGTTATCTCACTGTCATGTACCAGTTTTAGGAGAGCAAAGTTAAAAAATACGGAGGAGGAAAAGTGGGGGTAAAAT